>NZ_JBSFHY010000037.1:0-109094 GCF_053597295.1 Streptomyces sp. NPDC001450
AAAACGCTCGGCTGGGAAACCCCAGCCGAGCGCCTCGCTAAGCTCCTGGCCACAGCCAGTTGATCACTGTGTTGCAACGACCCCTGGAATTCGCCCTGTGCCGGGGGCCCTTCTCATGTCACTGCCGCTAGAACGTGCCCAGCTTCACTATCGACAGCAGCGCGATCAGCTGGATCGCCGACGCGCCCAGCGCCTTCGGCCAGGGCAGGTCGTGGGAGCGGGAGACCATCAGGGTCAGCAGGGCGCCCGCGCCGATCCAGGTGGCCCAGCCGAGCAGCTGGACGAAGCCCGCGTCGCCGCCGAAGAACATGGCGACGACCAGGCGGGGGGCGTCCGTGAGGGACGTGATCAGCATGGACAGGCCCACCGTGGGCTGCCAGGCGCCGTCGCCGCCGAGCTGGCGGGCCAGGGTGTGGGTGACCACGCCCAGGATGAAGGCGCTCACGACCATCGCGACGGCGGTGATCAGGACGATCGGGATCGCGTTGGAGAGCGTCGCGTTGATCGCGTCCGAGCGGGCGCCGTCGAAGCCGAAGACGGCGAGCAGGCCGTAGAGGAACGTGACGATCAGGGCCGGGGCCCACATCGTGTAGTCCCGCATCCGCAGGAAGGTCTGGTCGGGGGAGAAGATGATCCCCTTCAGCAGTTCCTTCCAGTGCAGGGGCGGGCCGGTCGGGCCCGACGGGGCGGCCGAACCGGCGTGGTAGGTCGCGCCCTGGGTGTAGCCGGCGGCCTCGTCGACCGAGAAGGCCTGGGTGTGGCCCGGGTTGTTCGCCGCGTACGGATCGTGGCCGCCGCCGTGGGCCTGGCCCGGGTAGCCGCCGTCGCCGAAGTACTCCGGTCCGTCGTCGGCGGGGCCCGGGTAGCCGTACGGCTGCCCCTGCGGCGGGTACGACGGCTGCGGCGCCGACGGGTAGCCGTACGACGGGCCCTGGGGCCGCGCCCCGGGCTGCCCGTGCTGTCCCCGGCCGCCGGGTCCGCGTCCCTGTCCGTGCCCGTACGACGGTCCCTGCGGAGCCTGTTGTCCCTGGGGGGTGCGGTTGTCCCGGCCCCCGCGTCCGATCCTGAATCCAGCCACGTCATCGAACGTACCTGGTCCCGGAGAGTGACGTGCCGGGCCCGGGGGTACGGGCCCGGCTTTGCGGCCGACCTGTGACATCCCCTAAGGGACCGTCAGGGGACGCGCCAGGGATTCTCCCGGTTTCACCGGCCCTTCACCGAGTCGGCGTGGTGCCGGTGCCAGCGGCGTCCACCTCGTCGATCTTGCTGACGCGGGGTTCAAGGACGAAGGAAGGGGCCGGGCCCACGGGGTGGGCCCGGCGGACGGGTTGTTCAGTCGGCGAAATTGGCGCCGAAGTACGGCGTGCCCGTCGTGGAGACGCCCGAGGTGCTCGGGGAGACGGTGCGGGAGCCGGAGGTGATGATCTTCGTACCGTTGGAGGGCAGGTAGGTCACCGCGCCGTTGCCGGAGTTCTCCGCGGAGCCGACGAGCAGGTCGGCCTTACCGTCGCCGGTGACGTCGTCGAGCTTGACGTCCTGGCCGAAGACGTCATCGTCCTCGTCGTTGCCGGGCACGCCCGCGGTGGACTGGGCGAAGAACTGGGCGCCGGAGTCGGTGTTCAGGCCGCTCGCGGTGCCGTAGAGGACGGTGACCGCACCGGTGTTCGTCGCAGTGCCGATGTTCTCGCCCGCCACGCCGATCGCGAGGTCGAGGAAGCCGTCGCCGTTGACGTCGCCCAGGTCGAGCTCGTAGCCGAAGAAGTCGTTGCCCTCGGCCGTGCCGGGGACGTTGCCCGTGTCCTGGGTGATGCCGGTGGCGCTGGTGGTGAGGGGGCCGCCGTCGGAGCCGTACGTCACCCAGACCTTGCCGCCCTTGCCGGAGTCGGGCACGGAGGTGCCGTCACCGGCGGTGGGGTTCCAGTAGGCGCCACTGACGACGTCGCCGTAGCCGTCGTGGTTGATGTCGCCGATCGCGGTGATCACGCCGGGCTTCAGGGTCATGGCCTCGGACATGTGGAGGCCGTTCACCCCGCCGGGGATGTAGTAGTTGCGGTTCCAGCCCTCGTTGGTGTCGGTCTCGAAGCCGTCGACCACCAGGTCCGTCTCCTGGCCGCCGTTGATGTTGCCGGCGGTCAGGTTGAGCGGGCCGTCCGCGGCGGTGCCCATGATCGGGGGCTTGATCGTGTACTTGCCGCCGGGGGTGCCCGAGGCGTTGATGCCGCCCTTGAGGACGTAGATGGTGGCGGCGGAGCTGCCGACGGCCAGGTCGGCCTTGCCGTCGCCGTCGAAGTCACCGGCGGCGAGGTTCTTGCCCCAGTAGTCGTGCGCGGTGGGGGCCGGGTCGGCGACCGTGACGCCCTTGCCGGTGATGCCGGAGGCCGAGCCCCACAGGATGGCGATGGTGCCGCCGTCGGTGTCGCCGCCCACGTCCTCGCCGGGGGAGCCGACCGCGAGGTCGTCGTAGCCGTCGCTGTTGAAGTCGGCGTACGCGGTCTCCGTGCCGAAGTAGTCGCCGGTCTCGGCGGTGCCGGGGCTGCCGGCGGTGTCCTGGCTGATCGTGGAGCGCTTGGCGGACGAGACGCCGGTGGCGGTGCCGTAGAGGACGACCACCTGGCCGGCCGCCCTCTTGCCGCCCACGTAGGCGCCCTGGGCGGAGAAGGCCGTGTCGCCGATCCCGTCGCCGTTGAAGTCGGCCTGCGGGACGCTTGTGGAGTCAGCGGCCGTGGCGGTCACGGCCGAGAACGTGAGCAGACCGCCCGTCAGCGCGGCGGCGGTGGCCGTCGCGAGGGCGAGTCGCAGAGGCTTGTGCATGCGTGATTCTCCTGCGGCATGCGGGAACGCCTGGCGGGGCATCCCCAGTCGATGGGGTGCGGACGTCCGTGTTCGTCGCGGGTTGTCCCGCGGTTCACGGAGCGTTCGGCGATCAGGAGACCGGCGTCGGAGCGTAAGGGTTGTACATGAGTTCGGTAACTTTTTGATGCCGCTGTGACCTGCGTGGACACGGCTACGGCGTGAGGAACTCCGAGCTGGAGAAGGTCACGGCCGGCTCGGCCTCCAGCAGCCCCCGCTTCGTCCCCCGGTACACGGCGACCGTGTCCTTCGTCTCGCCCCGGTAGGTCCGCACCACCAGGTCCGCCCGCCCGTCCCCGTCGAAGTCGGCGGCCGCGAGGACACGGGTCGTGCCGGGCGCGGGCGGTACGACGGTGACCGCGTCCTTCGTGGACAGGCCGGCCGTACCGGCGCGGAGGAGGCGCGGCCGGGAGCCGCTGGAGACGAGTTCGTCGCGGCCGTCGCCGTCGAAGTCGGCGGCGTCGAGCATCGAGCCCGGGGTGGCGAGGGCAGCCCGTGTGGCGGTCGGGAGGTCGTAGCGCAGGGACGTCTCCGCCGTGCCGCCGACCGCCGCGTCCAGTGCCCTGCCCTTGCCGAAGCGGCCCAGGGCGACGTCGGCACCGGCGGGCAGGACGGCTCCGGTGCGCGTCGGGCCGCCGGGGCCGCCGAGGACCACCGCCGAGGCTGCGGTGCCTTCCGTCGTACGGACGATGAGGTCGTCGTAGCCGTCGCCGTCGACGTCGGCCGCGGGGCCGGCGGGCACCTCGCCGGGGGAGGGCAGCGGTGCACCGGCCGCGCGCGGAGCGCCCTTGCGGCTGAACGGGCCGCGCAGGTACGACAGCCTGCCTCCGGACGCGTGCAGCACCAGGTCCTGCTTCCCGTCCCCGTCGAAGTCGCCGCACACCGGCTGGTCCGGCCAGTCGTTGCCGAAGCGGGCCGCGTCCGGCACGGTCAGCTTCACGGCGCGGCCGGTCAGGCCGGCGGGGGAGCCGAAGAGGATCTGCAGCGGCACCGGGGGCCGGCCCTGGCCGTCGTACGGCGGGTCGGTCGACACGACGAGGTCGGTGAAGCCGTCGCCGTCCAGGTCGCAGCTCTCCTCCGCGTCGAAGACGGCCGGGAGTTGTCCCCTGGTGGGCGCCGCCTGCTTCTTCGGGCCGAGCAACTGCCGGGCGCCGGGCGCGAGTCCGTGCGGGCCGCCGTAGACGATCCCGATGCCGGCGTCGTCGGCGTGACTCTGCTCCTTGACCAGGTCGTTGAGGACGAGGTCGCGGTGACCGTCGCCGTTGAAGTCGTCGGGGGTCCTGCTGCCGTTGCCGTGCGGGACGGGGAGTTGCGCGGGGGCGTCGGCGATGCGGGTGGGGGTGTCGTGGCCGGCGCCCGGGGCGGTGGGGCCGCAGGCGGCGAGGAGCAGGGTGGCGCAGAGGGCCGCCGTGGACATCCCGCCTCTTCGTACGCGCACCGTTCACCTCGTCAGCACCGTCGCCCGACAACCTCGCAATGATGCACGTGTTCGAGGGGAGGGGTAAGGGGCGGGGGGTGCGGGATCGGTCACGCGGCGGCGCCCCCCTGCCGGGGCGGGCGGGGGGCGCCGGAGCGGTCATCTGCGGGCCGCCTCCCACAGGGTCAGGGCGAGGGCCGCGCACGAGGTCAGTGCCGCCAGGGACGGCAGGGGCCAGCGGGTGCGTTCCAGGGCGTCGAGGCGGTCCTCGTGGTCGCCGAGGGTCTTGTCGGTCTGGTCGGCGCGCTGGAGGAGGAGGGCCAGGTCACCGCGGGTGGTGGCGAAGCCGACGTCGACCGAGCGGCGGAGGCGTTCGAGTTCCAGGGCGACTCCTTCCGCTTCGCGGGTGGTCACGGTGACTCCTCCTCGGACTCCTCCTCGGACTCCGCCCTGCGCAGCCAGGAAGGCAGCAGCCGCTCCACCTCCGGGAGGGACATCAGGCGGGTGAGCACGGCGGCGACCGCCACCACGCCGGCGACGGCGGGGGCGTCGCGGGCCGCTGGTTCCCCGGCGAGCAGCGGTACCAGGGCGACGAGGGTCTGTACGGCCGTTCGGAGGGTGCGACGCGTGGCGTCGGTCATCGGTCGGCCTCCTCAGCTCGTGCGCGGCACCCGCAGCCGGTCCCAGCTCGCCCGCCCCGGCACACCGTCGGCGGCGGCACCCGTGTAGCCGAGCTTGCGCTGCCACGCGGCGTACGAGCGGACGTCGGCCTCGCCCCACACCGGGCCGGGGCCGACGGAGTACCGTCCGCACCCCTCGGCGACCAGGCGCTCGCCGACCGCCGTGATCAGGGCGCCGCGGCGGCCGGGCACGAAGTAGGCGGCGCCCGGGAAGGGTTCGTACGGCACCGGACGCAGGCCCAGGCGGGCCTCGACCCGGGTGCGCATGACCGGCATCGAGAAGGACGGGTCGATCTTGCGGCGGGTCCACTCCTTGTGGCCGATCACGCTCGCGGCGGACCAGCCGTGAGCGCGGCACAGGGCCGCCGACAGGCGTTCCGCGGCGTCGAGTTGGGCGGGCGGGTACGGGTCGCGGCCGGTGCCGAGGTTCTCGATCTCGAAGCCGTAGAAGCAGGAGTTGCCGTCGACGGCGTCCGGGCCGGGGGCGGGCAGTGCGGTCCGCTCGGCGCGTACGGCGGCCAGGACCGCGCTGGAGCCGGAGCCTGCGTGGTTGGTGCGGCCGTAGCCCACCAGGTGGACGGTGCCGTCCTTGGCGACCAGGCCGATGCAGAGCGGGCCGGGCAGCGCCGCGGTGCCGTCCAGGCACAGGCGGAGGCTGTCGGTGCCGGCGGTGTGGTGCAGCATCACGCCGTGGACCGGGCCCCAGGGGCCCTTGTGGTTGCGGTTGTGGGTACGCCAGTCGGCGTGCTCGCGGACGCCGACGCCTTCGTCGCGCAGGGCGCGGACGAAGGCGTCGGCGGACAGAGGGGTTGCCATGGGCGGCTCTCCCGGTGGCTCTAGGGGATCGGATCGATGCGGATGAAACGGCTGTCGAAGTTGGCCGTGTTGGTGGTCGCGCCGGAGCGGTAGGCGGGCGTGCCCGTGTACGCGGCGCCCGGGGTCAGGCCGGTGACCAGGAACTGGGCGGACACCGACGCCTTGGAGGTGCTGTTGACGAGCGCGGCCCGGTTGTCGTCGGCCGCCAGCACCACCGTGTTGGAGGAGTTGCGGACGTTGGCCGACATGAAGGAGGAGTAGTTGGCCGCCGACGACCAGAGGTAGCCGCCGACCGTGACGAGGACCTGGCCGGAGGCGGGTGCGGTGAACGAGGCCGCCATCGGGTCGCCGACCGCGTTGTTGAGGGTCTCGGTGTACGTCGCCGTGGTCGTGTCGCCCGCGTCGAGGTTGATCTTGTAGACCGGGCTCGGGGCGGCGGGGACCCAGGCCGAACCCGTGTAGTACATGAGCCGGCCCGGGGTGCCGATCCAGGCGAGCATCCCGGCGACCGGGCTGGTCACCTTGGCGTCGCGCGCGGCGGCGTCCGCGAAGCGCAGCACGGTACGGCCGTCGAGCGCGTCGGCGAGGGCCTTGAGGTGGGCCGGCAGGTCGGCCGGGTCGCTCGGCTGCGGGTAGGGGAGGCTGCTCAGCGGGGTGTACTGGGTGGTCATGCGCGCTCCTCGGGTGCGATGGCGGACTGGACGGGGCCGTCGACGACGACCGTCAGCAGGCCGTCGTCGGCGGGTGGCGGCGCCTCGTCGGTCGGCGGCGGCGCCTCGTCGGGGCCCGGGCCGGGCGCGGCCGCCTGGGCCAGCTCGTCCAGCAACTCCTGCGGAGGCTGCACCGGCAGCGGCTCGGGCGGGGTCTCAGACAAGGGCGGTCTCCTTCACGTCGTTCCAGGTGGCGCCCGTCGCCAGCAGGTCGGCGAGGGCGGCGTAGGTACGGGTGACGTCGGCGTACGTGGCGGCCGCGGCCGGTGCGGGCAGGGCGGGCGCGTCCGGGGTGAGGCCGGCGTCCTGCGGCACGTCGTTCGCCCGGACACCGCGCAGGCTCAACGTCTGCTGGATCCCGCCGTCCGGGGCCGCGGCGGTGGTGATGCCCACGACCCAGGCGAGCGTGTCCAGCGCGGCCCCGGCGGTGTCCACGAGCCGTACGACGTCACCGAGCTGGATGCGCGGGTCGTACAGCACCTGGACGTCCCCGAACACGGGCACCGGGTATTCGCCCGCCGCCCGCATCGCGTCCGCCAGCTGCCGGGCGGCCGGCACGTCCTGCACCCAGTCGCTGGTGTCGCCGTAGAACTCCTGGCGGCCGTACCAGCGTTCGCTCGCCGAGCCGGCGACGTACGACACCGCCTGCCGCTCCACCGGATCCTTGTCCGGCCGCAGCGGGACGATGCGGATGGACGGCTCACCCTTCTGCGTGACCGTGTACAGCGTCTGCGCGGTGCGGTTGGTCAGCCGCAGCACGATCGTGCCGTCCTCGCGGCGCACCATCGCGTCCACCGCGCCCTTGACCGCCGTCGCCCCGGACGCCCGCGAGGCGGACACGCGGAAGTTGGAGCCGGAGCTGGTCACGCTGTCGTCGTCCGTGTCCGGCGGGCCGATGTCCAACTCGTCCTCGCCGAAGGTGTACGAGACGGTGAGCGTGCCGCCGCCGGGGATCTCCCGGACCAGGCTGTCGACGACCGCGTCGCCGGCCACCAGCCCCACCGCGCCGTAGTCCTTGGCGGGCTGCACACAGAAGTTGCGGCAGGCGTCGATCTCCTCGGTGACGGTGAGCGCGGCGATGTCCCGCACCGACGTCAGGGTCAGGTCGGCGTCCTTGGGCACGGTCGCGAACCGGGTGAAGTTGCGCCACCGGAACCGGCCGCGCTCGTCCAGCTCGGCCGTCGACATGCTCGCCTTGGCGATCTGCCCGATCGCCTCCCACTGCGAGCCCGACACCTTGGGGATCGTGCGCAGCGGCAGGATCGCCTCGTCCAGCTGGGCGGTCTTCGTCCAGGCGCCGGCCTGGGAGAAGTCGCTCGCCGACGGAACGGCCGCAAGACCGCTGGTGACCTGGACGTTCTCCACCGCCATGGCGGTGACCAGGCGCACCTTGCGCAGCTCGGAGACCGGCTGCGGTCCGCTGGAGGCCGTGAAGGACCCGGCGACGCCGGTCCAGGTCGTGCCGTTCGGGGCGGTCATGACGGGCGTGGCGACGGGCAGCGCGCTGCCGCCGCTCACCGTGGTCAGGTCGAGGAACACACCGACGTGCCACACGCCCCGCTGCGTCTTCATCGCGGTGCCGTTGTCGCTCCAGACCAGGCCGCTGCCGGGCACGGAGGGATCGCTGCTGAGCGACCAGACGACGGCCTGGCCCTTGACGAAGTCCAGGGCCAGGGAGAGCGTGCCGACGCCGGTGCCGGTGCGGTTCAGCTCGACGTCCAGGCGGACGGTGTCGCCGATGCCGACCGCGTTGTTCACCCACGCCTCGACGAACAGCCGGCTGCCCGGCACGGTGACCCGGCTGCGCGGGAACCAGGAGGCGGTCACGCCGGACTCGCCCGGCGGCAACCCCTTGGGCACCAGCGCCATTTCATACGGTGCTCCCGCCCGCGACCAGGTGTAGTGGCGCGGGTCCGGCAGGTCCTCCGGCATGCCGAAGGGGGTCGCGAAGCCGCCGTGCAGGGTGGCGTGCACCAGGCTGAGCGGCTGGCCCGCGACGAACTGGGCGGCGCGCGGCGGGGGCGAGGTGAGGATCCCGGCCTGGCGCAGCAGCTCGTCCACGCACCAGGTGGCGGTGGCGACCGGGCGGCCCCAGTACAACCCGGTGTACGGGCGCGGGAGTTCGGCCGGTGCGCGCAGCCGCTCGGCGCCGTCGAGGGCGGTGAGCTGCACGCTGTCGGTGCCGGAGGCGGCGCTGCGGTTGCGCAGGGTGCCGCGGAAGGCGGGCAGCGTGCTCCCGCCCACACCCGCCTCGTGCACGACCGTCTGGCCGGGGCGGGCGATGTCCCCGGTCGCGCGCGGCGCCCACGGCGAGTACAGCTCGGGCGCCAACTGCGCGCCATCGCCGCCCAGTTGCAGGGTGAGCTGGGCGGCCGAACTGCCCGAGAAGACGCGCATCGCGGCCGGCAGATCGGTCGCGTACGACCGCTCGACCTGCCAGGACTGCACCTGCGCGGAGACGTCCCGGCCGCCCAGCCGGGTGGTGTGCGTGACGGTGCGCTCGCCGGCCGCGAGCGCGTCCTTCGTCGCCTGGTCAGCCCGCTGCACGGGTCACCTCCACCAGGTCGACGCCGATGTTCCGGTACGGCAGCGGGCGGCCCGGGGTGTCCGTGTAGCCGGTGACGGCCAGCTGGGGCAGCCCGTCTCCGGGTACGTCGTCGGCGGCGCCGTCACCGCCGTACGTCAGGCAGGCGCCGGCCAGGGAGTAGGTGCCGGCGGCACCGGTCTTGGCGGTGGGGGTGAGGTAGGTGGCGCCCGCGGGGACCGTGGCCGCCACGTACGGCCCCGTCGCCGACGCCGTACTCAGATACGACCCGTCGGCCTTCTTGAAGTCGATGCCGACGGACACCGTGCCGAGGGCGGCGAACGCGGTCGGGGCGCGGAAGGACACCCGAAGCCCCGCGGCGGCCGGGAAGTTGCCGCTCCACGGCACACAGCGCCAGGCGACCTGGCCGGTGGCGTCGGCGGCGGTGAACGCGAAGACGCCGGGGGTGCTCTCCGCGACGGCTCCGGTGGCCGACACCCGGAACCACTGCGCGAGCCCGCTCGTCCCGCTCGGCCCCCGGCCGGTGGCCTGCGCGGCCTCCAGGACGTTGCCGGAGGCGGGGTCGATCAGCACGAGCGGGCCGGCGCCGTCGACGCGGCGGGCGAGCCGGTCCAGGACGCGCGCGGTCGCCGGCTCCAGCATGTCCCAGCTCAGCTTGATCCGGCGGACGGGTGGCGCGGTGCGGGTGAGGGTGACCCGGCCGGAGAGCGCCTTGAACTCGGTGACGCCGAGGTCGGCGGCGCGCTCGAAGGACTTGGCCGCCTGGTCGATCTCGTAGAGGTCACCGGGCGGGCCGATCCAGAGGTTGCCCATGAGGACTCCTTGCTGTGAGTGAGCTACCGGCGGGCGAGCTGCCGCTGCCCGAGGAACACGGCGCGGGCGATGGTCTGCGCGTCGACCTGGACGACGACGGGCCGCTCGGCGAGCCGCTCCACCGCGGCGGCCAGGCGGTGCATGCCGCCGCCCGAGCCGAGCGCCCGGTCGAGCTTCGACAGCGGGATGACGGCCTCGGACTCGCCGGCCTCACCGAGCAGCGCGAGGGTGCCGCCGGTGCGGGCGGGCACGATGCCGCCCTGGGCGAGCGCGGGGATGTTGGGCAGCATCGGCAGGTTGATGCCGAACTCGCGGCCGCCGAAGTGGGGCACCCAGCCCGGGATCTTCACGTGGATGCGGTTCAGGGCGCCGATCATCGCGTTGAGGCCGCTGATGTAGGCGCGGGGCAGGGCGGTGAAGGCGTTGATGATGCCCTTCATGACGGACTTGATCGGCCCGGCGTGGTTCTTGACGGCCCCGTAGATGGCGTTCCAGGCCCACTTCACGCCCTTGGCGAGGGCCGCGGAGACCTTGTCCATGTTGATGAACTGCGAGATGAGCGGCGCGAGCAGGCTCATGATCAGCCCGAAGGCGTTCGCCTTCATGGCCGTGTTGAGCCCCTTCTGCGCGAGGGACGCGCCCTTCAGGCCCGTCCCGAACCCCTTCATCGAAGTCCCGCTCGTGGCCGCCTTCTTGCCGGCGTTGCCGACGGACTTCTCGACGGCGTCGGACTGGCGCTTGACGTCACGGAGGGCGTTCTTGGCGTTGGCGGAGGAGGACTTGAGGTGGTCGAGGGAGGTCTTGAACTTGCCGGTGGAGGTGACGGACGTGTTGAGGCTGCCCTGCGCCCCCTTGGCGGCGGACTTGATGGAGTCGATGCTTTTCCCGCCCTGCGCGGCGGCGCTGTGCAATTGGCGGGCGGACGACGACGCCTGTGTGGCGGCACTGCGGAAGCGGGCGAGGGACTGGGTGGCCGTGGCCAGGCTGCTGGCGAGGGACACGGGAAGCTCCTTCCTGAGCCGGAGGTGCCGGCCCGATCGGGGGGTGGGGTCAGGCGATCTGGCCCGCGGCCTGCTTGGCCTCCTTGTGCAGATCGCTCAGTGACCGCGAGAGGGCGACGGCGGCACTGCGCATGCTCTTCAGACGGTCCACGTCGATCTGGCTGACCGCTACCTGGCCGCCCGGCTTGGGGGCGGAGCCCACGCCGAAGAACTTCTCGCTCTTCAGTTCCAGGCCGACTCTGTCCAGCAGCTTCTTCCCCAGCACATCCCAGTTGAGGAGCTTGTTGAAGCCGAGGGTCGCCACCACTGCGACGGTGGCCGGAAGCCATTCCTTCTTGAGCAGGTTGCCGATGACGTCGGACAGGCCGGTCAGGGGCGAGAGCTGCTCCACCAGGCCCGGCTTGTCCTCCTCCTTCTTTTTGTCTTCCCCTTTGCCGCCTGCGGGTTTGCCGAGACCTTGGATCGCCTTGTCGAAGTGCGCTTTCGTGACCCACGTGTCCTGTCGGCTAGCCAGGAGCGTCTTGACTTCGACGACTTTCTCGTAGACCTCTTCGTTGGTGCGGTTGGTCACCTTTCCTCCTGCTTCCGATGGGGTGGGCGCATGGCCTAAGGTTTTGTGACGGCTGAGGTGCCGGTGACGCTGGAGGGGTGGGGAACGTGCTCGACGGGCTGCGCGAATACGGGCCGGCTGTCCTGATCTTCGGAATCCCTGTTCTGGCCGGGGCGATCCTGTTCATCTGGCGTGACGGAGCGCTGCGGCGCCGGGGAGTCAACGTGCGCGCCCGGTGCGTCAATCAGGGCCGGAACAAGGAGGGGGCGGTGGCTCTGCGGCTCCAGTACGAGGTCGACGGCGCGCAGTACGCCATCACGACCCAGCACTACACGTTTCCTCCGGCGGGAATCGGTCAGACGGTGGACGTCGTTTACGACCCTGTGCATCCCTCGTACGGGCAAATGGCGTCGGAATTGGGCCGGGGTATCGTGCCGTGGATCGTCGGCGGCATCGCAACCGTGCTGCTCGTGCTGACGGGGATCTCCTACATGTGACCCCCGCTCACGGCTTGCGTGAGCATGGGCGCAAAGTCACGCGGTTGAGATCCGTGATTCCGGCAAGCTGCCGACGGGTATCTCGTATCGATTCGCGCCCGTTGATGTAAAGTCCGGTTCCGTTTCTCAGGACTATTCCGGGACCTCGACGTGATGTATGACTCGAAGGACCCCGGCTATTCGGGGTGATCCAGCTGCTGGTGTGACGCACCGGCCGTCAGAAGCGGAAGAATGCCGCCAGTTCCTTGGCCGAGGGTGTGCCCGCGGAGGGTCCGACGCCGTCGCCTTCTTCCTCGGCACCCGGCCCGGTTGGCTGGCCCGGCCGGGGTACCGGTTCCGGATACGCCAGGGGCTCGCTGTCCTCGTCCCGGTTGACCGTGGCGAACATCCAGTTGGCCTCGGCGAGTTTGTCGACGGCCGCGGCCAGCAGGTGGTCCGTCACCGACCACTCCGCGGCCTCCCCGTGCAGCTCCCGCAGCAGCGCGCTGTCGCGCGGCAGGTGCCGGACCAGCACCGCGAGCCGGCGCGAGGAGAGCCGGCCGCGGTGCCAGTCCAGGAGGTCGACGCCGTAGTGGCGGAGCAGGTCCGCCTCCAGGGCCTCGGCGTGCTCTTCGACGAGCGCGCCGAGGCTCAGCCTTCCCCCAGGCCGAGCCCCGTCTCCTTGCCGTAGGCCTCCAGGATCGCGGCGATGTCCTGCATGGTGACGTCGTGCTGCTCGAAGCGGGCGAACTGCTCGGGGCCGAGGAGCAGTTGGAGCAGCCCGTCCACGTCGTTGTCGTCGAGGTCGCGCAGCTTGCGGGCGGTGGTGCGGGTGAGTTCGGTCGGCAGCGTGAAGCGGTCGCCGTCCAGGGCGAAGGACCAGTCCCGGCCGAGGGATTCCAGGCGCTGGGCGCGGGCGGCGTTGACGTCGAAGGCGGTCATGTCGGGCTCCCTGTGGGTGAGTTGGGGGCGGGCGCCCGGCGTGTGCGCACACGCCGGGCACACTGCGGGCGTTACGGCGGTCAGGCCAGCGCGGCCGGGTCGTTGACCAGCCAGGTGGCCAGCGGCTTGGTCGGGTCGTCACCGGACAGCGCGGTGAAGGTGACACCGAGCTTGACCGCGCCGGAGCGGCTCAGCGACAGCTCCTCGACCTCGGAGACGGCGCCGTACGGGATCAGCAGCCGGTAGCGCAGGTCCTTGGTGCCGTTGTTGTCGGCGAAGTCGATCGCGAGGGCGCGCTGGTCCTGGCCGCCCGGGGCGCCGGAGATCTCGATCTTCTGCGCGGTGGTCTCCGTGGTGGACCCGGAGGCGACGATCGAGGACGACGGCACACCCAGGTAGAACGGGAAGGTGTCCTTGTTGATCTGCAGCAGCTGGAACTTCAGGGTCAGGTCCCGGTCGGAGAGCATGAAGCGGGCCGGGGCCATCGACTGCCAGGTGTCGACCGGGTCGTTCTTGTCCTTCTTGTTGAACTTGACCCCGTCGGACGAGGTGAAGCCCAGGTTGACCCACGGGGAGGCCAGCGGGGTGGTCTCCTTGACGGTGGTGCCGGCCGGCGCCCACCAGACGTTGCCGGTGCCGGCGATGCGGATCTCGGCGTTCTTGAAGCCTGCCATGTGTACTCCTCAGTGTTGGTCGGTCATGCCGGGCGGATCGAGAGCCGGAGCGTGGCGAGGTAGCGGTTGCCGGCCGGCCGGTTGTAGTCCGGCAGCCAGCGCGGCCCGTCGGCCTCGTCGACATCCGTGACAAGAGCGGTGCCGTACTGGGTGCCGACCAGCTCCAGCACGCAGGCGCGGGCGGTGCCCGCCGTGACGAGCGCGGTGGTCTTGTCCGGCCCGTACACCTCCAGGTCCACCAGCGGACGGTCGAGGTGCAGGTCGTCGATCCAGGCGCCGCCGGCGCGGGAGACGAGGACGACCTGCTGGGTGCCGTCGAACCCGGCGGGCGGCCGGTTGTCGACCGTGGTCCCGGCCATCTCGGTCCGGTTCTTCAGGAAGTCGACGACCAGCCGCTCCACGTCGGGGAAGTTCAGGATCGCCACATGGACGCTCCCTTCGGGGAGATGCGGGGAGTTTCGGTGAGAGAGGCCCGGGTTTCCGGGCAGCAGAAAGCGGCAGGTCCGCCGCCCGGGATGTGGGCGCAGCTCTGCCGCTGCATTCAGTGTGACGGGGGGCCACCGATCCCGCAACTGAGGTTGTTTCAGGGGTAGTTGTGGCACGCGAGAGGGCCCCGTCGCGATTCGTGCGACGGGGCCCTGACGACGTACGACTGCCTCAGCGAGGGGCGCGAGCGCGGTACGTCGCCCGCTCGGCGGCGAAGACGTCCTCCAGCCGGTACAGCTGCCGCCTGCCCTGTGTGCCTGCGGGCCGCAGATGCCCGCGCTGCACCCACTTGCGGATGGTGGCGGGGCTGACACCGGCCTCGGCGGCGGCCAACTCGGCGGTGATGAGAGGGGTGTTCATGGAGTGACCTCCTCGACGGTCTGCGGGGCCCCGCACGCGGGGTTCACGCATCGCACCTCGGCCCGCTCCGGGAAGGACCGCAGTGAGACCGAGTCGCAGGCGGGGCAGCGTCCGGGCAGGCGGACCAGTTGCTCGGGGTCGCCGAGGGTGCGGGCACAGCGGGCGGCCATGCGCCGGGTCTCGTCCTCGACGTGCGCGGCGAGGTCGGGGTCGGCGGCGATCCGCTCCAGCAGCCCGGCGATCCGGCGCAGCCGCACCGGTACGGGGGCGGGCTGCACGGACCGCAGGCCGAGCCGCTCGCGCACGGCCTCCTCCAGTTCGACCACGCCGTCGGTGATGTCGCGCAGGACGTCGCAGACGTGCAGTCGTACGGGCACGGTGGTGCCGCCGACGGGCCCGCCGCCACGCCGTTCCCGAAGCCCCCCGTGGGCCGCGGGCGCCAGCTCGGCGACGAGTTCGGGAAACCGTTTGAGGAGCGAGCCGATCCAGACGGCGGCTCCGGTGTGGTCCGGGAGAGGGGTACGGCTCATACGGCGACCGCCCGTCCGTTGCGCCACAGCCGCCCGCCGCTGACGCCGTCGAACCAGGTGTGCGCGGGATCGACTACGGCCTCGCACTCCCGCCGGATGGGGCACTGGTTGCATGCGCGCAACGTACGGCGGGCGTCGGAGGGGTCGCGGGTGAAGACGAGGTGGGGTGGAAGGTTCGCGCAGGCTGCAGCCCTGCGCCAGTCGAGTTCGCTGGTCACGTACGGTGCCTCCCAGAGTAAATGGAATATTTGTTCGACACGTGCGGACGATCGCCAGCGTGACACCGTGCGAGCGCGATCGCAAGCGTTTAGCGATGCCAATGTGACGGAATGAGGTTCAGCGGTCGCCCTTCGTGTCGAACCTCTGGGAGTGCGTGCACTCTCGGCGCGCGTTGTGCGAACATACGTTCGAAGGCGAGGTGAAGGTGTGAAGCTTCCTTGCGCGCATGCGCGCACCGAACACGTGCGCGCGCGATCGGTACGCTGCTCCCTCTACGAGGGGAGAGCGGGAGCATGGGGTCGAGCCCACGTATGGAGCGTCTGGAGCGCACCGACGGACTCGAGGAGTTCGCCGCATGGGTCGAGGACCTGATGAGGGAGCGCGGCTACGTCATCGACGGACCGCGCGGTGGCGGTAAGTCCCGGCTGGCGGACGACGCCGGGGTGCACCGGGCCGCGGTGACCCGGCTCCTGCAGCGGCAGAGCATGCCGGACCTGGAGACGATGCGCCGCCTGGCCGGAGTGCTGGGCGTACCGCTGCGGGACATGCTGATCCGCTCCGGACGCCTGTCGGCGGAGGACCTGCCGCTGGAGCCGGTGCCGGGCGGGAGCCGTGCGCCGGCGGGGCGGATCAGCCCCGAGGAGGCGGCCCGGCGGATGGGGGTCCCGGAGGATCTGCGCGGCCTGTTCGTGAAGGTGGCCCGGCAGTTCCTGCCGGAGGGCGGTTCTGGCGGTTCGTAGCGGAAGGAGTGCGCAGATGGCGAGCGATGCGGACCGGATCGACCAACTGCTGGGCACGCTGCTGATCGAACTCGGCGAGAAGGTGCGACAAGCCGGCATCGAGAACGTCCGCATCCTCACGGACGAGGAACTGCAACGGTCCCACCTCCAGTGGTACCGCATGGGCTGGGAGGAACACGCGAGGGCGGTCCGCCCCTACGGCCACTCGCCCTCCGCAGGCTCTCCGCCGGCCTCGCGCCCCGGGGGCGCTGCCTCGCCCGACTGCTCCTCCACCGAGCCCCGCCCGTCCGAACACCCCGCCGATCCCGACCCCTTGACCGAGGTGGGCCGCCTGCTCAGCTTTCCCCGGCCCGGCACGAACCCGCCCGCCTGAGCCGGAGTCGGCAGGCGGTGGCCGGTTCGGCTGGTCGACTCGTTCAGAACGGCAGGTTCGCCAGGACGCAGAGCACGAAGCCCGCTGTGCGCACGTAGCCGGTCACCTTGCCGACCACGCCGATTCCCCGTTTGCGGAGCAGCCACAGCGAGCGCGCCCGCCGCTCCACCCGCAGCAGCAGCGCGTACGGCGGCAGAGCGCAGGCGACCTCACGACGGCCTGGGCGCGCGGACCCAGTTGACGCTGCGGCCGCGGCCGCGGCCGCGTCTGCACACGCACCAGCGCATGCCCGTCCGCCGCGGGCCCGTCCGCTGCCACAGCGGCCGTCAGCTGTGCCAGGAACGCCGCTGCGGCACGTGCGTTGGGAGCTCGCTGTTCCACTCCCGACCCCAGGCCGTGCCGGGCGGCCTGGCGATATCGGGTTCGGCATGGGCGGATGATACGCAGCGCATGATCGCCGCCGTAAGGCGGAGAAGTGCGGGTGCCGCCTGAGCCGGACAAGGGGAGCCGGGGCAGGATGGACCCATGAGCGTAGTGAAGATCAACGTGCTGACCGTGCCCGCCGAACAGCGGGAGGTTCTGGAGAAGCGGTTCGCTTCGCGGGCCCACGCCGTGGAGAACTCCGACGGGTTCGAGTGGTTCGAGCTTCTGCGCCCCGTCGAGGGCACCGATCAGTACCTCGTGTACACGCGCTGGCGTGACGAGGAGTCGTTCCAGGCCTGGATGGAGGGGCCGATGAAGTCCGCGCACCAGGGTGGCGGCGAGGGCGGCGAGCGGCCCAAGCCCGCCGCCTCCGGCTCCACCCTGTGGTCTTTCGAGGTGGTGCAGCAGGCGGGGCCCAAGGAGGTCTAGTCGGAGGGTCGAGCGTGTGGCGCCACGTCGCCGGACGGCCCTGTGCGGGCGGTTCGGGTTCTTCGACGGGGCGCTTCGCCACGAAGGAGCCGAGGCCGGGTTTGGCGCAGTGACTGGCGGATTTGTTCCACCCTCCTGAGGTCCTCGGCCCCTCTGACCTGCCGGTCCGCAAGTAGCCCGTGGCCCAGATCCACCAATCACTGGTGGGCGGGTCCGGTGAGGCGGAGCCTTCAGCCCACGCATACGACGGCGCCCCCTGCCTGTGCGGGTCAGGGGGCGCCGTCGTGTCGTACAGCCGGTGTTACTTCACCGGCTCCGGCTCCGGCTCGCTCTCCGGCTCCGGCTCGCCCGCCGGGTCGACCGGCGTCTTGACGGAGTCGAGGAGCAGCTGGGCCACGTCCACCACCTGGATGGACTCCTTGGCCTTGCCCTCGTTCTTCTTGCCGTTGACCGAGTCGGTCAGCATGACGAGGCAGAACGGGCAGGCGGTGGAGACGATGTCGGGGTTCAGGGAGAGGGCCTCATCGACACGCTCGTTGTTGATGCGCTTGCCGATCCGCTCCTCCATCCACATCCGCGCGCCACCGGCGCCACAGCAGAAGCCGCGCTCCTTGTGGCGGTGCATCTCCTCGTTGCGCAGGCCCGGGACCTTGCCGATGATCTCGCGCGGGGGCGTGTAGATCTTGTTGTGGCGGCCCAGGTAGCACGGGTCGTGGTACGTGATGATGCCCTCGACCGGGGTCACCGGGATCAGCTTGCCCTCGTCCACCAGGTGCTGCAGCAGCTGGGTGTGGTGGATGACCTCGTAGTCGCCGCCGAGCTGCGGGTACTCGTTGCCGAGCGTGTTGAGGCAGTGCGGGCAGGTCGCGACGATCTTCTTCGCCGACTTCGGCTTCTTCGTCGACTCGTCCACCTCTCCCTCCTCGTTGAGGGACTCGCCGAACGCCATGTTCAGCGCGGCGACGTTCTCCATGCCGAGCTCCTGGAACAGGGGCTCGTTGCCGAGGCGACGGGCGGAGTCACCGGTGCACTTCTCGTCGCCACCCATGATCGCGAACTTCACGCCCGCGATGTGGAGCAGCTCGGCGAAGGCCTTCGTGGTCTTCTTGGCGCGGTCCTCGAGGGCGCCGGCGCAGCCGACCCAGTACAGGTACTCGACCTCGGTGAGGTCCTCGATGTCCTTGCCGACGACCGGGACCTCGAAGTCGACCTCCTTGGTCCATTCGAGGCGCTGCTTCTTGGCCAGGCCCCAGGGGTTGCCCTTCTTCTCCAGGTTCTTGAGCATCGTGCCCGCCTCGGAGGGGAAGGCGCTCTCGATCATGACCTGGTAGCGGCGCATGTCGACGATGTGGTCGACGTGCTCGATGTCCACCGGGCACTGCTCGACGCAGGCGCCGCAGGTGGTGCAGGACCACAGGACGTCCGGGTCGATGACGCCGTTCTCCTCGGCGGTGCCGATCAGCGGGCGCTCGGCCTCCGCCAGCGCGGACGCCGGGACGTCCTTCAGGGCCTCGGCCGAAGCCTTCTCCTCGCCCTCCATGGTCTTGCCGCCGCCGGCCAGCAGGTACGGCGCCTTGGCGTGCGCGTTGTCCCGCAGGGACATGATCAGCAGCTTGGGGGAGAGGGGCTTGCCGGTGTTCCAGGCCGGGCACTGCGACTGGCAGCGGCCGCACTCGGTGCAGGTGGAGAAGTCCAGCAGGCCCTTCCAGGAGAACTGCTCGACCTGGGAGACGCCGAAGACGTCGTCGTCACCGGGGTCGGTGAAGTCGATCGCCTTGCCGCCGGAGGTCATCGGGAGCAGGGCGCCCAGGGAGGTCTCACCGGTGGCGTTCCGCTTGAACCAGATGTTCGGGAAGGCCAGGAAACGGTGCCAGGCGACACCCATGTCGGTCTTCAGGGCGACCGTGATCATCCAGATGAAGGAGGTCGCGATCTTCAGGCCCGCGAAGAAGTAGGTGAGGTTCTGGAGCGTGGAGACGTCCATGCCCTTCAGCCACGACACCACCGGGTACGAGATGAAGAAGGACGCCTCGTAGCTGTCGACGTGGTGCTGCGCGCCCTCGAGCGCGTGCAGCATGAAGATGCAGACGCCGACGATCAGGATGACGGCCTCGACGAAGTACGCCTGGCCGAAGTTGGAGCCGGCGAAGCGGGACTTGCGGCCCGGGCTGCGCGGGTGGCTCAGCTGGCGGATGACGATCAGAGCCAGGATGCCGACCACCGTCATCGTGCCGATGAACTCGACGTAGACGTTGTACGGCGCCCACTCGCCGATGACCGGCAGGATCCAGTCGGCCTGGAACAGCTGGCCGATGGCGTTGACGATCGTCAGCAGCAGGGTGAAGAAGCCCACGGCGACGAACCAGTGCGCCACGCCGACGATGCCCCAGCGGTTCATCCGGGTGTGGCCGAGGAACTCCCTGACCACGGTGAGGGTGCGCTGCACGGGCTCGTCGGTGCGGGTACCCGCGGGCACGCTCTGACCGAGCCGCATGAAGTTGTAGATCTGGAGGACGGCGCGGGCGAACAGGGCTACGCCGACCACGATCAGAACCAGCGACACGATGATCGCGGCGAGTTGCATTTCGGGGCTCCTCGGGCCTGCGAGGGACATTACTAAGCGGTAACTTATGCAGTCCGTTCGAGACTACCCGCATCTTTACTCGCACTGTAGCCAGGAGTGAGGTGATCTGGGTCGCTGAGGGGAGCCTGAGCGGGCCGGGCAATCGGATCGTGTTATTCATACCGAATTGCTACATTCGCGCCTAACTTAGACCCGTGCTATACGGGATCGCCGCGGCCTCCGCCGCCCTCCTCCTCGCCGCCGTGCTCGCGGCGCTGCTCCGGGTGCCCGCCCTGCGCGCGGGCATCGTCGACCGGCGGCGGCAGCGGCCCCTGCCGGTGCCCGGAGGGGTGGCCGTCGTGGTCGTCACCTGTCTGGTGGCATGGGCGGGGGTGTGGACGAAGGTCGCCCCGCTGGGGCAGGGGGTCGGGCGGCTGCTCGTCGCCGGTGCCGGGGTCGCCGTGCTGGGGCTGGTCGCCGACGTGTGGCGACTGCGCGCGCGGGTGCTGTTCGCCGGTACGGCCGTGGCGGCGGCCTGCGTGGTGCCGTACGACGAGACGGGCGTCTGGGGCGGGATCCTGGCCGTGGGCTGGATCGTCTTCGCCTCGCTCGCCTTCAAGGGGCTCGACCACGCCGACGGGCTGGCGGGCACGGTCGGGGTGGTCACCGCCTTCGGGGCGGGGGCCTGCGCCGCCGTGGAGGTGATGGACGGGCTCGCGGTGCTGCTGAGCGTCTTCGCGGCCGCCCTCACCGGGTTCCTGATGCACAACTGGCATCCCGCGCGGGTCGGAATGGGCGCCTGCGGGTCGTTGTTCACCGGGTTCCTGCTCTCCTCGGCCGCGGTCTTCACGCGCGCGGGCTACGCGCTCGGGCCGACCACGGGCGTGCTGTTCTGCCTCGGTGCCGTGGCCGCCGCCGACTTCCTGCTCGTGCTCCTCGCGCGCGGGACGGCCCGCCGGACGTTGCTCAGGCGCGGCCCCGGCCATCTCGCGCACCGGCTGCGGTGGCTCGGGCTCACTCCGCCCGGGGCCGTCGTACTGCTCGGCGCCGGGTCCTTCTCCACGGTGCTGGTGGGGGTGCTCGTGCATGCCGGGTGGACCGGGGAGGGAGCCGTGCTGTGGGTGGCCGGTGGGGTGGTCCTCGCCGTTCTCGTACTCCTTCGTGTCGCTGTCCAGCCGCCCCGGCGGACCGCATCCACGCAGGTCAGAGGGCAGTTGCGTGTAAGGAACGGATAAGAGTTGAGTCTGGCTGGCTCAGGTCTGTTGACCCGGAGGACCCGCTCGTGCACACTTGAGCCTGTTCCACTCAAGTCAGCTGGAGGAATCAACCATGGCACGTGCGGTCGGCATCGACCTGGGCACGACTAACTCCGTCGTCAGCGTTCTGGAGGGCGGCGAGCCCACCGTCATCACCAACGCCGAGGGTGCCAGGACCACGCCGTCCGTCGTCGCCTTCGCGAAGAACGGCGAGGTGCTCGTCGGCGAGGTCGCCAAGCGTCAGGCGGTCACCAACGTCGACCGGACCATCCGGTCCGTGAAGCGCCACATGGGCACCGACTGGAAGATCGCGCTCGACGGCAAGGACTTCAACCCGCAGCAGATCTCCGCGTTCATCCTGCAGAAGCTGAAGCGGGACGCCGAGGCGTACCTGGGCGAGAAGGTGACCGACGCGGTCATCACCGTCCCGGCCTACTTCAACGACTCCGAGCGCCAGGCGACGAAGGAGGCCGGCGAGATCGCCGGTCTGAACGTCCTTCGTATCGTCAACGAGCCCACCGCGGCCGCGCTCGCGTACGGCCTCGACAAGGACGAGCAGATCATCCTGGTCTTCGACCTCGGTGGCGGCACGTTCGACGTCTCGCTCCTGGAGATCGGCGACGGTGTCGTCGAGGTGAAGGCCACCAACGGTGACAACCACCTCGGTGGTGACGACTGGGACCAGCGCATCGTCGACTTCCTGGTCAAGCAGTTCCAGTCCGGCCACGGCGTGGACCTGAGCAAGGACAAGATGGCTCTGCAGCGTCTGCGTGAGGCTGCCGAGAAGGCGAAGATCGAGCTGTCCTCGTCCACCGAGACCTCGATCAACCTGCCCTACATCACCGCGTCCGCCGAGGGCCCGCTGCACCTGGACGAGAAGCTCACCCGGGCGCAGTTCCAGCAGCTGACGGCCGACCTGCTGGAGCGCTGCAAGACGCCGTTCCACAACGTCATCAAGGACGCCGGCATCTCCCTCGGCGAGATCGACCACGTCGTCCTCGTCGGTGGCTCCACCCGTATGCCCGCCGTCGCCGAGCTCGTCAAGGAGCTGACCGGCGGCAAGGAGGCCAACAAGGGCGTGAACCCGGACGAGGTCGTCGCCATCGGCGCCTCGCTCCAGGCCGGTGTCCTCAAGGGCGAGGTCAAGGACGTCCTGCTCCTCGACGTCACCCCGCTGTCCCTCGGTATCGAGACCAAGGGCGGCATCATGACCAAGCTGATCGAGCGCAACACCACGATCCCGACCAAGCGCTCCGAGATCTTCACGACGGCCGAGGACAACCAGCCGTCCGTGCAGATCCAGGTCTACCAGGGCGAGCGCGAGATCGCGGCGTACAACAAGAAGCTCGGCATGTTCGAGCTGACCGGTCTGCCGCCGGCCCCGCGTGGCGTCCCGCAGATCGAGGTCTCCTTCGACATCGACGCCAACGGCATCATGCACGTCACGGCCAAGGACCTCGGCACGGGCAAGGAGCAGAAGATGACCGTCACCGGCGGCTCCTCGCTGCCGAAGGACGAGGTCGACCGCATGCGCCAGGAGGCCGAGCAGTACGCGGAGGAGGACCACCGCCGCCGCGAGGCCGCCGAGACCCGCAACCAGGGCGAGCAGCTCGTCTACCAGACCGAGAAGTTCCTCAAGGACAACGAGGACAAGGTCCCGGGCGAGATCAAGACCGAGGTCGAGGCGTCCGTCGAGGAGCTGAAGGCCGCGCTCAAGGGCGAGGACACCGCCGAGATCCGTACCGCCACGGAGAAGGTCGCGGCCGTCTCGCAGAAGCTGGGCCAGGCCATGTACGCCGACGCCCAGGCGGCGCAGGCCGCGGGCGGTCCCGAGGGTGCCACCTCCGGTGGGGCCAAGGCCGCTGACGACGACGTCGTCGACGCCGAGATCGTGGACGACGAGCGCAAGGACGGTGCCGCGTGACGGAGGAGACCCCGGGCTTCGAGGAGAAGCCCGACGTCCCCTCCGGCGCGACCCCCGAAGACGCCGCGTCGAAGGCCGCTCCCGAGGAGGGGGCGGCCCCGGCCGGGGACGTAGCAGCAGACGCGGGTCTGGTGGCCCAGCTGGACCAGGTGCGCACGGCACTGAACGAGCGCACCCTCGACCTCCAGCGGCTCCAGGCCGAGTACCAGAACTACCGCCGCCGAGTGGAGCGCGACCGGGTCGCGGTCCGGGAGGTCGCCATCGCGAACCTCCTGACCGAACTCCTGCCCGTGCTCGACGACATCGGCCGCGCGCGGGAGCACGGTGAGCTGGTCGGCGGCTTCAAGTCGGTGGCCGAGTCGCTGGAGACCGTCGCGGCCAAGATGGGCCTGCAGCAGTTCGGCAAGGAGGGCGAGCCCTTCGACCCGACGATCCACGAGGCCCTGATGCACAGCTACGCACCGGACGTCACCGAGACGACGTGCGTGGCCATCCTGCAGCCCGGGTATCGCATCGGCGAGCGCACCATCCGCCCCGCGCGGGTGGCCGTCGCCGAGCCGCAGCCCGGCGCGCAGGCCGTCAAGGCGGAGGGCGCCGAGGAGACCACCGAGGCGCCCGCGGCCGACGACAAGGAGAACGGTGGCCCGGAGGAGGGCTGACGTAATCACTGAAGACAGGAAGGAGGGACGTCGGGGATGAGCACCAAGGACTTCATCGAGAAGGACTTCTACAAGGTCCTCGGCGTCCCCAAGGACGCCACCGAGGCCGAGATCAAGAAGGCGTACCGAAAGCTCGCCCGCGAGTTCCACCCGGACGCCAACAAGGGCAACGCCAAGGCCGAGGAGCGCTTCAAGGAGATCTCTGAGGCGAACGACGTCCTCGGTGACCCCAAGAAGCGCAAGGAGTACGACGAGGCACGCGCCCTGTTCGGCAACGGCGGCTTCCGCCCCGGGCCGGGCGCCGGCGGCTCCTTCAACTTCGACCTGGGCGACCTCTTCGGGGGCAACGCGCAGAGCGGGGGCGGCTTCGGCGGCGGCATCGGTGACGTCTTCGGGGGCCTGTTCAACCGCGGCGGGACCACGGGCACCCGTACCCAGCCACGGCGCGGCCAGGACATCGAGTCCGAGGTCACGCTGAGCTTCACGGAGGCCATCGAGGGCGCCACGGTGCCCCTGAGGATGTCCTCCCAGGCACCGTGCAAGGCCTGCTCAGGCACCGGCGACAAGAACGGCACACCGCGTGTGTGCCCGACCTGCGTCGGCACCGGGCAGGTCGCCCGCGGCTCGGGCGGCGGCTTCTCGCTGACCGACCCCTGCCCCGACTGCAAGGGCCGCGGCCTGATCGCCGAGCACCCCTGCCTGGAGTGCAAGGGCAGCGGCCGCGCCAAGTCGTCGCGCACGATGCAGGTCCGCATCCCGGCGGGCGTCACCGACGGGCAGCGGATCCGGCTGCGCGGCAAGGGCGCGCCCGGCGAGCGGGGCGGACCGGCGGGCGACCTGTACGTGATGGTCCACGTCGGTGAGCACCCGGTGTTCGGGCGCAAGGGCGACAACCTCACCGTCACCGTGCCGGTGACGTTCGCCGAGGTGGCTCTGGGCGGCGAGGTGCGGGTCCCCACTCTCGGCGGCCCCACCGTCACCCTGAAGCTGCCGCCCGGCACTCCCAACGGCCGCACCATGCGGGCCCGGGGCAAGGGCGCGGTCCGCAAGGACGGCACCCGAGGCGACCTCCTGGTCACCGTCGAGGTGAGTGTCCCGAAGGACGTCTCGGGGAAGGCTCGTGACGCACTGGAGGCGTATCGCGAGGCGACCGCGGGCGAGGACCCGCGGGCGGAGCTGTTCGAGGCCGCGAAGGGAGAATGAGAGTGATGGACGGCCGTCGGCGCAACCCGTACGAACTGACCGAGGAGAGCCCGGTCTACGTCATCTCGGTCGCGGCCCAGCTCTCCGGACTCCACCCGCAGACGCTGCGCCAGTACGACCGCCTGGGCCTGGTCTCCCCCGACCGCACCGCCGGCCGGGGCCGCCGCTACTCGGCCCGTGACATCGAGTTGCTCCGCCAGGTGCAGGCGCTGTCTCAGGACGAGGGCATCAACCTGGCCGGCATCAAGCGGATCATCGAACTGGAGAACCAGGTCGCCGCGCTCCAGTCCCGCGTCGCGGAGCTGCAGTCGGCCCTGGACGGCGCGGCGGCCGCGATGCAGCAGCGCGAGGCCGCCGTCCACGCCTCCTACCGCCGCGACCTGGTTCCGTACCAGGAGGCCCAGCAGACCAGCGCGCTGGTCGTGTGGCGGCCGAAGCGGCAGCAGAACGACTGAGTCGTCCGTGACACGCGAAAGGGGCCCGGATTCCGGGCCCCTTTCGCGTGCTCAGGGTGTTCAGGGCGCGAGGGACACCCAGTCGGCGCCGGGTGGGGACTCGGTGCCGTCGGGCTGCAGTGCGGTCACCCGGTAGAAGTGGGAGGTGCCCCTGGCGGCGTCGGTGTCCTGGTAGGAGGTGTCCGTCGTGCCGCCCCAGCAGACCTGATCGCCCGGGTCGCCCGTCGGCTCGCCCCAGTGGATCTCGTAGTACTTCAGGTCCGTGGCCGGGTTCTTACCGGCTCTCGGACCGGGCGGACTCGTTGCACCGTACGTCTGGCTGGGTTCATTCGGTCCTCTGCTCGAGCCGGAGAGACGGCACGCGGCCGCCGGCGATCACGACTCGCGAGGATTGCCGTTGGTTGTCCGGATCTTTGCCTGCCCATGAACTCCGTTTGGATGAAGGGTCCGTAAAGGGTGTTTGGAGGGGATTCCGTTCCTTCTTCACAGGTGCAGCGGAGCGTGCTGTTGCGCACTCGTTAAGTAGTTCTTCTTGACGCCGGGTAGTGGCTCCGCGTTGTCTTTTCAGACACCTGGGTCGTAAAGCAGCACCCTCGTCCGGAACGCACCTGAAGTGAGCCCCTGAATGCGTCGTATCGCCATAGCCGTGGCTGCATCCACGATGACCCTTTCGCTCGCCGGCTGCGGCGTGCTGGACGCGACGGGGGACGGTGCGAGCGCGAGCCCGACGAAGGGCGACGAGGTCACCATCGGCCTGCTGCTGCCGGAGAAGGCGAACACGCGCTACGACAAGTTCGACTACCCCATCATCAAGAGCAAGGTCGAGGAGCTGACCCACAAGAAGGGCAGGGTCGAGTACGCCAACGCCGACGCGGACGCCGCCCGGCAGGCCGGCCAGATGCAGTCGATGATCGACGACAAGGTCGACGTCATCCTGCTCGACGCGGTCGACTCGCACGGCATCGCGGGCCAGGTGAAGAAGGCCAAGGAGGCGGGCATCCCGGTCATCGCCTACGACCGGCTGGCCGAGGGGCCGATCGACGCCTACATCTCCTTCGACAACGAGCTGGTCGGCGAGGTGCAGGGCCGCACGCTGCTGGAGGCGCTGGGCTCGAACGCCGACACCTCCGACAAGGTCGTCATGGTGAACGGCTCGCCCACCGACCCGAACGCCAAGCAGTTCAAGCAGGGCGCGCTGTCCGAGCTGAACGGCAAGGTCACGATCGCGGACACCTTCGACACCCCGGACTGGAAGCCGGAGAACGCCCAGGCCGAAATGACCCAGGCGATCAACAAGATCGGCAAGAACAACATCGCCGGGGTCTACGCCGCCAACGACGGCATGGCGGGCGGTGTCATCAAGGCGCTGAAGGCGGCCGGTGTCACCAGCCTGCCCCCGATCACCGGCCAGGACGCCGAACTGGACGCGGTGCAGCGGGTCGTCGCCGGCGAGCAGTACATGAGCGTCTACAAGTCCTACCCGGACGAGGCCGAGGCCGCGGCCCAGATGGCCGTCACCAAGGTGCAGGGCAAGGACATCCAGTTCGACGCCCTCACCCAGGACAAGGTGGACAGCCCCACCAGCAAGGCCATCCCGTCCAAGCTGGTCCAGGTGAGCCCCCTGGTCAAGAGCAGCATCAAGGACACGGTCATCGCCGACGGGATCTACACGATCGGCGAGATCTGCACCCCCAAGTACAAGGCGGCCTGCGCGGCCGTCGGCCTGAAGTAGGCCCGGGGCGGCAGCCCGTCGGCCCGGAACAGGGCCGAGGCAGTGGGCTCGCACGTGACGCGGCGGGCGCCGGATGGTCGGCGCCCTGCCGCGTCACGTGCTGAGCGGCCCTCCCGTATCGCGCCACCCCCGTGGGCGCGATACGACGGTCCCGGCCGAACGGGGGGAGTCCGACCGGGACCGCTCCGGGTGCTGTTGCACCCGGGGGAAGCGAGATCAACGATGCCCCGGTGGCGTGCGCCCCACCACCATCATCTTGTTGCAATGCGACGGGCGGAGGCCGGTTGAAAACGGGTCGTAACGTCGGTTTTTGCCGCCCGTGGTGCGTCGAGCCGTGTTGCGGACCCGGTCCCGGCCGCGCATAGTTGCGCTGCGGAAGAGGCAGCAAGCCGGGGGTGGAATGGGCGATGGCCAGGCACGGGACGGAGAAGCATCCCCACGGTGCCGACCGACTGTGCGAGGCCGGGGATCGCGTGTATTCCCGGGCCGTACGTCGGGGACGGGTGCCGCGCACGGACGCGGAACAGGTGCCCTGCCTGCTGGAACTGGCCCTGCTGCACCCCGACCCGGACGACATGGACTGGCTGGTGCCGACCTCCCCGCAGGAGGTCATGACCCGGCTGTTGCGCGGGGTCTACGACGAGGTCAGGGAGAGTCAGCAGCGGGTGGGTTCGGCGGTGGCCGCGGTCGAGTGGTACGCCGGTCTCGGCCGGCAGCTGCAGGCGCTGGCGGCACCGGGCGAGGGCACGGCCATCCGTGTGCTGGACGGGTTGTCCCGCATCCAGGCCGCGATGGACGAGGCGACCGAGGCGTGCACCACGGAAGTGCTCACCGTGCAGCCCGGCGGTATCCGGCGCGAGGCCGAGCTGACCGAGGGACTGCACCGGGCGCTGGCGCTGCGCGGCCGGGGCGTGCGCATGCGCGACCTGTACACGCATGTGGCCCGGCACGGGCAGGGGCTGCTCAACTACCTGGAGCTGATGGGTGACACGGTGGAGGCCCGCACCCTGGACGAGGTCATCGACCGGCTGATCCTCTTCGACCGCACGGTCGCCTTCATCCCCGCCAACACCGAGCGCACGATGGCCCTGGAGCTGCGCCACCCGGCGCTGGTCGAGTACCTCGTCACCGTCTTCGAGCGGCTGTGGCGGCTCGCCCTGCCGCTGACGGCGCCCCTCCCCGACACCGGCATCGAGGGCATCTCGCACCGCGAGCGCTCCATCGCCGCACTGCTCGCCGAGGGCCACCAGGACGCGGTGATCGCCGAGCGGCTCGGCATAAGCGTCCGTACCTGCCGGGCCCACATCGCCCGCCTGTCGGACACCCTCGGCGCGGCGAGCCGTACCCAACTGGGCGTGCGCATAGCCCAGGTGGGCCTGAACGGCCCCCCGCACCCCGGCCCGCCGGCCGCGTTCACGGTTCCTGATCAAGGATCCCCGAGCGTGCGATGAGGTAGCCGAGCTGGGCGCGGCTGTCGCTGCCGAGGGTGGTGGCGAGTTTGGCGATGTGGACGCGGGCGGTGCGGACGTTCATGCCGAGGCGGTCGGCGATGACGGTGTCGGTGTGTCCTTCCACGAGGAGGGCGGCGATGGCGCGTTGGCGCGGGGTGACGCCGTTGAGGGTGGGGCGCTGGACGGCCTCGGGGTACATCGGGGTGGCCAACTGCCACAGCCGCTCGAAGGTCGTGACGAAGTACGTCAGCAGGGCCGGGTGGCGGACCTCCAGCGCGAGCCTGCCGTCCTCGTCGGCGGGGACGAAGGCGACCGTGCGGTCGATGACGATCAGCCGGTCCGGCAGTTCGTCCAGACCACGAGCCATGACGTCGCCCCGCAGCTGCTCGAAGGTGGCGTACACGGAGGGCAGATGGCGCAGGGTGTGCTGGTAGAGGCCGCGCAGCCGGGCGCCGCGGTCGAGCAGCGCCTGGTCACGTGCGAGGGCGGTCGCGGTGGCGGCCTCGCCGCGCGGGCCGCTGAGCCCGGCGTGCGACTGGATGCAGAGCACCTCCTCGGTGGCCTCGGCCATGGCCTCGGTGATGGCCCGGTTGATCCGCTCGGTGCCGCTGTGCAGCCGCAGCAGGGGGGTGCCGGGGCCGGTGGCGTGCGGGGTGTCGATCCGCATCAGCGACGCGAACTGCTCCACCAGCCGCTCCTCGCGCCGCCGTTCGTCGGCGACGCGTGCCGCCGAGGTGCTCAGCAGCCGGTGCAGGGCCGCGGCCGGGGAGACCGGCTCCAGCAGCTCCGGGTCGTCCAGGACCGGGTGCAGCAGCCCGAGATCGGTCAGGCAGGGGGCGTCCGCCGCGTCCACGGCCCGTACGTGGCCGTCCTGCAGGGCCTGTTCGTACAGCTTGGCGCCGGCCGCGCACAGCTCCGCGATGCCGTGCTCGAGATGGGTCATCGGACCGCCTCCTCCCGCTCCAGGATCCCCGAGCGTGCGATGAGGTAGCCGAGCTGGGCGCGGCTGTCGCTGCCGAGGGTGGTGGCGAGTTTGGCGATGTGGACGCGGGCGGTGCGGACGTTCATGCCGAGGCGGTCGGCGATGACGGTGTCGGTGTGTCCTTCCACGAGGAGGGCGGCGATGGCGCGTTGGCGCGGGGTGACGCCGTTGAGGGTGGGGCGCTGGACGGCCTCGGGGTACATCGGGGTGGCCAGCCGCCAGAGGCGGTCGAAGGCGGTCACGAAGAAGCGGAGCAGCGCCGGGTGGCGCACCTCGAGGGCGAGCAGGCCGTCGTCGCCGGCCGGGATGAACGCCACCTTGCGGTCGGCGACGATGAGCCGGTCCGGCAGCTCGTCCAGCGTGCGCGCCTCCGCCTCCCCGCGCAGTTCCTCGTAGCGGGCGAGAACCAGCGGCACATGGCGCTGGGTGGCCTGGTAGAGCGTGCGGATACGGCCGCCCCGGTCGAGCAGCGCCTGGTCGCGCTCCATGGCCACGGCCTGCGCGACCCGGCCGCGTTCGGTGTTGTAGTGGACGTTGGGCTGGATGCAGAGCAGTTCGTCGGCCGCCTGGGCCATGGCGTCGCTGATGGCGCCGTTGATGCGTTCCGTGCCGCTGAGGATGCGCAGGGTGGGGGTGTCGGTGTGCGCACTGTGCCGGGGCTCGACGCGCATCAGCGGCTCGAACAGCTTCGTCAGCCGCTCCTCGAGGCGGCGTTCCTCGGCGATGCGGGCGCGGGAGCCGCGCAGCAGATGGTTCAGCAGGGCGGCGGGTGCGACGGGTTCGAGCCGGCCGAGGTCGTCGACGGACGGGTGCAGCAGCCCGAGGTCGGTCAGGCAGGGGGCGTCCGCCGCGTCCACGGCGCGAATGTGTCCGGCCCGCAGGGCCCGCTCGTACAGCTCGGCGCCCGCGTCGCACAGTTCCTCGATCCCGTGCTCGCGGTGGTTCACCGGACCGCCTCCTCCAGCTCGAGTATCCCGGACGTCGCTATCAGATAGCCGAGTTGGGCCCGGCTCTCGCTGCCGAGGGTGGCGGCGAGCTTCGCGATGTGGTCCCGGGTGGTGCGGACGTTCATGCCGAGCCGCTCGGCGATCACGGCGTCGGTGTGCCCCTCGGTCAGCAGCCGGGCGATGGCGCGCCGGCGCGGGGTGACGCCGTTGAGGGTGGGGCGCCGCACCGGTTGCGGGTACACGGGGGTGGCCAGCCGCCACAGCCGCTCGAAGGTGGTCACGAAGTACGCGACCAGCGCGGGATGGCGGACCTCCAGCGCGAGGGTGCCGTCGCCGGCGGCGGGGAGGAAGGCCACCGTGCGGTCCATGACGATGAGCCGGTCGGTCAGCTCGTCCAGGCAGCGGCCCTCGATGTCGCCGACGAGCCGCTCGTTGTAGGCGTGGACGGCCGGCAGATGGACCACGGTGTGCTGGAAGAGGGTGCGGATACGGCCACCGCGGTCGAGCAGCCGCTGGTCGCGGTGGTAGGCGACGTCATGGGCGACCTCGCCGCGCGGACCGGCGAGGCCGGTGTGCGGCTGGATGCACAGGACCTCCTGGCGCGCCTCCTCCATGGCCTCGGTGAGGGCGTGGTTGATCCGCTGGGTGCCGCTGTGCAGGCGCAGCAGCGGGGTGTCGGCCCCGCTGTCGGCGGGGCGTGGTCCATCCGTCCGCATCAGCGGCTCGAACTGCTCCACCAGCCGGTCCTCGCGCCGGTACGCGTCCGTGATCCGGGCGCGGGAGTCGCGCAGCATGCGGATCAAGGCGGCGGCGGGGGCGACGGGTTCGAGGCGGGCGGGGTCGTCGTGGGCCGGGTGCAGCAGCCCGAAGCGGGCGAGGCAGGGTGCCCCGACGGCTTCCTCGGCGCACAACCAGCCGTCGCGCAGGGCCTGTTCGTACAGCTGCACCCCGGCGGCGCACAGCTCTTCCGCTCCGTGGTCCCGGTGTGGTGCCGCGGTCACTCCGATATCTCCTCCTCCAGGTCGAGTATCCCCGACTGCCCGATGAGGTAGCCGAGTTGGGCCCGGCTCTCGCTGCCGAGGGTGGCGGCGAGTTTGGCGATGTGGAGGCGGGCGGTGCGGACGTTCATGCCGAGGCGGTCGGCGATGACGGTGTCGGTGTGGCCCTCGGTCAGCAGCCGGGCGATGGCGCGCTGGCGCGGGGTGACGCCGTTCAGGGACGGGCGCTGGGCGACCTCGGGGTACATGGGGCTGGCCAGGTGCCAGAGGCGGTCGAAGATGATCGCGAAGTAGTCGAGCAGCGCCGGGTTGCGGATCTCCAGGGCGAGGGTGCGGTCCTTGTTCGCGGGGATGAAGGCCACCTGGCGGTCGATGACGAGCAGCCGCTCGGTGACCTCGTCCAGGGTGCGGACCTCCACGTCGCCGCGCAGCTGCTGGTAGCGGGAGGCGACCCTGTGCACGTGGCGCTGGGTGTGCTGGTAGAGGGTGCGGATGCGGCCGCCGCGGTCGAGCAGCGCCTGGTCGCGGATCAGGGAGGCGTTCTGTGCGGCTTCGTTCCCGCGGGAGTGGGGCTGGATGGCGAGGATCTCCCCGGAGACGCGCTCCATGGCCTCGGAGATGGCGATGTTGATCCGGTCGAGTCCGCTCAGCATCCGGATGCCGGCGGCGTCCGCCGGGGCCGGGTCCGGTGCCGCGAGGGCGAGGAGCGGTTCCAGCGCCTCGGCGAGGCGGGCGCCCTGCCGGCGCCGGTGGGCGATGTCCTCGTCCACGGTGCGCAGCAGCCGGGGGAGGGCGACGGCGGCTGCGACCGGTCGCAGCCGTTGCGCGTCCGCCACGTCCGGCTGCAGGAGTCCCGCGTCGAGGAGACAGGGCAGCGCGTCGGCGTCCTCGGCCGGGACCTGGCCCTCACGCAGCGCGCGGGTGTAGAGCCCCAGACCCGCCTCGCACAGTTCCTCCGGTCCGTGGTCGTGCGCTCTTGCGGTCAAGGATGGCTCTCCCCGTGGGGTTCAGGGCTCCTGCTTCAGGATTCCGGACTGGGCTATGAGGAATCCGAGCTGGGCCCGGCTGCCGCTGCCCAGGGCCTGGGCGAGCTTGGCGATATGGGCGCGGCAGGTACGGACGTTCATGCCCAGGCGGCGGGCGATGGCCTCGTCGACATGGCCCTCGACCAGGAGCTTGGCGATGGAGTGCTGGATGTCGGTGATTCCGTCGGGGGCGGTCTCGTAGGGCGCGCCGGCGCTCAGCGGTACCGCCCGGTTCCACATGAACTCGAACACCTTGATCAGATAGCTGACCAGACCGGGGTGCCGGAGTTCCAGGGCCACCTGACGGTCGTCCCGGATGGGGATGAACGCCACGGTGTCGTCGCAGATGATGAGCCGCTCCACCAGTTCGTCGATGGTGCGGTACTCCACCTTGCCGTTGGCGAACTGGTCCACATAGGCGAGTCGCTCGGGGCTGTACCTGGCGGTGTGCTGGTAGAGGGTCCGGATCCGGACACCTCGGTCGATCAGCGGCTTGTCACGTTCGAGCCCTTCGATGAGTCTGCGCTCGGGGTGACGGGCGCTGGGCTGGACCGTGAGGACTTCGCTCTGGCACTGAGCCGTGGCCAGGTCGAGTGCCGCGTTGATCCGGTCGAGACCCTCCAGAACGGTGACGGCGTGCGCGGACGTCGTCGCCTGGGCGCTGAGGTCCATGAACGGCTCGAACGCATCAGCAAGTTCGGTTGACAGCTTCCTGCGCTCGGTGATTTCACGCTCGAGGGGGTTGAGTCGCTGGGCCAGGGCGACCGGTGCGGGGACGGGCCGCAGCCAGTTCGGATCGTCGGGATCGGGATGGAGGAGGTCGAACTCCATCAGACAGGGGGCGATCCCCACATCTGCGCGGGCGATACGGCCTGTGCGCAGCGCGTTGGCGTAGAGACGGCTGCCCGCCTCGCACAGATCGGTCAAGGCGTGGGGATGTGTCTCTTTAATGCGATTCGTCACCAAATCTCCACCCCCCAGGGTCCTGAACATGCAGGAACATGATGCACTGAATGTGTGGCCATGACGTGCCCGAATGAGCCATCGTCTTGTTCGACGGGGGAAGAGGGGACTTTCAAGTGAGGACGAAGCCGACTATGCGAAAGAGAATGCTTCGCTCGATACTTGTCGCCGCCTTCTCCGCCGTTGTGGCCTTCGGATCGCTGAGTGGCCTCTCTGGCGCGAAGGGTGACGCGCGAGCGGACACCGTTTGGTCTGTCGTCAAGGCTGACACGGGTCAGGTCGCCACGGACGCCGCTCCCGCCGTCCCGGACGACACGGTCTGGAGCTGACGTGACCACTCCACCGGACGACCGCTCCTTCCGACGTGAAATGGCCACCGCCTACCGCTCAGGCTGGCACTTCATCGACCTGGTCACCGCCATCCCCCACAGCGGTGACTCGCTGATGGTGACCGTGTTCGGAGAGCCGGTCGTCGTCACCCGTGACGAGGAAGAGGACGTACGGGCGTACCGGTGTCTGCGCAAGCCCCGCGGGGCGCCGCAGCCGGTCCGGTGCGCCATCCGGTACGGCATGATCTTTGTGAACCTGGACCAACGTGACCACCGGCTGGCAGAACCGGAGATCGCGGACTTGAGGACTATTTCGGCCACCCCCCGCAGTGCCTGACGCGATTCCCCCGTCGTAAAAGATCGCTCAGGTACTTCCCCCCGCAGCGGCGTCACCGTGACCTGAACACGGTGACGCCGCTGCAGTTTGTGGCGACATTTCCGAGTATGGGAGCGATCCCAGGTGGCTGAAACCGACCGGTTGACCGCCTCGTCTCAGCCCCTCCCGAGTGCCCGCTCCAACTCGATCTCGATCACCACCCGGGAGGGGTTCTCCGCGGGCTCCCGGTGGTACCGCTCGGCGTACCGCCGCTCCGCCTCGGCGACCCGCTCCGGCTCGGTGCGCACGTACGCCCGGCCCTCCAGCGTGGCCCAGCGCCGGCCGTCCACCTGGCACACGGCGACCCGCGCGCCCTCGGGCTCGGCCGCGAGGATGTGGGACACCTTCGCGCTCGTCTTGTTCGTGATCACCCTGGCCAGCCGCGCCTCGGGGTCGTAGGTCACCCCGACCGGCACCACGTGCGGGCTGCCGTCGGGACGCAGCGTGGTCAGGGTGCACAGGTGCCGTTCCCGCCAGAAGGCGAGGTACGGCTCGTCCGGGGCGGCCGGGTCCTGGGAGTAGGTGGGCATGGCCCGAAACCTAATTGCAGGAAGCTGCAAACCCCCAACGGAGCCGCATCCCGCACCTTGAGCGGAATAGACTCAACTTTGTGTACGCTGGTTAAGTCAGCAGTGGGAGAGTGACAGCGGAGACACGGCCTGCGAGCCGACGCCGAGGAGGAGAACGCGAACGTGGACGCCGAGCTGACCAACAGGAGCCGGGACGCGATCAACGCGGCCGGCAGCCGGGCCGTGACCGAGGGGCACCCGGACCTCACGCCCGCCCACCTGCTTCTCGCGCTGCTCGCGGGGCAGGAGAACGAGAACATCACCGACCTGCTGGCCGCCGTGGAGGCCGACCAGGTGGCGGTACGCTCCGGCGCCGAGCGCGTGCTCGCCTCGCTGCCCAGCGTGACCGGCTCCACCGTGGCGCCGCCGCAGCCCAACCGTGAGCTGCTCGCGGTCCTCGCGGACGCCGCCGAGCGGGCGAAGGCACTGGGTGACGAGTACCTGTCCACCGAGCACCTGCTGATCGGCATCGCCGCGAAGGGCGGCGCGGCCGGCGAGGTGCTCCAGGGGCAGGGAGCCGATGCGAAGAAGCTGCAGGAGGCCTTCCAGAAGGCCAGGGGAGGACGCCGCGTGACCACCGCAGACCCCGAGGGTCAGTACAAGGCCCTGGAGAAGTTCGGCACCGACTTCACCGCCGCCGCCCGCGAGGGCCGGCTCGACCCGGTCATCGGGCGGGACCAGGAGATCCGCCGGGTCGTGCAGGTGCTGTCGCGTCGTACGAAGAACAACCCCGTCCTCATCGGCGAGCCCGGCGTCGGCAAGACCGCCGTGGTCGAGGGCCTCGCCCAGCGGATCGTGAAGGGCGACGTCCCCGAGTCGCTGAAGGACAAGCGGCTGGTCTCCCTCGACCTCGGCGCGATGGTGGCCGGCGCCAAGTACCGCGGTGAGTTCGAGGAGCGGCTGAAGTCCGTGCTCGCCGAGATCAAGGAGTCCGACGGGCAGATCATCACGTTCATCGACGAGCTGCACACCGTCGTGGGCGCCGGCGCCGGCGGGGACTCCGCCATGGACGCGGGCAACATGCTCAAGCCGATGCTGGCCCGCGGCGAGCTGCGCATGGTCGGCGCCACCACGCTGGACGAGTACCGCGAGCGGATCGAGAAGGACGCCGCCCTGGAGCGCCGCTTCCAGCAGGTGCTGGTGGCGGAACCGACCGTCGAGGACACGATCGCCATCCTGCGCGGCCTCAAGGGCCGGTACGAGGCCCACCACAAGGTGCAGATCGCGGACAGCGCGCTGGTGGCCGCGGCCGCCCTGTCCGACCGGTACATCACTTCCCGTTTCCTGCCCGACAAGGCCATCGACCTCGTCGACGAGGCGGCCTCCCGCCTCCGCATGGAGATCGACTCCTCGCCCGTCGAGATCGACGAACTCCAGCGCTCCGTCGACCGGTTGAAGATGGAGGAGCTGGCGATCGCCAAGGAGACCGATCCGGCCTCCCTGGAACGCCTGGAGAAGCTGCGCCGTGACCTCGCCGACAAGGAGGAGGAACTGCGCGGCCTCACCGCCCGCTGGGAGAAGGAGAAGCAGTCCCTCAACCGGGTCGGTGAGCTGAAGGAGCGCCTCGACGACCTGCGCGGCCAGGCCGAACGCGCGCAGCGCGACGGCGACTTCGACACCGCGGCCAAGCTGCTGTACGGCGAGATCCCGCAGCTGGAGAAGGAGCTGGAGGAGGCCTCGGAGGCCGAGGAGGAGGCCGCCAGGGGCACGATGGTCAAGGACGAGGTCGGCTCCGACGACATCGCCGACGTCGTCGCCGCCTGGACCGGCATCCCGGCCGGGCGCCTGCTGGAGGGCGAGACGCAGAAGCTGCTGCGCATGGAGGGCGAGCTGGGCAAGCGCCTCATCGGCCAGACCGAGGCCGTCGGGGCGGTCAGCGACGCCGTACGACGCTCCCGCGCCGGCATCGCCGACCCCGACAGGCCCACCGGTTCCTTCCTCTTCCTCGGCCCGACCGGCGTCGGCAAGACCGAACTCGCCAAGGCACTCGCCGAATTCCTCTTCGACGACGAGCGGGCCATGGTCCGCATCGACATGTCGGAGTACAGCGAGAAGCACAGCGTGGCCCGCCTGGTCGGCGCACCTCCCGGATACGTCGGCTACGAGGAGGGCGGCCAGCTCACCGAGGCCGTCCGCCGCCGCCCCTACACCGTGGTGCTGCTGGACGAGGTCGAGAAGGCCCACCCCGAGGTCTTCGACATCCTCCTGCAGGTGCTGGACGACGGCCGCCTGACGGACGGTCAGGGCCGCACGGTCGACTTCCGCAACACCATCCTGGTGCTCACCTCCAACCTGGGCAGCCAGTACCTGGTCGACCCGGTGCTCGGCGAGGCGGAGAAGAAGGAGCAGGTCCTGGAGGCCGTACGCACCTCCTTCAAGCCGGAGTTCCTCAACCGGCTCGACGACCTGGTGGTCTTCTCGGCTCTGAACAAGGACGAGCTGGCCCGCATCGCCCGGCTGCAGATCGACCGCCTGGCCGAGCGGCTGGCCGAACGCCGGCTCGCCCTGGACGTCACCCCCGAGGCCCTGGCCTGGCTGGCGGACGAGGGCAACGACCCGGCCTACGGCGCCCGCCCGCTGCGCCGTCTCGTCCAGACCGCCATCGGTGACCGCCTCGCCAAGGAGATCCTCTCCGGCGAGGTCAAGGACGGCGACACGGTCCGCGTGGACCGCTTCGGCGAGGGGCTGATCGTGGGCCCGGCGACGGGCAAGACGCTGTAGGACGCGTCGGCGTGCGGCCCCTTCCTCCGCTCACCTCCGGTGGCCGCAGGAGGGGGCCGTGGCGTTTCGGCGGTCGGCTCAGACGCTGCTCACGGCGACGTACAGCGTCCAGAAGAACCAGATCGAGAACCCCAGACAGCCCAGCCACAGGGCCCACAACACCCATCGCGCCGGTCTTGGTATGCGCATGACCGCATCATCGCTCACCCGTGTCACACGGTGAACGCGGAGAAGTTCACCCGTGCGGTGTCCGGGCCCTCGTAGGTCACGTTCACGACGACCGCGTTCGCGTCGACGCCGGCCGGGGGCTGGTGCTCGTCGGTGTTCAGGTTCAGACACAGGTCCGCGCCCTGGTCGCACAGCTCCGTGCCGGGCGCGGGCCCTTTCGGGTAAGTGCTCCTCAGCCAGTCGCGCACCCCCGCCCGGGGCATCCGGAAGGTGGCCTCGTAGTCGGTGTCCATCCAGGCCTGCACGATGCAGTCGGTGTCGTACGCCCCGTCCGGCAGCTTCGCCCCGCCGAAGTCCAGCGCCTCGGCGCACGGCACCTTCTCCGGTCCCCCGCCCAGCGGATAGTCCGAGGTCGCGAACCGCACCACCACCACGGCCGGCCACACCACGACCAGGCCGGGAAACGCCCCGATCAGCGCGAACAGGCCCCATCTGGTCCGCCCTCGTGCCGCCACGCCGACCCCCATCGCTCGCCGACCCTCCACCTGACCAGACGGATCATGTCAGCCGACGGCTGACAGACCCCGGCGGGGCTTGCCACCCCCCTCCCCGCATGGGGGAGGATGACGGAATCCGTACGAAGGGAAAAACACGGTGACCATCGACCCGTCCTCGATTCCGAACTTCGGGGGCCAGCCCGAGCCGCAGCCCCAAGGACCGGCGGGCCCCGTCGTCCCGGATCAGGACCTCGTGAAGCAGCTCCTCGACCAGATGGAGCTGAAGTACGTCGTCGACGAGGAGGGAGACCTCGCGGCGCCGTGGGAGCAGTTCCGCACGTACTTCATGTTCCGCGGGGAGGCCGAACAGGCGGTCTTCTCGGTGCGGACCTTCTACGACCGCCCCCACAAGATCGACGAGCGGCCGCAGCTGCTGGAGTCCGTCGACGACTGGAACCGCCGCACGCTGTGGCCCAAGGTGTACACCCACACCCACGACGACGGCACTGTCCGCCTCATCGGCGAGGCCCAGATGCTGATCGGCACCGGCGTCGACATCAACCACTGGGTCTCGTCCACGGTCAGCTGGGTGCGGGCCGCGATCGAGTTCGACAAGTGGCTGGTCGAGCAGCTGGGTCTGGAGCAGGAGATCGACGACGCGGAGAAGCCCGAGGAAGACGGGGAGTAACCGAGTCGGCCGGGTCCGGGGGCCACAGCCCCCGGACAGGGCTCACATGCGGCGCAGCCGCTCCGCCGCCTCCCGCAGGACCTCCTCGCGCTTGCAGAACGCGAACCGCACGAACGGCGCTCCCGCCTCGCGGTCGTCGTAGAAGACCGCGTTGGGAATGGCCACCACGCCCGCCCGCTCCGGCAGGGCCCGGCAGAAGGCGAAGCCGTCCTTCTCGCCCAGGGGGCGGATGTCGGTCGTGATGAAGTAGGTGCCGGCCGTCCTGAAGACCTCGAAGCCGGCCTCCGAAAGGCCGGCCGCCAGGATGTCCCGCTTGGCCAGCATGTCGGCGCGGAACGCCTCGAAGTAGGTGTCCGGGAGCGCCAGGGCCTCTGCCACCGCGTACTGGAAGGGGCCCGAGGAGACGTACGTCAGGAACTGCTTCGCCGAACGGACCGCGGTCACCAGCTCCGGCGCCGCCGTCACCCAGCCGACCTTCCAGCCGGTGAAGGAGAAGGTCTTGCCTGCCGAGCCGATCGTCACCGTCCGCTCGCGCATCCCCGGGAACGCGGCCAGCGGCAGGTGCTCGGCGTCGTCGAAGACCAGGTGCTCGTAGACCTCGTCCGTCACCACCAGCAGGTCCCGCTCCACCGCCAGCTCGGCGATCGCGGCCAGCTCCGCGCGCGTGAGGACCGTACCGGTCGGGTTGTGCGGGGTGTTGATCAGCAGCAGCCGGGTGCGGTCCGTGACCGCCGCGCGCAGCTCGTCCAGGTCCAGCCGGAAACGCGCCCCTTCGGCGAAGGACGGCCGCAGCGTCACCGGCACCCGCCGCCCGCCCGCCATCGCGATGCTCGCCGCGTAGGAGTCGTAGTACGGCTCCAGGGCCACGACCTCGTCGCCCGGCTCGAGCAGCGCCAGCAGCGAGGCCGCGATCGCCTCCGTCGCGCCCGCCGTGACCAGTACCTCGGTGTCGGGGTCGTACGACAGCCCGTAGCGGCGCTGCTGGTGCGCGGCGATCGCGGTGCGCAGCTCGGGGACGCCCGGGCCCGGCGGGTACTGGTTGCCGCGGCCGTCGCGCAGCGCGCGTACGGCGGCCTCCCGGACCTCCTCGGGGCCGTCGGTGTCGGGAAAGCCCTGGCCCAGGTTGATCGACCCGGTCGCCACGGCGAGGGCGGACATCTCCGCGAAGATCGTCGTCCCGAACTCGGCGAGACGGCGGTTGAGGTGCGGGCGCGCGCTGGAGGTCATGCCGGCCATCCTGCGCCCAAGCTCTGGAGTTCCTCAACTCTGCTTTGACCCACAAGACGGCCGGGAATCCCCCCGTCACCGCACGACAGGCGGGAAGGACGAGGCGTCCACGGGGGCCGCTTCGGGGGAACGGAAGGAGGGCGACGCCATGAGTGACACCGCGATCGAACTCATCATGCTGGTGGCGGGCGTGGTTGTGCTGACCGTGGCGAGCGGGATCCGCCGCAAGCGGCATGCCGGGCCGTCGCTCGGCAAGGGACGCGGGCGGAACCGGGCGTACGGCTCGTCGTCGTCCAGCGCGGGTGCCAGCTGGTGGGCCGGCGACGGGGGCGGCGGTTCGTCGTCCGGTGGCCATCACTCCGGTGGCCATCACTCGGGTGGCCACCACTCCTGCGGAGGCGGTCACTCGTCGTGCGGCGGGGGCTCCTCCTGCGGCGGGGGCTCCTCCTGCGGTGGCGGTTCTTCTTGCGGCGGGGGCGGTGGCGGGTGTGGGGGAGGCGGCTGACACGGGGCAGCCGAGCTTCACCGCTCCCGGGCGCCCGTCGGACGAAGGCATTCCGCGGGCGCCTGACCGTTTCGTCCACGCGCCGGGCGCACGCCGTGGTTGAACAGTTGAACTGTGGAGCCCTCTGAGGGATGGAAACCCCACGAAGTTGGGTAAAAACGCTGTGGCGGAGCCACTCTTCATGATTCCCTCTAAACCACCAGCGCAGCCCCTCGGACGTCCTGCAGACTCCCCTCCCCGGCCGGGCCGGCCGGGCTGACCGGGCTGACGTGGCCGATCTCCCCCCTCTTCTTTGCGTGTTAGCGGAGCCGATCCATGCTCACGACCCTCAACACCTCCTACACCGATACCCGCGCTGCCGATCTGGCCTGGGCCCTGGGGCGCGAGCCGCTGCCCGCCCTGGCCACCCTCGATCTGGAACTGACCGGGGCGAAGCTGCAGTTGAGACTGCTCGGCGCATCCCACCAGGTACTCCTGGAGGAGGAGCGGGGCAGTTGCTCGGAGACGGTCGCGTGCATTCCCGGGTCCAGCACCCCGCTGCCGCTGGGCGTCGCCAAGCGGGTCGGCGACTGGGAGTACGAGTTCGCGGCGCGCGTCGAGGTGCTCACACCGGGCTCGTTCGCGGGCCGCGCCCAGGAGTTGCTGGCCCTCGTCTCCGAGCACCCGCACGGCCTCGCCGGTGTCTTCCCCGGCAGCCCGCACGCCTTCACCGCGATGCTGGCCCAGCGTCACGAGGGCCAGGTGCACTGGCGTACCTGGCACGCCTACCCGCAGGACGGGCAGTTGGTGGCGACGCGGACCCGGGTCGGGTCGCGGGTGACGGTGACCCGGTCGAGCTAGAAGTCGTCGGACACGCTCTCGGCCGACATAAACCCGTCATGCGTCAGCCGCCCCGAGTTCCACACGTGTGGGTGACGAAGCGTACCGAGCATGTGACGTAACGTCGCAACGTGATCGAACCGCACGCCCCCGCCCGCCCGGGTACCTCGCCCTGGCAGTCCGGCCCCGCACGGCTGCCCGTCCGGCCCGGTACCGGGCGGTTTCTGGTCCTCGTGTGCGTCTTCGTCTGCGCGGCCTGCGGACTGGTGTACGAACTCGAACTCGTGGCCTTCGCCTCGTACTTGATCGGCGACTCGGTCACCCAGGCGTCCGTCGTGCTGTCCGTGATGGTCTTCGCGATGGGCATCGGCTCCCTCGTCGCCAAGCGGCTGCGCTGGCACGCGGCCGCCGGCTTCGGCGCGATCGAGACCGCCCTCGCCCTGGTCGGCGGCTGCAGCGCGATGGCGTTGTACGCCGTCTTCGCCTGGACCGGCGGCTGGGGCGGGGTGTGGGCCGACGGCCCGCGCTGTCTGCTGGTCGCCTTCTCCCTCGCCATCGGTCTGCTCGTCGGCGCCGAGGTCCCCCTGCTGATGGAGCTGATCCAGCGCATCCGCCGCCAGGACGCGGGCGGCGCGGTGGCCGACCTGTTCGCGGCGGACTACGTCGGCGCACTGGTCGGCGGCCTCGCCTTCCCCTTCCTTCTCCTGCCCTTCCTGGGCCAGTTGACCGGCGCCCTGCTCACCGGCACCGTCAACGTCGTCGCGGGCGGCGCCCTGGTCCTCGGCCTGTTCCGCCGCGACCTGACCCGCCGCGCCCGCTGGACCCTGCTGCTCGTCGGCCTCGCCGTCCTCGCCGTGCTCGCCTCCGCCGCCGCCCTCGCCGACGAGTTCGAGCGGGCCGCCCGGCACGCGGTGTACGGCAAGGACGTCCGGGTCGCCCTGCAGACCGACGTGCAGGAGGTCGTCCTCGCCGGCGGCACCCATGGCCGCCCCCTCGACCTCTTCCTGGACGGCCGGCTGCGGGTCGGCGGCCGCGACGAACGCCGCTACCACGAGGCGCTCGTCCACCCCGCGATGGCCGGCCCGCACGCGCGCGTGCTGATCCTCGGCGGCGGCGACGGCCTGGCCGCCCGCGAGGTCCTGCGGTACGGCGGCGTGCGCCGCGTCGACGTCGTCGAACTCGACTCCGGCCTGATCGGCCTGGCCCGCAGCGACCCCGGCCTGTCCGCGCTCAACGGCCACGCCTACGACGACCCCCGCGTCCACGTCACGACCGCGGACGCGCTCAACTGGCTGCGCGGGGCACGGCGGCCGGCGTACGACGTCGTGATCGCGGACCTGCCCGACCCCGGCATCACGGCCAGCACGAAGCTGTACTCACAGGAGTTCTACGGCCTGACCCGCCGCGTCCTGGCCCCCGACGGCCGCCTGGTCGTGCACGCCGGCCCCGTCACGGCCCGCCCCCGCGTCTTCTGGACGGTGGCGTCGACCCTCCGCGCAGCCGGCTTCGCCATCTCCCCCTACCGCGTCCTGGGCCACGACTCCGGCTTCCCGGCGGGCCCGGACCGCTCGGCAGGTGCCTCGCGGGCACCGCACGACTGGGGGTTCCTGCTGGCGGCGCCGGAGGGCTCGGCTCCTCGGCCGGCCCTGAGCGCGGGGGGTCCGCACCCACGGACCCTGTCCCGGGCGGACCTGACGGCTGACGCGCGGGCGGCGGAAGGTACGCGGATCGAGGGGTTGCCGCCGTCGACGCTGGTGCATCCGCGTTATTGACGGGGCACCTGCTCACGGGAGGGTACGTTCCGCCCGCTCCTGGGTAGGCTCAGCCGACATGGAGCACCAGGTCTTCGTCCCGGTTCCGGCCGAGCGGCTCAGAGAAGCCCTTGCCGACCCCGCACGGGTGGCGCGGGCGGTCCCCGGACTCCAGCAGGACGCCGGCGCCGAACCCGTCGCCGGGCGCCTGAAGTTGCGCGTGGGCGGGCACTCCGTCACCTACCGCGGAGCACTCCGCGTCACACCCCGCGAGAACGGCACGTACGCGGTCGAGGGCGACGCCACCGAAGCCCGCGGCACCGGCGCCGCCGTAGTCGCCCTCACCCTGCGCCTCACCGACACCGACGACGGCACCACCGTCACGGTCGAGGGCACGGCGAACGCGGACGGCCGCATCACGGAACTGCCGGCGGACGCGGTCACCTCGGCGGTGACCCGGCTGCTGAACCGTTTCGTGGAGAGCCTGGCGGAGACCCCCGAGGAGAAGGAACCGGAGCCGGAGTTCGAGCCGGAACACACCTCGATCTTCGACACAGAGGTGCCCCCACCCTCGTTGGACACCGAGGACACCGAGGACACCGACGCGGACGAATACAAGACCCCCACCTCCGACAAGGCCCCGACCTCCGAGGACCGCTTGAGCGACGACTTCGCCGACCTGGGCGGGCCCCCCGCCGAGGCCGCGCACGCGCGCCGCACGATGATCGGCCGCAGCGCGGAGGAGGTCGACCACGCCCCGCCGCGCGGCCGCTACGCCCCCGTACCGGCCCCCCAGACCGTCGCCGGTCACCCGGCCCTGCGCTGGGCGGCCCCCGCGGCGGCCCTGGCCCTGGCCTCGGCGATCGTCCTGGGCCGCGCCCTGCGCAAGCGCCGCTAGCGCCCGACAGGGCCTAGCGATCCGGCGCCTCCCCGTGGAGCGCTTCGTGCCTGCGGAACACCTCGGCGCGCTGCTCGGCGGTCATGGCCTCGGTCGCCGCCGGGCCGGCGTACATCAGCACCAGGTACTTCATGGCCCCACCCTGGCACCGCGCGGACGGCGCACGCCCCCTTGAACGCCCCAGTAGGGTCGTCCCGTGAGTAACGAAGACATCACGCTGACCGCGGGCGACGCGGAAGTGGTCGTGCGGCCCGGCAACGGCGGCCGTATCGGTGGGCTCCGGATCGGCGGCGTGGAGCTGCTGCGCCAGGGCGAGCGCTTCGGCTGCTTCCCGATGGTGCCCTGGTGCGGCCGGATCCGTGAGGGCCGCTTCCTGGACGGCGCCACCGTCCGTCAGATGCCCCTGAACGCGCCGCCGCACGCCATCCACGGCACCGCGCGCGACGGCGACTGGCGCACGGCCCGCGTCGGCGCGCACGAGGCCGTCATCACGCACGACCTGGCCGACCCGTGGCCGCACCGCGGCCGCGTCACCCACGTCGTCACGCTGACCGAGGACAGCCTGACGCTGACGATGTCCGTGGAGGCGTACGACGACTCCTTCCCGGCGCAGATCGGCTGGCACCCCTGGTTCCACCGACGCCTCGAGGGCGAGGACGGTACGGTCGGCGCGGACGTCCGGCTGGACTTCACTCCCGCCTGGCAGGAGGAGCGCGGCGCCGACCACCTGCCCACCGGCAACCGCGTCGACCGGAAGCCCGGTCCCTGGGACGACTGCTTCGGCATGCCCGGCGGCGTCGACGTCACCCTCACCTGGCCCGGACAGCTGGAGCTGAAGGTGACCAGCCGCGAGGAGTGGGTCGTCGTCTACGACGAGCAGGCGGAGGCCGTCTGCGTGGAGCCGCAGACCGGCCCGCCCAACGGCCTGAACACGCTGCCCCGCCTGGTCACCCCGCTGGAGCCGCTGGAGGCGACGACCACCTGGAGCTGGCGGCGCCTCTAAGCTGTTCGGCATGACGGACGTACGTGGCGCGCTGCTGCAGCAGATCAAGGACAAGGCCGTGGTGCACGGCAAGGTGACCCTGTCGTCGGGCAAGGAAGCCGACTACTACATCGACCTTCGCCGGATCACGCTGGACGGCGAGGCCGCGCCGCTGGTCGGTCAGGTCATGCTCGACCTGACCGCCGAGCTGGACTTCGAGGCCGTCGGCGGCCTGACCCTGGGCGCCGACCCGGTGGCCACCGCGATGCTGCACGCCTCCGCCGCGCGCGGGAAGGTCCTCGACGCCTTCGTGGTCCGCAAGGCGGGCAAGGCGCACGGCCTGCAGCGCCGGATCGAGGGCGCCGAGGTCAAGGGCCGCCGCGTCCTCGCCGTCGAGGACACCTCCACCACCGGCGGCTCCGTGCTGACCGCCGTGGAGGCGCTGCGCGAGGCCGGCGCGGAGGTCGTCGCCGTCGCCACGATCGTGGACCGGGCGACCGGGGCGGCCGAGGCGATCGCCGAGCAGGCCGGGGTGCCGTACGTCTTCGCCTTCTCGAAGGATGAACTGGGTCTGGACTGACGCGCCGGTTTGACCTGGACTTGACCGGGGCGCCGACCATCACGTCATGTCTGGAAAGATGGGGGCGACGATGACGTCGCCCCCAAGGTCTAGGTCAGGGCCGTAGTACGCAGATCGCAACCCGCACACCCAAGGAGCGGACAGATGCCCATCGCAACCCCCGAGGTCTACAACGAGATGCTCGACCGGGCGAAGGCAGGCAAGTTCGCCTACCCGGCCATCAACGTCACCTCGACCCAGACCCTGCACGCGGCACTGCGCGGCTTCGCGGAGGCGGAGAGCGACGGCATCGTCCAGATCTCGACGGGCGGCGCCGAGTTCCTGGGCGGCCAGTACAGCAAGGACATGGTGAGCGGCGCGGTCGCGCTCGCCGAGTTCGCGCACATCGTCGCCGAGAAGTACCCGGTCAACATCGCGCTGCACACCGACCACTGCCCGAAGGACAAGCTCGACGGGTACGTACGTCCGCTGCTCGCGATCTCCGAGGAGCGCGTCAAGGCCGGCCGCAACCCGCTGTTCCAGTCCCACATGTGGGACGGCTCCGCCGAGACCCTGGCCGACAACCTGGCCATCGCGCAGGAGCTGCTGGAGCAGGCCCGCCGCGCCAACATCATCCTCGAGGTGGAGATCACCCCGACCGGTGGCGAGGAGGACGGCGTCTCCCACGAGATCAACGACTCCCTGTACACCACGGTCGAGGACGCGATCCGCACCGCCGAGGCCCTGGGCCTGGGCGAGAAGGGCCGCTACCTGCTGGCCGCCTCCTTCGGCAACGTGCACGGCGTGTACAAGCCGGGCAACGTCGTGCTCCGTCCCGAGCTGCTGAAGGAGCTGAACGAGGGCGTCGCCGCCAAGTTCGGCAAGGCGTCCCCGTTCGACTTCGTCTTCCACGGTGGCTCCGGCTCCACCGAGCAGGAGATCCTGACCGCGCTGGAGAACGGCGTCGTGAAGATGAACCTGGACACGGACACCCAGTACGCCTTCACCCGTCCGGTCGCCGCTCACATGTTCCAGAACTACGACGGCGTCCTGAAGGTCGACGGCGAGGTCGGCAACAAGAAGGCCTACGACCCGCGCACCTGGGGCAAGCTGGCCGAGGCGTCCATGGCGGCCCGTGTCCTCGAGGCCACGCAGAACCTGCGCTCGGCGGGCAACAAGATCAAGTAAGCGCGTCCGACGACGTCTGCGGCGGACCCGGTGCCACGGCACCGGGTCCGCTGTATATCTGAAGGCATGCCCGGCGCCCGGATCGCCTCGTCCCAGGGCAAGTGGATCCTGTTCACCACGGTCCTCGGCTCCAGCATGGCCATGCTGGACTCGACCGTCGTCAACGTGGCGCTCCCGACCATCGGCCGTGACCTCGGCGCGAGCCTCGCCGCCCTGCAGTGGACGGTGAACGCGTACATGGTCACGCTGGCCGGCCTGATCCTGCTGGGCGGCTCGCTCGGGGACCGCTACGGCCGCCGCAGGATCTTCGTGCTGGGGGTCGTCTGGTTCGCGTCGGCGTCCCTGCTGTGCGGCCTGGCCCCCACGTCCGGGGTCCTCATCGGTGCCCGAGCCCTCCAGGGCGTCGGCGGCGCGCTCCTCACCCCCGGCTCCCTCGCCCTCATCCAGGCCTCCTTCCACCCGGACGACCGGAGCCGGGCGGTCGGCCTGTGGTCCGGCTTCGGCGGCATCGGCGCGGCCGTCGGCCCGTTCCTGGGCGGCTGGCTGGTGGACGGCCCCGGCTGGCGCTGGGTGTTCCTCCTCAACGTCCCGCTGGCCCTCCTCTGCGTCCCCGTCGCCGTACGCCATGTCCCCGAGTCGGCCGACACACGCCCCCACGGCCGCTTCGACGTCCTCGGCGCGACCCTGGGCGCCCTGGCGCTCGCCCTGCTCACGTACGCGCTCATCGAGGCCCCCAGCGGCTCCCTGGGCGCCACGCTGAGCGCGGTCGCGGGCGTGGCCGCGGCCGTCGCCTTCGTCCACGTCGAGAGGCACCGCCCCGACCCCATGCTGCCGCCGGACATCTTCGCCTCGCGCCAGTTCACGGCGGTCAACCTGGTCACGCTGTGCGTGTACGCGGCCTTCGGCGGCTTCTTCTTCCTCACCGCGCTCCAGCTGCAGGTGGTGGCCGGCTACTCCGCCCTGCAGGCCGGGACGGCCCTGCTCCCCACGACGGCCATGATGCTTCTGTTCTCGGCCCGCTCCGGCGCGCTGGCCGACCGCACGGGCCCGCGTCTGCCGCTCACCGTCGGCCCTCTCCTGTGCGCGTCGGCGATGCTGCTGATGCTCCGGGTGGGGCCCGGCGCGAACTACCTCACGGACGTCCTCCCGCCCCTCCTCGTGATGGGCACGGGTCTGGTCACCCTGGTCGCCCCGCTGACCGCCACGGTCCTCGCCTCCGTCGACACCGCCCGGGCCGGCCTGGCCAGCGGCATCAACAACGCGGCGGCGCGGGCGGCGGGCCTGGTGGCCGTGGCCGCGCTCCCCCTTCTGGCGGGCATGGGCCCGGAGGCGTACCGGTCCGCTGCCGCGTTCGACGCGGCGTTCGACCGCGCGATGCCGATCTGCGCGGGCGTGCTGGTCCTGGGCGCGACCCTGTCCTTCACCTTGATCCGCCGCCCACCTCCGAACTGCCTCCACCCCGAATGCAAGAGGCACGGCTGCGTCACGTCTCCACCGCTGGAGTCGGAGCACGAGCCCGGGCGCCCCCAGGGTGCTGCAGGCACCGTCGGCTGAGCCGTCCGGTCGTAGGGGTGCCCATGTGATCGTGCGCTGCGTGCCGCCGCCTCCTGCTGAGGGACGGCGGCACAGCTCGTTTCTGCCGTGGTGACTACCGCTTCAGCTCGGCGTACGCCTCGGCGCTGCTGTCCTGAAGGAACTGCCAGCAACGCTCCGTCTCGTCCTTCTCGTTGATCGCGCCGGCGGCGCGGGCGAGTCCCGCGAGGCAGCGCAGGAACCCGCGATTGGCCCGGTGGTCCCAAGGAATGGGGCCATGTCCCTTCCATCCGGCCCGGCGCAGGGCGTCCAGACCGCGGTGATAGCCGGTGCGCGCGTACGCGTATGACTCGACCACTCGCCCCGCCTCGAAGGCGTCATCGGCGAGCAGGGCCCAGGCGAGCGAGAACGTGGGGTGCTTCGCCGCGACCTCCGCCGGTGACAGGGACTCCTCGCCCAGAAGGCGGTACGCCTCTTCGTTCTCTGGCAGGTACGTCGGCTCCGGGCCGCCGAGCAGGTTCTTGTGCGTCGTCATGTCGCCAGTCTGCCACTTGTGGCCAGGCGTTCGGGGCGTTCACACAGGGAATCGGCCGTGGTCCGAGGGCAAATGAGAATGGCGGTTGATGTAACTGTCCGCCACGTGCGACGATCCGGCGCATGGCAGCACGACGGGGATCCTCCGGGGCTGTACAGGTGGGCATCTACACCCGGATCAGCAAGGACGACGAGGCCGAAGGGCTGGGCGTCGCGCGGCAGGAGGAGGACTGCCGACTGCGCTGTGCTGCCAGGGGCTGGGAGGTGGCCAGGGTCTACGAGGACAACGACCTCTCGGCGTACAAGCGCAAGACCGTGCGCACGGAGTTCCGTCAGATGCTGGAGGACCTCAAGGCCGGGCGGATCGACGGAGTTGTCGCCTGGGACATCGACCGCTTCACGCGCCGGCCGCGCGAACTGGAGGCGTGGATCGACGAGTACGAGGACGCCGGGCGCCGCAAGCGCCGCCTCGTCTTCGACTCGGTGTCGGCGTCGGACATCGACCTCTCCACGGAGAACGGCCGGTTCATCGCGCGGATCAAGGTCACCATCGCCGACAAGTCATCGGCGGACACGTCGCGGCGTACGAAACGCAAGCACCTGGAACTCGCGACGCAGGGCAAGCTCCCGGGTGGCCGGGCACCGTACGGCTGGAACCGCGAGGATCGCAGGACGCTGGTACCGGAAGAGGCGGAGAACCTCCGTAAGGCCGTGAGGGACTTCCTGGACGGCGTCCGCTGGGCGTCCATCGCGCGAGCGTGGCGTGCCAAGGGGGTCAGGTCGCACAGTGGTGGCGTCTTCGACGACTCCAAGATCAAGCGGATGCTCATGAACCCACGGATCTGCGGTTACCGGATGCACCAGGGGGAGTTGTTCCTGGACGAGCACGGCGCCCCTGTCGTCGGCGACTGGGAGCCGATCGTCACCCCTGACGAGTGGTACCTGCTCATGGAGAAGGTCCGGAAGGAGTCGGAGGGGCGCACCGCACGGGACTACGCCACCAAGTACCTGCTCTCCGGCATCGCTCGGTGTGGCCGATGCGGCGCGAAGATGCGGGCCTTCCCGTCGTACCGGAAGTCGAAGACGTCATCCCGGTTCCGGTACGCGTGCCCGGGCAAGAACGACGGGGGATGCGGGGGAGTGGCCAGGGCCGGCGAACCGGTCGACAGCCTCATCAGGAACGCCGTGTTCCTCAGTTCGGACAAGGCGTCGGCGCAGGTGCGCGAGCGTGCGCCGGAATGGACCAAGGAGGGGCGACTGACCTCCCTGGAACGGGACATGGCCGAGTTCAAGCAGGCGTGGCAGGAAAGGCGTATGTCGGCCGCTCGCTACATCGCGCTCACCGAGGACTTGGAGAAGCAGATCGCGGAGCTACATCGAGAGCGTGCCCTGCACCGGGCCGAGGGCGTGGCCTTTGAAGTCGGTCCCATCGACATTCGGGACCGGTGGGAGAAACTGACGATCGAGCAGCGGCGCGCTGCTGTCCTCAAGGTCTTCCGTGCCGTCATCGTCAAACCCGCTTCCAACGGGCGGATCTTCGACCCGGCGGACATCGAGCCAGTGCTCAGGTGACGGTGGCCGCTGGTGGGGCGACGAACATCCAGCGCAGGACGGGCCTGGCCCGCTCACCCTGGACCCTGCTGTCGTCGTGCCGCGAGGAGCGCGATGTCGTCGTCACAGATGCCGCTGGTCAGCTGGGTCAGGAGCGTGTCGAGCAGGTGGTCCAGCGGATCGTCTGCCGACAGTCCCATCTCGGCGAGGGACCGTACGGAGTCGTCTATGTCTACGCCGCGCTGTTCGACGAGACCGTCCGTGTAGAGCAGCAGTACGGAGCCCGGCTCGAATGCGAACGTTGTCATCTCGTAGTCGCCGAGTTCCGTACCGATGGGAGGGCCGGCCGGGAGGTGCAGCAAGCCGGTGCTGCCGTTCGGGTGGATGACCAGGGGTGGCAGGTGTCCGGCCGTGGCCGCGGTGCAGGTGCCGGCCTTGGGGTCGACGAGAACGAGCAGGCAGGTGGCGGCGCGGTCGAGGCCGATGCGTGCGGATCTGCGGTCGGCTTCGGTGAGCATGGCGTCCACGGGCAGTCCGGCGGCGGCGACGGTGCGCAGGACGGAGCGGTATTGACTCATGGCGACCGCGGCTTGGAAGCCGTGTCCCATCACATCGCCCATGACCAGCAGCGTGCGGTGGTCCGGGAGGGCGATGGAGTCGTACCAATCCCCGCCGACCAGGGCACTGCGACCCGAGGGCAGGTAGCGCGTGGCCACCTCGACGGTGGGATGTGTGCTGTCGGGCTCCGACAACAGGGCGCGCTGGAGTTCCAGCGTCATGGTGTGCTCGTGGCTGTAGCGGTGGGCGCTGTCGATGGCGGCACCGGCCCGCGCGACGACGCCTTGCACGGTCAGGATGTCGTCGTCGCCGAACGGCGGTGATACTCCGACCCGCATCAGAAGGACGATGCCGACGCAGCGCCCGGCCATGGGCAGCGGAACGATGAGCACCGAGTGGACGCCGGCCGAGCGGAATATCCTCACGCGTTCGGGATCCAGGGTGATCTTCTGGAAAAGCTCGTCGGAAGCCAGGTTGCCAAGCCACGGACGTCCGCTTTCGATGCAGCGCCGGGTCACCGAACCGCGCGGAAGATCCACGTAAGGTTCCGGCCCACCGAACTCGCGAAGGTGCCGTTGCAGCTCAGATGGTGCCGTCAGCTTCATCTTTCTCAGCCGAAGCAGTCCGGGAGCCGGCGGTGGCACGCCGAAGAACTCCTCCTCGACGATCCCGACCGCGGCGACATCCGCAAGGGACGGCGCGAGGAAGTTGGCCAGTTCGGCGCAGGTGGCCTCAACGTCGAGGGTGGTGCCGACCCGGGTGGCCACGGCATCCAGGAGGGCGAGCCGCTGATGGGCGTTCTCAAGGTCGTCCAGGTACTGGCGCAGGTTGCTGACTTCTACCCCGATACCGCACACACCGGCAACATGCCCCTGCACCTCAAGACGGTGAAAGACCGCGCGCCAGAGTCTGCGCCCGACCGGGGACGGGATACGCGTGGTGCCGTTGAGCGTCACTTCTCGGGGCTGGCCGTCGGCGAACACCTCGATCAGCACGTCGTCGGGTGCCTGCACATCCGGCAGTACCTCGCCGAACGTCTTGCCGAGGAAGGTGGCGGCGGGAATGCCGGTGACGCGGGTCCACGCCGGGTTCACGTAGAGGTAGCGCAGATGGCGGTCCAGGATGACCACGGGGGCGGAAGTGCCCTCGACGATCCCGCGCAGTAACCCGCACTCACAGGAGGTCAGAGTACCGTCGACCAGCGGTATGAAGGGGTCGGTCCCCATGTTCGGCGGCGCATGTACCTGGCCCTGGGGAAAGAGCCACGACGGCGGGAGTTGTTCAGCATTCACCGTTTTCTCCTGCTGTCCGGGCAAAGCACGGCTCTTTTCCATCGTGAGGGGGAGGCAGATGCGACGCATCTCGGCCGACAGGACTCTTCCGCGACCTGGGTGAGCCATTGCAGGTCAGCCTCGCCGGCGCTCAGGACAAGCTGGCCCAACTCCATACCGGAGAAGCCCGCCGCTCTTCGAGGCAAGGCCGAGGCGGCAGTCACTCGTCCGCTGCGGGAGTGACCGGTGTGGCCCGTCTGGCAGCAGACAGGCCTTGCCGTATCCGGTGGGATTGCGGAGGATTCCGCTTGGGGACCGGGGCCCCCGTGCCGGCATCGGCAGGGGCGGACCGCTACCCGGAGTAACAACAGGAGACAGCGATGTCCCCAAAGGGTCACCCTTCTTCCGAGGCCGCTGAGCCCGAGACCCCGCATCTCGACTTCGCCGGCACGACGCCGTACGAGGACTACGTCAGGGCGGACGTGCTCACCCACCTCCAGCACACCCTCTCCGACGACCCCGGAGAGATGGTCTTCCTGGTCACCACCCAGGTCATGGAGCTGTGGTTCACCGTGATCGTGCACGAGTGGGAGACCGCCGCGATGGCCCTCCGCTCGGACGACGTCCCGACCGCCGTCGCCGCGCTGAAGCGTTCCGTGCGGGAGCTGGAGGCCCTGAACGCCTCCTGGAAGCCGCTCGGCCAGCTGACCCCGGCCCAGTTCAACTCGTACCGCTCCGCCCTCGGCGAGGGCTCCGGTTTCCAGTCGGCGATGTACCGCCGCATGGAGTTCCTGCTCGGCGAGAAGTCCGCGTCCATGCTCGTCCCGCACCGCGGCGCCCCGCGCGTCCACGCGGAACTGGAGAAGGCGCTGCACGAGCCGAGCCTGTACGACGAGGTCGTACGGCTCCTCGCGCGCCGCGGCCACGCGATCCCCGAGTCCGTCCTGCACCGGGACGTCGCCCAGCGCTACGAGACCTCCGACGCCGTCGAGGCGGCCTGGACGGAGATCTACTCCGGCGACCAGAACGCCGAACTCGCCCGCCTCGGCGAGGCGCTGTCCGACGTCGCCGAACTGGTCTGGCGCTGGCGCAACGACCACCTGGTCGCCACCCGCCGCGCGATGGGCGCCAAGCCCGGCACGGGCGGCTCCGCGGGCGTGGCCTGGCTGGAGAAGCGGGCCGGCAAGAACGTGTTCCCGGAGCTGTGGACGGCGAGGTCCCATGTCTGAGCTGTCTCTGCGCGCGAAGAAGCTGGACGCGGCTGACGAGCTGGCCCCGCTGCGCTCCCGTTTCGTCCTCGACGACGTTGTCTACCTGGACGGAAACTCCCTCGGCGCCCTGCCGGCGAACGTGCCGGCCCGGATCGAGGACGTCGTCCGCCGGCAGTGGGGCGAGCTGCGCATCCGCTCCTGGGACGAGAGCGGCTGGTGGACGGCCCCCGAGCGGATCGGTGACCGCATCGCCCCGCTGGTCGGCGCTGCGCCGGGCCAGATCGTGGTGGGCGACTCCACAAGCGTCAACGTCTTCAAGGCACTTGTGGCGGCGGTCCGCATGGCGGACCCGGCCCGCGACGAGATCCTGGTCGACGCGACGACGTTCCCCACGGACGGCTACATCGCCGAGTCGGCGGCCCGCCTGACCGGCCGCACCCTGCGCCCGGTGCCCCCCGCGGAGGTGCCCTCGGCGCTGGGCGACCGTACGGCGGTGGTGCTGCTGAACCACGTCGACTACCGCAGCGGCCGGCTGCACGACCTGCCGTCGCTGACCGCCGCGATCCACGCGTCCGGCGCGCTCGCGGTCTGGGACCTGTGCCACAGCGCGGGCGCGCTGCCGGTGGGCCTGGACGAGCACGGGGTCGACCTGGCGGTCGGCTGCACCTACAAGTACCTGAACGGCGGCCCGGGTTCGCCCGCGTTCCTCTACGTCCGCCGCGACCTGCAGGACCGCTTCGACTCCCCGCTGCCCGGCTGGAACTCGCACGCCGAGCCGTTCGGCATGAGCCAGTCCTACGACCCGGCGCCGGGCGCCCTGCGCGGCCGCGTCGGCACCCCGGACATCCTGTCCATGCTGGCCCTGGAGGCGGCCCTGGAGGTCTGGGACGAGGCCTCCGTCACCGCGGTCCGCGCCAAGTCGCTGGCCCTGACGGACTTCTTCCTGGAGTGCGTCGCGGCGTACACCGAGCCGGGCCGGGTCACCTCCGTGACCCCGGACCTCCACGAGGAACGCGGCAGCCAGATCGCCCTGCGCTGCCCCGACGCGGGCGACGTGATGAAGCAGCTCATCGACCGGGGCGTGGTCGGCGACTTCCGCAACCCCGACGTCCTCCGCTTCGGCTTCAGTCCGCTGTACGTGAGCTTCGCCGAGACGGAGCGGGCCGCGCGGGTGCTGGGGGAGGTGCTCGGCTAGGCGAGTCGAGGCAACTGGGGCGGGGTGCGATTGCGCCCCGCCCTCACCGTGCGTGACAACCCCATGTCCGCGCACGTCACCGGCCTGATACCGTCCCCGCCAACGGTCGACGAAGAATCGCCGCCTGGTCCGCCAAACCCTCCCCCCAGTGCCGAAGGCCTGGGAGGCACCCCCATCGTCGCTGAGAGGTTGGAGCATGCCGGACGACGCCGCCGCAGCCCGCGCCGCCGCCGAAGAGGAGTCGGCCTTCTCGCACCCCCCGGTCGACCCCGACGTCACCGCCGTATACGGCGACCACCCCGACCAGGTGATCGACTTCTACGCCCCGCGGACCGACGTGACCCTCGCCCCCCTGGTCGTCGTCCTGCACGGCGGGGCCTGGCGCGCCCCCTACGACCGCCGCCACGTCACCCCCTTCGTGGACTACCTGGCCCGTAAGGGTTTCGCCGTGGCCAACGTGGAGTACCGGCGCGGCGGCGACCCCCGGATCCCGGCACAGAACACGGGATCCGGACCTGGCACCGGAGCCCCGGCCAGCCCCCTGGCCGGCCGCTGGCCCGACACCTTCGACGACGTGGCCGCCGCCATGGACGTCCTCCCCTCCCTGGTCCACGGGGCACTCCCGCAGGCCGACCCCCGCCGCATGGTCCTCACCGGCCACTCGGCGGGCGGCCACCTCGCCCTGTGGGCGGCGGCCCGTCACGTCCTGCCCGCCGACGCCCCCTGGCGCACGGACCGCCCGGCCCCGCTGCGGGGCGTGGTCGCCCTCGCCCCGATCGCGGACTTCGCGATGGCGGAGAAGCTGGACGTGTGCGGCAACGCCGCCCTGCAACTCCTCGGCGGCCAGGACAGCTTCGCCGAGCGCCGACCGTACGCCGACCCCGCGCTTCTGCTCCCGACGGGCATCGCGACGACACTGGTCCAGGGCCGTGCGGACCTCGACGTGCCGCAGGCGGTGGCCGAGTCCTACGCGGACGCGGCGGCGAAGGCGGGCGAGGTGGTGGGCCTGACGCTGCTGGAGGACGTGGGCCACTTCCCGCTGATCGACCCGGCGGCGGACGCGTGCGCGGTGGTGGCGGAGGAGATCGCCCAACTGGCCTGGTAATCCCCGGCTTCTGCCCCCGTCATACCCGTAGTACCTGAGAGCTACCTCGCAGGACAGCTCCCTGGCGGGACGCCGACGACACCCCCCGATTCCTAACTTCCTTCTCGGACAAGCCCGATGGCCGGGCACTCCGGGAGGGACCGAACCATGGGGCAGACACCGCCGCTGCCGCTCCAAACGGACAACCCGCAGCCGCCGACGGCGAATCCGCCCCACGAGGGCCACTCGCACTCGACGACGGAAGCTGCACGGGTGGTGCGGGTGGCAACCCAGACCCGGCCGAAGGCCGGGTGCCCACCCACGCACCCGCACCCGCACCCGAGATCGCACCGCATCTGGCGCCAGGCCCTCCTCATGGCCGCCACAGTCGCAGCCCTCTCCGCAGCCGCCCACCCCCAGATCCCGGCCCCCACCCCTCCCACGCTCCCCACCCCCACCGCAGCCACCCTCCAGTCGACCTACAAGGCGAACCGCGAGAACGCCACCCGCGCAGCCGACATGGCCGCCGCCCACGGCGACCTCCACCGAGCCGCAGCCGACCGAACCCTCGCCACTCGCAACCTCCTCACCTTCGACGGCAGAGGCTCGGGCCAGGCCGTAGAAGTCCTCGGCGACCCGACCCGCGCAGACCACATCGCCGTCCTGGTCCCCGGCTCCGACACCACCCTCGACACCTACGCCCGCTTCCACAGGACCGCAGCGGCCCTCTACCAGGAAGCGCACCGCGCCAACCCCCGCACAGCAGTCATCGCCTGGCTCGGCTACAAGACCCCCGCCACAGTCGGCACCACGGTCACGACCACCACCCGAGCCGACCAGGCGGCCCCTCAACTCCGCGCCTTCATAAGCCAGTTGCGTACCCTCACCCCCACCCGCCACACCCACGTCTCCCTCCTCTGCCACTCCTACGGCTCAGTCGTCTGCGCCCGCTCCGCCCCCGCCCTCCCCGTGGACGACATGGTCCTGCTCGGCAGCCCCGGCACAGCCGCGGACACCGTCGCCGGCCTGCACATCCGCGCCCGAGTCTGGGCGGCCCGTGGCAGCGGGGACTGGGTGGCGCACGTACCCCACGTCCGCGCCGACCTCCTCCTCGCCACCGTCGGCTTCGGCACCGACCCCGTCTCCCGCGCCTTTGGCGCCCGGGTCTTCGACGCCGCCGACGCCGACCACAGCGGCTACTTCACCCCGGGCTCGGTCTCCCTCGCCAACCTGGCCCGCATCACCCTCGGCGAGACCTCGGAGGTGACCCGTGGCTGAGCCGACCCCGCGCGCTCCGCGCCGCGCGCTGCACGCGATCCGTCAGGGCGCCCACCGCGTGGACGCCGCCACACCCGCCTCCCGGGACCGAGCCGTGGACGCCCTGCGCGCCTTCGCGATCCTCGGTGTCGTCCTCGGCCACTGGCTGGTCACGGCACTGGTCGCGCAGGACGGCGGCCTGCACACGGCGAGCCCGCTGCAGCACATGCCCTGGCTGGCCCCGGTCTCCTGGGTCTTCCAGACCCTGGCGGTGTTCTTCCTGGTGGGCGGCCATGTGGCGACCCGCAGCCTGGCCTCGGCACAGGCCCGAGGCACGACGTACCGCGACTGGCTCCGCGCCCGCCTCACCCGCCTCCTCCGCCCAGTGGCAGCCCTGCTTGCCCTGTGGACGGTGGCCGCACTCGCCCTCCTCCTCACCGGCGCCCCGCTCCCCACCCTCCACACCCTCCTCAAACTCGCCCTGTCCCCCCTCTGGTTCCTCCTGGTCTTCGCAGCCCTGACGGCCGCGACGCCTCTCCTCACCCGCCTCAACCCCCTCTGGCCCCTGGCCGTCGTCCTGCACGTGGACGTCCTGCGCTTCGGCCTGCACGTCGGCCCGTCCTGGCTCGGCTGGGTGAACCTGGCGGCGGGCTGGCTGGTCCCGTACACCCTGGGCGCGGCCTGGACCCGAGGCGAACTGGAGAGCCGCCGAGCAGCCTGGGTCCTGCTCATATCCGGTACGACGGCGACGGCGGTCCTGATCATCTGGGCGGGCTACCCGGCCTCCATGGTCGGAGTCCCCGGCACGCCGACCTCCAACCTCAACCCCCCAACCCTGGCGGCCGTCACCTTCGGCCTGGCCCAGTGCGGCCTGGCGCTGCTTCTCCGAGACCGCCTGCACCGAGCAATGACCCGCCCCCTCGCCTGGTCGGCAGTCACCCTGACCAACCTCTCAGCGATGACGATCTTCCTCTGGCACCAGACGGCCCTGATGACCACGACAGCCGCCGCCCTCCTGGCCGGCCGCCTCCCCGGCCTGCACACCCGCCCCGACTCCCTCACCTGGGTGGCCGCCCGCCTCGCCTACCTCCCCCTCTTCGCGCTGACCCTGGCCCTCTTCTGGCTGACGTTCCGCCACCACGAACAGGGCCCCCGCCGCCCCCGAAACCGCCCGTCCCGCCTGGTCCACCACCACGCGCCCCGAGCAAAGACCCCACACAATGCCTAAAGTTGGCCAAGTGACCGCAGAGGCCCCCAACGGCAACTCAGCCCCCCAGGGCCAACCAGCGGCCGCCGACGGCGCTTCCGCCCCACAGGGGTCACCCGCACCCGACGCCGAAGCCCGCACCCTCCACCCACTCCTCGCACCCGCCGACGGCGCTTCCGCCCCACCAGGGCCACCCGGACCCGACATCGACAGCCGCACGGGTGGTGCGGGTGGGAACCCAAACCCGGCCGAAGGCCGGGTGCCCCACAACGCGCCCGCGCCCGCACCCGAAACCGCACCCCGCAGGTCCCGCCTACGCACCTGGCTGGGAGAAACCCCCTCCCCCCACTCACCCCCCTTCTCCAAGTACCGCTGGCTCCGCCTCCTCACCTATCTCCTCACCGCCTACACAGCCCTCGGCATCGCCCTGGCCGGCGGCGACGAACTGCAGATCTCCTACGGCCTCACCACAGCCGTGGCCCTCCTCACCGCCTCCCTCCAGGCCACCGCCGTCGTCCTGGCCCTGCGGCACCCCACCCCCGCCTGGATCCTTTCCCTCACCGCCGCCACCCTCACCGCACTGCTGGCCCGCCCCCACCTGGAGCCGGCCCCCACCCCCGGCCCCAACTGGCCCTGGACCACGCCCACTCTGCTCGCCCACATGGCCGTGCTCCTCCTCCTCGCCCTGCGCGTCCGCATACGCCTGACCCTCGCCGCCCTGGCAGTGACGACCCTGTCGACCTACGTCCTGCAAGGCCTGATCGGCGCCCAGCACTACTCCTCGACCGGCGTCACAGCGGTAGCCCTCTTCGCCGTCTCCGTCCTCGTCGGCACCGCCCTGCGCGGCCGCAGCGAGGCCCGCACCCAGCTGATCGAGCAGACGACGATCACCGCGGAGGAACGTGCCCGCCGTACCCTCCTGGAGGAGCGCAGCCGTATCGCCCGCGAGCTGCACGACGTGGTCGCCCACCACATGTCGGTGATCTCCATCCAGGCCCAGGTGGCCCCCCACCTGGTGGAGAACCCTTCGGAGGAGCTGAAGGAGAACCTCGCCGGGATCCGCAACAACGCCCTGGAGGCCCTCACCGAGCTGCGCCGTGTCCTCGGCGTCCTGCGCTCCGAGTCCCCCGACGACCCCGAGGCGACCGAGGACCCGTACCGGCTGACGGCACCCGGCACGGGCCCCGCCCCCGACGCCCCGCAACCGAACCTCGCCCGTCTGGGCGCCCTGATCGAGAACACCAGGGCGGCCGGTCTGGACGTCGTCGTCGACCACCGCGGCACGTCCCGCGCCTATCCACAGGGTGTGGAGCTGTCGGCGTACAGGATCGTCCAGGAGGCGCTCAGCAACGCCCTGCGGCACGCCCCGGGTTCAAGGGTCCGGGTGGAGGTCGACCATCAGTCCGACGGCATCTTCCTGTGCGTGACCAACTCCCGTCCCCGCCGCCCGGTCCAGCCCTCCCAGGGCTCCGGCCACGGCCTGCTCGGCATGCGGGAGCGCGCGGCGATGCTCGGCGGGCACCTCACCGCGACCCCGAACCTGCACGGCGGCTTCATGGTGACGGCGTTCCTCCCCAAGACGGGCACCCGCCGCCCGCCCCGGCCCCTGCGCCCGGACTTTCCCCGTCCCGAGATCTACTTCCCGCCCCGGTCCGACGACGACCCGCACCACCCCCAGCCCCCGACAGGAGAAGCGACCCCATGACGAGCGGCGCCGGCACCATCCGCGTACTCATCGCCGACGACCAGCAGATGGTCCGGCAGGGCTTCACCGTGCTGCTCAACACCAAGCCCGACATCGAGGTGGTCGGACAGGCGGTGCACGGACGCGACGCGATCGCCAAGGCCGCCGAACTGACCCCGGACGTGGTCCTGATGGACATCCGGATGCCCGAACTCGGCGGCATCGAGGCGACCGACCGCATCACCGCCGACCACCCGGGCGTCAAGGTCCTGGTCCTCACCACCTTCGACCTGGACGAGTACGTGTACGACGCGCTGCGCGCCGGGGCCTCCGGGTTCCTGCTCAAGGACGCCTCCGCCGACCAGCTCGCCGAGGCGGTGCGCGTGGTGGCGGCCGGGGACGCGCTGCTCGCCCCGGGCATCACCCGCCGCCTGATCGCCGAGTTCTCCCGGCTGGACGGCTCGCCCCGGGCCCCGCTCAAACAGCGCGTGGGCGACCTGACGGAGCGCGAGACGGAGGTGCTGGCACTGATCGCGCAGGGGCTGTCGAACGCCGAGATCGCCGAGCACCTGGTCGTCGCCGAGCAGACCGTGAAGACCCACGTCGGCCGCATCCTGGTGAAGCTGGGCCTGCGTGACCGGACCCAGGCGGCGATCTTCGCCTACGAGTCCGGCCTGGTCCGCCCCGGCGGCCGCTGACCCCGCCCGGCACCCTTGGGTACCGTCCCGCCCCCTACCTGTAGTACCTGAGAAGGATCCCCGAGGACCCGCCTCCGAGGGGACGACCGCCACCCCGCCCGGGGCCTACCGTTTCCCACGTGACCGAGACGACGCACACCCAGCCGACACCGCCGGGCGGGGCCGAGAGGCCGCGCAGCCCGGAGTTCCGGCTCGCCGCGGACGCCCTGCGCGGGCTGCGGCAGGACTTGTTCCACGACGCCTTCGCCTACCGCCCGCTGCCCCGCAGGGACGCCGACGGCCGGCTCGCCCGCCGCGGCGGCCGGATGAAGGAGTACGCGGCCTGGACACGGCACGCGCTCGTGGTCGTCCTCGGCGTGCTGGCGATGTTCCTCGCCGTGGCGAGCACGGCCGGCTCCGGACTGCTGCCGCTGCTGTGCGCGCTGCTGGCCCTGGGTCCGGTCCTGCTGACCCTGGCGCGTCCGGTGGGAGCGTTCTGGTTCTCGCTCGCCGCGACCACGGCCACCGCCGCCCTGATAGGCAGCGGCTGGAGCGACTGGCCGTGGCTGCCGGGAAACTTCCTGTCCCACCTGGTGGTGCTCACGGTCGTCGCGCTGCGCACCCGCCCGCGCACGGCGGCCTGGATGTGGGTGCTGACCGCGGCCTACGGCTTCGTCGCCGAGAGCGGCTTCGGCTGGAACCACTACGACACCAACGTCGGCCCGATGCTGATCTTCTCCGCGCTGATCCTGCTCATCGTCTCCGTCCGCCAGATACGCAGCCAGGCCCAGCAGGAGGTGACCGCCCAGCAGACGGTGACCGCGGTCGAGCGTTCGCGGCGCACGCTGCTGGAGGAGCGCACGACCATCGCCCGCGAACTGCACGACGTGGTCGCCCACCACATGTCGGTGGTCGCCATCCAGGCGGAGGCGGCGCCCTACCGGGTGGAGAACCCGCCGCCGGAGCTGGAGAAGGCGTTCGCCACCATCCGGGAGAACGCGGTGGCGGCCCTGACCGAGCTGCGCCGGGTCTTGGGCGTGGTCCGCGCGGAGGACTACGAGGCGCCGGACGCCCCGCAGCCCACCCTCGCCGACCTGGACGGGCTGCTCGCCAACGTGCGGGAGGCCGGACTGGAGGTGGAGAAGGCGGTGACCGGCGCGGTGCGGGAAATGCCGCAGGGCGTGGAGCTGTCGGCGTACCGGATCGTGCAGGAGGCGCTGAGCAACACGCTGCGCCACGCTCCGGGGGCGGGTGCCCGGGTCGAGATCGGGTACGTGCTCGGTGGCCTGGGCCTGCGCATAGTCAACGGCCCGCCGCCCGCTTCGGCTCTGCTCAAGCCCTCGCCGGGCGCCGGGCACGGCATCACGGGGATGCGGGAGCGTGTCTCGATGCTGAACGGGGAGATGACGACGGGCCCGACGGCCGACGGAGGACATGAGGTGACCGTGTTCCTGCCGGTGCCGGCGGCGGACACCGCGAGCGAGGGTGAGGCATGACGATCCGCGTACTGATCGCGGACGACCAGATGATGGTGCGCGAGGGCTTCTCGGTCCTGCTGAACGCGATGCCGGACATCGAGGTCGTCGGCGAGGCCGTCAACGGTCGCCAGGCGGTCGAGCGGGTGCGGGAACTCGCGCCGGACGTGGTGCTGATGGACATCCGCATGCCGGAGCTGAACGGCATCGAGGCGACGCGGGAGATCGTCGCGGCGGACGACACGGCGAAGGTGCTGGTACTGACCACGTTCGACCTGGACGAGTACGTGTACCAGGCGCTGCGTGCGGGAGCCTCCGGCTTCCTCCTCAAGGACGCCTCGGCCCGCCAGCTCGCCGACGGGGTCCGGGTGGTGGCCTCCGGGGAGGCGCTGCTCGCCCCCTCGGTGACCAAGCGGCTGATCACGGAGTTCTCCCGGCTGTCGGAGACGCCGCGCATGATGCCGTCGGCGCAGGCGGCGTACGGGGAGCTGACGGAGCGGGAGACGGAGGTGCTGGTCCTGATCGCGCAGGGCCTGTCGAACGTGGAGATCGCCGAGCGGCTGGTGGTGGCGGAGTCGACGATCAAGACCCATGTGAGCCGGATCCTGGTGAAGCTGGGGCTGCGCGACCGCACCCAGGCGGCTGTGTTCGCGTACGAGGCGCGGCTGGTGACACCGGGCTGACGGACCTACGAGAGGACCCGGCTGCACCGAACACCGACCAGCAAGGAGTACACATGGACATCGAGATCCGGCCGCACGTCGGCGTAGGGCCGTTCCGGCTCGGCATGTCGGTCGAGGAAGCACGTGGCACCGTCCAGGAGTGGGGGCTTTTCCGAACCGTCGCGAGTGACCCGGACCCGGGACAGATCACGCTCACGCACGACGCGTCCCGGCTGAGCGTCGTGCTCGGGTTCACCAAGGGCGCGCTGAGCGATGTGGAGCTGTTCCGGTTCCGGAACGAGGACGCCGACGTGCGGGTGCTGCTCGACGGCCTCGACGTCTTCCGCACCCCGAGCGAGGACCTCTTCGAACAGCTCGCGGAACGGGGCCATGTCTTCGACGAGAACGACCTGGGCTTCGACGCCCTGCCGGAGCTGAAGGTGATCTTCGCGAACCAGAGCAGCTACGAGTACCCGACGGACGAAGAGGGCGACCCGATCCATTACGACTACGTCCTGGTCGACAACCAGATCTGAGTGGACAGCCGCAGGGCGAAGACCCTGTTCAGACGCCGGTCCGACGCGTTAGCGTCCCCGCATGGCAGGCCCTACCGACCTCGCGTTCGACCCCTGGGACCCCGCGTTCCTCGCCGACCCGTACCCGGCCTACGCCGAGCTGCGTGCCCGCGGCCGGGTGATCCGGTACGAGCCGACCGACCAGTGGCTGGTCCCGCACCACGCCGACGTCTCGGCGCTGCTGCGGGACCGGCGCCTCGGCCGGACGTACCAGCACAGGTTCACGCACGAGGACTTCGGGCGTACGGCACCCGCGCCGGAGCACGAGCCGTTCCACACGCTCAACGACCACGGGATGCTCGACCTCGAACCGCCGGACCACACCCGGATCCGGCGGCTGGTGTCGAAGGCGTTCACCCCGCGCACGGTCGAGCAGCTGAAGCCGTACGTGGCGAAGCTCGCCGGTGAGCTGGTGGACCGGCTGGTCGCGGCGGGCGGCGGGGATCTGCTCACGGACGTCGCCGAGCCGCTTCCCGTGGCCGTCATCGCCGAGATGCTGGGCATCCCGGAGTCGGACCGGGCCCCGCTGCGGCCCTGGTCGGCGGACATCTGCGGGATGTACGAGCTGAACCCGTCGGAGGAGACGGCTGCGCGGGCCGTCCAGGCATCGACCGAGTTCTCGGACTACCTGCGCGAGCTGATCGCCGAGCGCCGCAAGGAGCCGGGCGACGACCTGATCTCCGGACTCATCGCCGCGCACGACGAGGGTGACCGGCTGACCGAGCAGGAGATGATCTCCACGGCCGTGCTGCTGCTGAACGCGGGGCACGAGGCGACCGTCAACGCCACGGTGAACGGCTGGTGGTCCCTGTTCCGCAACCCGGACCAGCTGGCCGCCCTTCGCGCCGACCACTCCCTGATCCCCTCGGCCGTCGAGGAGCTGATGCGCTACGACACCCCGCTCCAGCTCTTCGAGCGCTGGGTCCTGGACGACGTCGAGATCGACGGCACGACGATCCCCAGGGGTTCGGAGATCGCCATGCTCTTCGGCTCCGCCAACCACGACCCCGAGGTCTTCCGGAACCCCGAGAACCTCGACCTCACCCGCAAGGACAACCCCCACATCTCCTTCAGCGCGGGCATCCACTACTGCATCGGCGCCCCCCTGGCCCGCATCGAGCTGGCGGCATCGATGAGTGCCCTGCTGGAGAAGGCCCCGACCCTGACCCCGGCGGCGGACCCGGAGCGGAAGCCGAACTTCGTGATCCGGGGGTTGGCGGGTCTGGACGTACGGATCGCCTGACCGCCGGGCCGGCGGGGTTCACGAGGTCAGGTCGCGTCTGCGCAGCCCCGCCAGCCCTGTTCCGACCAGCGTCACCACCAGCCCCACAAGGACCAGCACCGCTCCCCACTCCATCCCCCCGCCCGGCAGCTTGGGCAGATGGCCGAACGGGGACAGGTCCAGCACGATCTGCGGCGCGTTCAGGGCCGGGCCCACCCAGCCGATCAGAAGGGCGGCTACGGCGATGCCCCAGGCGGCCGGGGCCAGACGGGGGGCCAGGCTGTACAGGAGGAGCGTGACCGCGCCGATCAGCCAGACCGCCGGGAGCTGGACCAGGCAGGCGCCCAGGATCGGGCCGGTCTCCTTGCCGTAGCCCACCGCGAATCCCAGGCCTGCCAGGAGCATGATCAGGGCCGAGCCGGCGAAGGCGATCGTCAGGTGGCTCGCGGCCCAGCGCAGGCGGCCGACCGCGCAGGCCAGGACCGGTTCGGCGCGGCCGGAGGTCTCCTCGCCGTGCAGGCGCAGCACCGACGCCACGATGTACAGCGCCGCGATCAGGCCGAGCATGCCGACCATCGACGCCAGGAACGCGTCCGTGAGACCGCTCTGGCCGCCCATCCGCTCGAAGATCTGCCGGGCCTGGTCGTTGTCGCGGACCAGGTCGGCCGCGCCGTCCGTGAGACCGCCGTAGACGACGCCGGCGAGGAAGAAGCCGAGGGACCAGCCGAGGACGCTGCCGCGTTGCAGTCGCCAGGCCAGCGCTGCTGCTGTGCCGAGGCGGCCGGTGGGCGGTCCGATGGGGGTCCCCCCTGCTCGAGCGAAGCCGAGAGCTTGGGGGAGCGTGGGCAGGAAGCTCATGCCGACGTCGCGGCGGCCCGCCAGTTCGTAGGCGATCAGGGACTGTACGGTCACCGCCGCCGCGAACAGCAGCAGCACCCACCAGCGTTCGGCGGCGAAGGAGCGCTGGTTCTCCAGCCAGCCCAGCGGTGACAGCCAGGTCAGGAGGGAGGAGCCGTCGTTCGTCGTCGAGTCGCCCGCCGCGCGGAGGACGAAGGCCGCGCCGAGGACGGCTGCGGTCAGGCCCCGGGCGAGGCGCGCGCTCTCCGTCAGCTGGGCGGCGATCGCCGCCGTCGTGGCGAAGACCATGCCGACCCCGGCGAGGCCGAGGCCGAAGGACAGGGCGCCCGCAACTCCGTGTCCGGCCAGTCCGGCCGTGACCAGCAGGGCCAGTACGGCGTTGGCGGTCGCCGCCGCCAGCAGGGCCGCCGTGAGGGAGGCCCGGCGGCCCACCATCCCGGACGCCACCAGCTCCTGGCGGCCGCTCTCCTCCTCGTCCCGGGTGTGCCGTACGACGATCAGCAGGCTCATCGCGGCGGCGAGCGCGGCGGCGTACACCCCCACGCGCCACGCCGTCAGCGCGCCGAGCGAGGTGTCGAAGACCGGGCCGATCAGGGCGCGGAAGGAGGCGTTGGTCTGCAACTGGCTCATCAGATCGGCACGTTCGGCCGCGGTGCCGTAGAGGGTCTTCAGGGTGTTCGGCATGGAGAGGACCATCAGCGCGTTCACCGCGATCCAGACCGGGATCAGCAACCGGTCGCGGCGCAGCGAGAAACGCAGCAGCACGCCCGTGCCCGTGAACGTCGTCATCGTGCCGCCGCCTCGTCGAGATCCTGGTAGTGGCGCAGGAACAGCTCCTCCAGCGTCGGCGGGGTCGAGGTCAGGGACCGTACGCCCGACTCGCTCAACTGCCTTAGCACCGCGTCCAGTTGGCCGGTGTCGACCTGGAGGCGGACCCGGTGGCCCTGGACGTCCAGGTCGTGAACGCCGGGCAGGTGCGCCAATCCGTTGGGCGGCCCCGCGAGTTCGGCGCTCACGCTCGTCCTCGTCAGGTGGCGCAGGTCGGCCAGGGAGCCCGTCTCGACGGTGCGGCCCTTGCGGATGATGCTGACGCGGTCGCAGAGTTCCTCGACCTCGCTGAGGATGTGGGAGGACAGGAGGATCGTCCGGCCGCGCTCCCGCTCCTCCTCCACGCAGCGCTGGAAGACCTCCTCCATCAGCGGGTCCAGGCCCGAGGTCGGTTCGTCCAGGATCAGCAGGTCCACGTCCGAGGCGAAGGCGGCGACCAGGGCGACCTTCTGCCGGTTGCCCTTGGAGTAGGTGCGGCCCTTGTTGGTGGGGTCCAGCTCGAAGCGGTCGATCAGGTCCGCGCGGCGTCGCGCGTCCAGCCCGCCGCGCAGCCTGCCGTACAGGTCGATGACCTCGCCGCCGGAGAGGTTGCGCCACAGGGTCACGTCGCCGGGTACGTAGGCGATCCGGCGGTGCACCTCCACCGCGTCCTTCCACGGGTCGCGGCCCAGGACCTGCGCCGCGCCCGCGTCCGCGCGCAGCAGGCCGAGCAGGACGCGGATGGTGGTCGACTTTCCGGCACCGTTGGGGCCGAGGAAGCCGTGGACCTCGCCGGTCTCGACGTCGAGGTCGAGGCCGTCCAGCGCGTGGGTACGGCCGAAGGACTTGTGGAGTCCAAAGACCGTGATTGCCTTGGTCATGCCTCCGAACGTACGCTTCTTTCAGAAATTTGTGAAGTTAAGGAAGTGCATGAACCCAGGATAGGGTGAGGGTCATGACGGAGCCGAGTACTGAGCGGGACCCGGAGTCGGTCTCGAGGTTCGTGGAGCACTTCGCGGCGCAGCTGGTCGAGGCGGGGATGCCGCGCATGCCCTCCCGGGTCTTCGCCGCGCTGCTCGCCTCCGACACCGGTGCCCGAACCTCGTCCGAGCTGGGCGAACAGCTGAGGATCAGCCCCGCGGCCGTCTCCGGTGCGGTGCGCTACCTCGCCCAGGTGCACATGGTGTCCCGCGAGCGGGAGCCGGGCTCGCGCCGGGAGCGGTACCGGGTGCACAGCGACCAGTGGTACGAGGCGCTCACCAGCCGCGAGGCGGTCATCAAGCGCTGGGAGGACGCCCTCAGGGACGGCGTGGCCAGCCTGGGCCCGGACACACCGGCCGGGCGCAGGCTGGCCGAGACGCTCGCCTTCTTCGAGTTCATCGAGCAGGACGTCGCCGAGATGATGGAACGCTGGCGGGCGTACCGGGAGGAGAGGTCCGGAAGCTGACCCGTCCCCCGGAATCCGCCGGTCAGCGTTCCTTCGTCTCCTCCAGCACCGTCCGCCCCAGCAGCGCGTACCGCTCGGGCGAGCGCCGCTTGAGGTACTGCGCGTAGCCGATCCCGCCGGCCGCGATCAGCGCGACCAGCCACGGCGTCGCCCTGAGGACCAGCGAGCCGGACTCCGAGCCGGCCGCCACGCCCATGTTGGACACCAGCAGCACGACCACCGCGAGCATCGCGATCCCGCCGATCAGCGGGGCGGCGGTGGTCCGGAACCAGTGCCGGCTCTCCGGATGGTGGCCGCGGAAGTAGGCCAGCACGGCGAACGAGCACACGGCCTGGACGACGAGGATCGCCATGGTGCCGAGGATGGCGAGCAGGACGTACGTGCCGCTGTACGGGTCCTTGCCCGCGGCCCAGAACGCGCCCACCAGCAGCCCGCTCACCACCGTCTGCACCAGGCCCGCGATGTGCGGGGAGCCGTGCCGGGCGTGGGTGCGGCCGAGGGTGTTCTGCAGGGACGGCAGGACGCCCTCACGGCCCAGCGCGTACATGTAGCGGGCGGCGCAGTTGTGGAAGGCCATGCCGCAGGCCAGCGAGCCGGTGATCATCAGCCACTGCATGACGTCGACCGCCCAGTGGCCGACGTAGCGTTCGGTGGGGTTGAAGAAGAGGCCCATCGGGTCCTTGGTCGCCACCTCCACGGCGCTTCCCGTGCCGGTGCCCGAGATGGCCATCCAGGAGACGAAGACGTAGAAGACGCCGACGCCCAGGACGCTGATCATCGTCGCCTTGGGGATGATCTTCTTCGGGTCGCGGGACTCCTCCCCGTACATCGCCGTCGACTCGAAGCCGACCCAGGACCAGAAGGCGAAGAAGAGCCCGAGCCCGGCGGACGTGCCCTTGAAGGCGTTGACGGGGTTGACCGGCGCGAAGGTGAAGCCGTGCGGTCCGCCGCCGTGGAAGGCGACCGAGACGGCCATCGCGGCCAGCACGGTCACCTCGGTCGCCAGCAGCACCACCAGCAGCTTCTCGGCGACACTCACCCCGAACCAGGTGCCGGTGGCGTTGATCGCCAGCATCAGGATCGCGAAGGCCCACCACGGGACGTCGAGCCCCGTCTGGTCCTTGAGGGTGGTCGTGGCGAAGGTGGAGAAGATCCCGATCAGCGCCGGCTCGAAGACGACGTACGCGAAGGTCGCGAGCAGTCCCGAGGCGAGGCCGACGGTGCGGCCGAGGCCGTAGGAGATGAAGCCGTAGAAGGCGCCCGTGGACGTGATGTGCTTCGCCATGGACGTGAAACCCACGGAAAAGATTGCCAGGACGACCATTGCGACGAGATAGCTTGCGGGCGCCCCGATGCCGTTGCCGGCGGACACCATGAAAGGCACGTTGCCGGTCATCGCGGTGATCGGCGCGGCCGTGGCGACGGCCATGAACACCACGCCGAGCAGGCCGACGGCGTTGGGTTTCAGCCGATGAACCACTCCGTCGCCGTCTGTTCTCGTCGCCGGGGCGACGCCCTCGTCCACTGCCATCGGGTGGCCCCTCTCCTGATCGCCACGCGCGGACGCACCACGCCCTGATGGAGCAGGATGGTGGAGGGAGAACCGGTCCCTCAAGGGGTCGGCACGGTTAAATATTTGTCACCAGACCTTTAGGGCCAGTCTGGGGGTCACGAGTGGGCGGGCAGCGTCAGCGCCCAGGCAGCCTCGCGCGCGGTCCACGTCCGGCGTCGTACGGGCCCCGAGACCTGCGCGTCGGCCCGGTAGCGGAAGTCCGACCCGATCACCGTCACCGTGCGGCCACGGGCCCGCAGCGGGGTCGCCTCGGCGCCCACCGACAGCGGCCGGACCTCCACCTCGGCCATCCCGCAGGAACCCGGCGTCACCGACACCGCCTCCACGGGCTGGTCCAGGTCCACGAGCGTCTCGCCGTCCAGCTCCACCCGGAGCCGGGAGGGGCCCGGGGCCGGTACGGCGGGCAGACGGGGCGGGCGCGGGGCCAGGGTGCGGACCAGGGAGCGGTACGTCGTCCGCAGCCAGGGGCGCCCCGAGGGGACGCTCACCGGCTCGGTGGCGGCCGAGGCCGCCCGCACCGGCGCCGACGGGATGCCCAGCGCGCCCAGGACCACCCCGTCGCTGTCGTCCACGAGCAGGTCCAGGCGCCGCTCCGCTCCGTCCAGCACGGCCCGCGCGGCCGCCACCGCACCGGCGGGCACGCCGAGGGACTCCGCCAGGGCCGTGGCCCCGACCGGGACCACCGACAGTGCGCATCCGGCCAGCTCGCGATGGCGGTGCAACAGGGTCACCGCGCGCACCAGCGCCCGGTCGTCGCCGACCACGACCGGGCGCCGGGACCCTCGCCGGCCGAGCGCCCGGGCGAATTCCTCGGGGCCGTCCGGCAGGCACACCTTGGTGGTCGCACCCGCGCTGAGCACGTCTTTCGCGATCCGGACGGACTCCCCGTCCGTCTGTCGTGCTGCCGAATCGATGATCACCAGCAGCTGATCGGACATCGCGAAAGTCGCCACCTCGGTCCTGCCTCGCTTCCTCGGGTAGCATCTTTGTGCAAGAGCCCCTTGCGCTATTGCGCCAGGGGCTTCGTCTATTCCGGGGCATCCGGTCCGACGGTTGTGCGACCAAAGGCGGTCGCGGTGGTACGCGGCGGTGAACCTTACGCCCCTGCCCCCGACCTTGGACATGCCCCGCCCGGAAGGGGTGTACGCGCGTGCCCGCACTTGTGCTGCTCGGTGCTCAGTGGGGTGACGAAGGCAAGGGGAAGGCGACCGACCTGCTCGGTGGCTCGGTGGACTATGTAGTGCGTTACCAGGGCGGCAACAACGCCGGCCACACGGTGGTCGTCGGCGACCAGAAGTATGCACTCCACCTTCTCCCTTCCGGAATCCTCTCTCCCGGTTGTACGCCGGTCATCGGTAACGGTGTCGTCGTCGACCCGTCGGTCCTGCTCTCCGAGCTGAGCGGTCTGAACGAGCGTGGCGTCGACACGTCCAAGCTCCTGATCAGCGGTAACGCGCACATCATCACGCCGTACAACGTGACCGTCGACAAGGTGACGGAACGCTTCCTCGGCAAGCGCAAGATCGGTACGACCGGCCGCGGCATCGGCCCGACCTACGCCGACAAGATCAACCGCGTCGGTATCCGGGTCCAGGACCTGTACGACGAGTCGATCCTGCAGCAGAAGGTCGAGGCGGCCCTCGACGTCAAGAACCAGCTGCTCACCAAGCTGTACAACCGGCGCGTCATCTCCGCCGACCAGGTGGTCGAGGAGCTGCTGGGCTACGCCGAGCAGATCAAGCCGTACGTCACCGACACCGTGCTGGTCCTCAACCAGGCGCTGGAGGAGGACAAGGTCGTCCTGTTCGAGGGCGGTCAGGGCACCCTGCTCGACATCGACCACGGCACGTACCCCTTCGTCACCTCCTCGAACCCGACCGCGGGCGGTGCCTGCACCGGCGCCGGCGTGGGCCCGACGAAGATCAGCCGGGTCATCGGCATCCTCAAGGCGTACACGACCCGTGTCGGCGCCGGTCCCTTCCCGACCGAGCTGTTCGACGCCGACGGTGAGGCGCTGCGCCGCATCGGCGGCGAGCGGGGCGTGACCACCGGCCGTGACCGCCGCTGCGGCTGGTTCGACGCGGTCATCGCCCGCTACGCGACCCGCGTGAACGGCCTGACCGACTTCTTCCTCACCAAGCTGGACGTCCTGACCGGCTGGGAGGAGATCCCGGTCTGCGTGGCGTACGAGATCGACGGCAAGCGCGTCGAGGAACTGCCCTACTCGCAGAGCGACTTCCACCACGCGAAGCCGGTCTACGAGACCCTGCCTGGCTGGTCCGAGGACATCACCAAGGCGAAGTCCTTCTCCGACCTCCCGAAGAACGCCCAGAACTACGTCAAGGCGCTGGAGGAGATGTCCGGCGCCCCGATCTCCGCGATCGGCGTGGGCCCGGGCCGGGACGAGACGATCGAGATCAACTCGTTCCTGTAGGGCGCGGGCACGGACCGACACAGGACCGCCCGCCGATCCGCCCACGGGCGTGATCGGCGGGCGGTCCCGCGTTCGTCGCCGAAGAACCCGGCAGCAGGTGCGTCACCCGTACAGCGGGCCCGGCGTGTGGCCGGTTGCTGCGGCTGGAAGCCTAGGATCCGTCACTGAATGAGGGGAAATGTCCGCCTTGACGGGTTGAGGGTTGATCCCCTCCATGACCGAAGGAGCCAGATGCCGCACCGCGTCGGTAGGACCCACTGGCGACGCTTCGCGGTGATCCTGGTGCCCGGCGTCGCGGCCTGCGCAATCCTCGGCATCGTCATGGGAGAGGGGGCCCTGGCGGCGTCGTTCCTCATTTCCGGCAAGAGGTTCCAGGTCACCGCGGACACGTTGGTCTCTCACGGACTCAGCAGCTACGGCATGGTGGACGTGACCAAGAGGGGCGAGCTCGTGCCGGTCCAGGTCGTCGGATCCCGGCGCGCGACGATCAGCGGGCTGTGCCAGTCCGTACTGGTCGACGTCCCGGTGCTGGGCCCGCAGACACTGAAGATCACCGGCGGGAACGAACGCCCGGTCCAGGCGTCGAACCTGTTCCTCGACACGACGTTCCAGTCGGCCGGGCAGGCGGATTTCCGGAACTTCGACATGGGTGTCGCGCAGGGGGAGATCACCAAGGGACCGGTCAATCCGGGCGACAGGGACTCGCGGTTCTTCGACCCCAGCGGCTTCGGGCAGCAGGCCACGTCGGTCACCCTGACCGACGTGCACGTGACCGCGGTCGCGCTCACCGCCGGTACGTTCAACGTTCCCGGCCTGCGCGTACGGATCGAGCAGGGCCACCACGAATGCTCCTGACCCCTGGACGGGGCGAATCCGCCGCACGCCCCCGCATCGGCGCGACAGCGGCGCACGCCCGCCGCAGGTTCCGCGCCTGGCGTGGTGAACGCCCCTTCTGGGCCGGGCTCTTCACCCTGGCGGCAGGGCTGCCCATCCTGTACTGGCCGTACGTGAACCTGGACGTGGGCGCCATTCCGCTGGCCATGTCGACCACCCCCGGTGCCGGGTCCCTGATCATCGGAGTCCTGCTCATCACCCTGGGGCTCAGCCTCTGGTACCAACCCCACCTTCGCCTGTTCGCCGGGATTACCACCCTCCTGCTCGCCCTCGCCTCCTTCCCCGTCGCGAACCTCGGCGGCCTCTTCCTCGGTGTGTTCACCGGCCTGATCGGCGGCTCCCTGGCCTGTTCCTGGATTCCGCCCGTCGCCGACGAACCGCCGGCAGCGGAGCCGAACCATGCGTCCACGGCCGTTTTGGCAGGAGACGACCGAGGCGGCAACTGACCCATCCTTGACCTGGACATGGCCTGTTCCTGGTTCCCGCCACCGGCGGGCGCGAGCACGATCTACGCGGGTAGCCCCCGCACGGTACGCCCCTCTGCTCGCGTCAACTCCAGCCTCTCGGGAGCCTGTCATGCCCGCCCAGCCCCTCAACCGCCGTACCTTCCTGCAGAAGTCGGCCGTCACCGGCGCCGCCGCCGTCGCCGCCGCGGGTGCGGTCGGCACCGGCACCGCCGAGGCCGCGGAAGCCGGTCACCGGCCCGAAAAGATGCCCCGCACCTGGTCGTTCTCCATCCTGGGCACCACCGACCTGCACAGCCACGTCTTCGACTGGGACTACTACAAGGACGCCGCCTACACCGACAAGGCGGGCAACTCGGTGGGTGTGGCGCGCGTGGCCACCCTCATCAAGCAGCAGCGGGAGGCGAAGGGCGAGCACCGCGTACTGCTCGTCGACGCCGGCGACATCATCCAGGGGACCTCGCTGGCGTACTACTTCGCGCGGGTCGACCCGATCACCGGCACCGACGGCGAGAAGGGCCCCAAGCACCCGATGGCCGTCGCCATGAACCACATGCGCTACGACGCCGCCGCCCTCGGCAACCACGAGTTCAACTACGGCATCGACACGCTGCGCACGTTCGAGAGCCAGTGTCACTTCCCGCTGCTCGGCGCCAACGCGCTGGACGCGAAGACGATGCGCCCCGCCTTCCGGCCGTACACCGTGAAGCGGATCTGCGTGCCGGGCGCCCCGGACATCACGGTCGGCATCCTGGGCCTCACCAACCCCGGTATCGCGCTGTGGGACAAGGACAACGTCAGCGGGAAGATGGTCTTCCCCGGACTGGTCGAGCAGGCCAAGAAGTACGTCCCGCGGCTGCGCGCCCTCGGCTGTGACGTCGTCTTCCTCACCGACCACTCGGGCCTGGACGGCTCCTCGTCCTGGGGCGACTCGCTCCCGTACGTCGAGAACGCCTCGAACCTCGTCGCCGAGCAGGTGCCCGGCATCGACGCGATCCTCGTCGGCCACACCCATGTGGAGGTGCCGTCGTACACGGTGAAGAACGCGGAGACCGGAGAGGAGGTCCTGCTCTCCGAGCCGTACTGCTGGGGCTACCGCCTCAGCGTCTTCGACTTCGAGCTCGAACTGCACCACGGCCAGTGGAAGGTCACCGGCAAGACGGCCCAGACCCTCAACCCCAAGGACGTGGAAGAGGATCCGGAGATCAAGGCGCTCCTGGAGGCCGACCACGAGCTGGTGGTGAAGTACGTCAACACCGCGGTCGGCACCTGCACCGAGGACCTCCCGGCGGCCGAGTCCTGCTGGAAGGACGTGCCGATCATGGACTTCATCCACAAGGTGCAGACGGACACCGTGAAGGCGGGCCTGTCGGCGGCGGACGCCGCTCTCCCGCTCATCTCCGTCGCCGCCCCCTTCAGCCGCACCGCGGACATCCCCAAGGGCAGCGTGACCATCAAGGACATCGCCGGGCTCTACATCTACGACAACACCCTGTACGGCAAGAAGCTGACGGGTGCCCAGCTCAAGGAGTACCTGGAGTACGCGGCGAAGTACTACCACCAGGTCCCGTCCGGCACGAAGGTCGACACCGCGACCCTCACCAACGCCAACAACTTCTGGGACTACATGTACGACACGGCGGCGGGCGTCGACTACGAGATCGACATCGCCCAGGCCGAGGGCTCCCGGATCAAGAACCTCACGTACAACGGCGCCCCGGTCGCCGACGACCAGGTCTTCGTCGTGGCGGTCAACAACTACCGGGCGAACGGCGGTTCCGGCTACCCGCACATCGCCTCGGCGCCGATCGCCTACAGCTCCACCAACGAGATCCGTCAGCTGATGATCGACTACGTGACGGCGAAGAAGTCGCTCGACCCGGCGGACTTCGCGGTCACCAACTGGAAGCTGACGCAGGCGGGGACGCCGGTGTTCTGAGCCGCGTTCACAGGCCCTGGTGCCGTCGGCCGTCCTCCAGCGGCTCGGCAACGGTGAAGCGGGAGCTGTAAGACGGCCAGGTCCCGTCGATGACGAGGTGAGGGGCGGGAGAGAGGCGACGTCTCCAGTCGACGTGATCTGCCGTCAGATCCGTTGCTTCCCAGACGTCGGGTCCTTACGACGGTCGGGTGACTTCCAGGCCGGGCGCGTACGGGCCGGGAACGGAGAGGGGACAGTGTCCGGGACGGCGGGGTGGCCCGCGGGACCGTGCAGAGACGCGTCCCGGTCTCGCCCCCGAACCCTTCCCCCACCTAGGAAACGTCCATGCCACACCGATTCGTCCGGCGGCTGCCAAGCGCGGGCATCGCGCTCACCACGCTCGCACTCCTCTGCGTCGGCGCGGTCGGTGCCGCCGCCGCTCCCGTTCCACCGCCCAAACCGATGAGTTCGGCCAACCCGGCGAACTTCACGCTGTCGTGGGGGAACGAGCACCGGGCCGACGCGGAGAGCCTGCGCCGGACCATCAACCCGGGGGGCGCCTCGGTGCGCCTCGGAACCGTGCTGGACTCCGCGGACAGCAGGCAGGCAGACAAGAGGTGCGATGATGCCACCGACCAGGGCGGCGCGCTCACCAATGTCGCAAATCTCACCGACTGGTACTGCCTGACCAGGCAGAACTCCGTGACCGACCAGTGGACGCCCCAGGGTGTCAGCGGCACCGAGGACGCCGCGTACCCCGGCGACCGGGTCGACGGCCGACGTGCCTTCGTCTTCTCCTGGCACGAGGGACCCGTCGGGGGATCGGGCGACGGGTCCCGGCTGAGCTTCCTCGACCCCGACACGGCGCAGTACGTGCACGTGCTGCTCGTCGAACCCCGCAAGCGGAGCGACGGCAGCGTGACCTTCGGCAACCTGCGGACCCACGCCGGCGGGATCGCCTGGTACGGCAACTACATCTTCGTTGCCGACGTGCACGGCGGCCTGCACGTCTTCGACATGCGCAACATGCTCGACCTGGAGCACAGCGAGGTGGGGCAGGCCGATCCCGACCCCGACATCGGCCTGCACTTCTCGGCTCGGAACTACGCCTTCGCCCTGCCGGAGATCGGCACCTGGCAGAACCGGGGCGACGCCACGTACGACTACATGTCCTTGGACCACAGTGTGTCCGGACCGCCCGAGGCACTGACGGGCGAGTGGTGCAATCCCACCGCCGCGAATGCCACCTGCCAGGTCGGCCGGGTGGCTCGGTGGAAGATCGGCGACCTGACCAGCTTCAGCGGCACCGCACAGGCGACAACGGCCTACCACCAGCCCACCCCCTACACGCAGGGGGCCGCTTCATGGCAGGGCTGCTACTACTTCAACGACGGCGGTCGCGGCAACTCCTACCTGATCACGGCCAGGCCCGGAAGCACTCCCGCATGGCGTCAGGGTGGGCGAGGGCTTCAGGACCTCTACGTGCTCCCGTCCCGCAACGAGCTCTGGACCATCACCGAGTTCACCGGCGTCGGCAGGCGGGTCCTGTACGGGGTGCACCAGCCCTCCTGTCCCTGACCCGAGGCGACCGGGCCGGAGGAACGCACCGAGGAGGCCGGGGTGCCGCCGGCGGCGCATCCCCTGTTCTCCTTGCCGCCGCGGCTCGCGCGACCGCAGTCTGTGCTGCTCACACCCTGCTGTTGTGCACCGCGCTCCGGGCGGATACCCAACCCTGACCGGTCTGCGGCAAGCCGTCGACAAGACGGGGCGACCGGCTGGTATTCCTGGCCTCTGCGTATTGATCTTTCCGAGGGGGACAGAGGCTCGTGGAAGCATGGGCTCAGGCGTTGGGCGGGCTGTACGAGAGACCGGGCGACACCCGGACCGATCAGGGGGAGCAGTCCCGGGGGACGGTACGGGAGTTGGGTTCCGTCCGTCTGTCCACCGTAAGAGGGCCCGCCGCAGAGGTGCGGGGGGACGGGCGAGCGGCCGGCTGGCACCTGGTGCTGGTGCAGGACGGGGAACTGGAACTGGAGCAGGCCGGGCGGACCGCGCGGATCGAAGCGGGCGGGTTCGTGCTGCTCGACTCGCGGCGGCCGTTCCGCATACGGCTGGCCGGGGCGTCGAACACGGTGCTCACGACGCATCTGGTGGGTCGCCCGCAGCCGCATGACGGGCTCGTGGCAAGGGAGTTGGGCCGTCGGTCCGGGCTGGCCCAGCTGGTGGCGGGGTTCCTCGCCGGTCTGGCGGCGGAGACCGCCCCGTACCGGTCCGGTGACGAACTGCGGCTCGGTACCGTGGTGTCCGACCTGGTCGCGCTCCTCCTCGACGAGGGGCTCGGTGACTCGGCACTGCTCCCGCGCATCCAGGCGTACATCGTGCAGCGCCTGGGAGAGGACGGGCTCACACCGGACCGGGTCGCCGCCGCGCACCACATCTCCACCCGCTATCTGCACCGGCTCTTCCAGCGTCAGGGACTCACCGTCGCGTCATGGATCAAGGGCCAGCGGCTGGATCGGTGCCGGCGCGACCTGGCCGATCCAGGGCTGCGCCACCTGCCCGTCCATGTGATCGCGGCGCGTTGGGGTTTCGCGCAGGCGGCCGATTTCAGCCGGGCGTTCCGTGCCGCCTACGGGACCACGCCGACGCGCTTTCGCGCGGGCGTCCCCGGGGTGCGGGGACGCCACCTGCCAAGAAACTGTGCGCGCAGCGCCAACGACGTGCGCCTACCGGCACAGCAGACTCATGGACATGACGAGGCACGGCGGATCGTGCCCGTCTCTGCACATTAGGGGGGAACTCCATGCCTGAGAACGGAGCGCAGCTCACCGCTGCGGCCGGTGCCAAGCCCGTCGAACCACGCGGCGGCGCCGGAATCTTCGACGTAGACCCGGACCAGTCCGGCGTGAGCCAGGACCCGAACGTCATCGTCAAGGGCGACATCGACGCTCTCCCCGAGAACGGGGCGGTGTGACATGGGGTCTGTAGAGGGAATGCTCGCGCAGATGCGCAGCCTGCTGGGCACCGGGGAGTACCCGCCCGGCTCGAACCACAACAAGGTCACCGAGTGGTACGGCATGAATGACGCCTGGTGCGACATGACGGTCAGCTATGCCGCTGCCCACTCGGACAACCTGGCCGCGATCGGCGGCAAGTTCGCGTACACCGTCGCCCACGCCCAGTCGTTCCAGTCGCGGGGCCTGTGGCACTACGGCACCGGCGGCATACGCCCGGGCGATGTCCTCTTCTTCGACTGGAGCGGCAGTCGGTCCATCGGCGCCATCGACCACGTCGGTGTCGTCGAGGCGGTGCACTCCGACGGCACCATCACCACCATCGAGGGCAACACCAGCGACCAGTGCATGCGGCGGCTGCGCAACTCCAGCACCATCGTGGGCTACGGCCGCCCCAGCTACGGCGACGCCAGCCCGCTGCCCGCCTCGGACGGCATCCTGCGCAAGGGTTCCACGGGTGACGCGGTGAAGACGCTCCAGCAGAACCTGAACACGGTCATGGGCTCGAAGCTGGACGTCGACGGCGACTTCGGTCCGGCCACCGACGCGGCCGTGCGCGCCTTCCAGACCAAGTACGGTCTGACGGTCGACGGTGAGTACGGTCCGGCCTCGGACGCGGTGATGAAGGCCGCGCTGAAGGGCGGCACCACGCCGCAGCCGCCCGCCCCGCGTCCGCCGTCCTCCGGAAAGCTCGCGGTCGACGGCCAGTTCGGCCCCGCGACCTGTGCCGCCATGCAGCGCGTGCTCAACGCGCACGGCTCGAAGCTGTCCGTGGACGGCTCCTTCGGCCCGCTGACGAAGAAGGCGCTCCAGGGCTACCTGAAGGTGACGGCCGACGGGGTCGTCGGCCCGAACACGGTCAAGGCCCTGCAGAAGAAGGTGGGTGCGGGCGTCGACGGCGAGTGGGGTCCGGACACCACCCGGCACCTCCAGCAGGCGCTCAACGCGGGCACCTTCTGATCGTCGGCCTCGTCAGCTGAACACGATCATCGACCCCTGCGCCAGAGACCGCGTCGCCGCCGCGTGCAGGCCGAGCCACACGTGGCGCTCGCGGGCGAAGGGGCTGGGGTCGTAGGGCGCCGGTACCGCGGGCTCCTCCAGTTCGGTGGGGGCCGCCGGCGGTGCCGGCGCCGCCGGCGGGTTGGCCGGGTCGATACCGATCGTCGGGGCCACCAGTTCCAGTTCCCTGAGCAGGGACTGGGAGGAGCCCAAGGGGCCGCCGCCGGCGAGGAGTTCATCGCTGGACAGCGGGTGCGGGAAGTCGACCGGGACGTAGGCGCCCGCGTGGTCGTAGTGCCACACCAGGTGGGACTGCTGGGCCGTGGACTCGAACATCTCCAGCAACTGCTCGTAGTCGCCGCCCAGTTCGTCCACCGGGGTCACTGGCAGCCCGCACACCTGGAGCAGATAGGCCCGGCGCAGGAAGTGCAGCGCGTCGTAGTCGAAGCCGGCCACCGGGGCGACCTCGCCGGACAGGCCCGGCATGTACTGGTACACCGGCACCGGTGGGAGACCGGCCGCGGCCAGCGCGTTGTTGTAGTGCGCGAGTTCCTCGGCGAACGGGTTGTCCGGGGTGTGGCACAACACGTCGACGAGCGGGACCAGCCACAGGTCACAGGCCAAAGGACAGCTCCTAGTGTGGGTCGATCACGGGCCGCACGCCGCGGGCAGGGCGGTCAGGGAAGGGTAATCGCTACGGGGTGTGTCGAGGCCCCCCGGTGCGACTTCTACCCGCTGTCCGGCTCGTTCGCACAGGTGCATGACCCAGCTGATCAGGGCTGCTCGGAGAGGCGCTCGATCAGCGCGAGGGAGTGGGTGTTGGCCTCGGCCACGACGGCGCGGGCCGTCTCGGCGTCGCGCCGGGTCAGGGCGTCGACCAGCTCGGTGTGGCCGGCCCACAGGTGGTTGCGCACGTCGGGCAGGCGGCGCAGGTGCTGGACGGCGCACACCCAGGACTGGACCCGCAGGCGGTGCAGGAAGTCGGCCAGGTAGGGGTTGCCGAACAGGCCGCTCAGCTCGCGCCAGAAGCGCAGGTCGTAGCCGATCAGCACGGTGAGGTCACCGGCCGCCGCGGCCCGCTGGGCCTCCTCGCCGCGCCGGCGCACCGCCGCCAGGGCCGCCGCCGTCCGCGGTTCCTCCGCGGCGGTGAAGGCCGGGTGGTGGGTGGTGAGGGCCTGGAACATGCCGTCGGTGACCAGGCAGCGGGCCTCGATCATGCCCCGGTAGTCGGCCAGCGAGTACTCGGGGACGCGGAAGCCGCGGTGCTGGTCGGCCTCCAGGATGCCCTGCGCGGACAGGTCGACCAGCGCTTCACGGACCGGGGTCGCCGAGACGCCGTACTGCTCGGCGATCTCCTTCACGGTGAACGCCCGGCCCGGCTGCAGCCGCCCCGCCAACACCTCGTCACGCAGCGCGTCCGCGATCTGCTGGCGCAGGGTGCTGCGCGTCACGGCGACGTTGCCGGGCATCGTCCGTGCCTCTCCTCACACGTATGGGTGACGTACTCGTACGTACTCGCCATCTCTTACGAGCACGTCACCTTACGCGTTCGGGTCGCCCCGGCGGCAGCTCCGGACCGGTTACACCGTGTACTCGTCGGCGGCGCTCAGCGCCGCGTCCAGGGCCGCCAGGCCCTCCTTCAGCTCGGCCTCGGACACGTTGCAGGGCGGGACGATGTGGGTCCGGTTCATGTTGATGAAGGGCCACAGTCCGCGCTGCTTGGCGGCGGCGCCGAACGCGGCCATGGGGGCGTTCGCCTCGCCGGCCGCGTTGTAGGGCACCAGCGGCTCCCGGGTCTCCCGGTTCTTCACCAGGTCCAGCGCCCAGAACATGCCGACGCCACGGACCTCGCCGACGCTCGGGTGCCGCTCGGCCAGCTCGGCCAGGGCCGGTCCGACGACGCTCTCGCCGAGCCGCTTGGCGTTCTCGACGACGCCCTCCTGCGCCATCACGTTGATCGTGGCGACGGCGGCGGCGCAGGCCAGCGGGTGCCCGGAGTAGGTGAGCCCGCCGGGGTAGGCCCGCTTGCCGAAGGTCTCGGCGATCTTCTCGGAGATGGCCACACCACCGAGGGGCACGTAACCCGAGTTCACACCCTTGGCGAAGGTCATCAGGTCCGGCACGACACCGAACAGGTCCGCCGCGAACCACTCACCGGTCCGCCCGAACCCGGCCATGACCTCGTCCAGGATGAACACGATCCCGTACTTGTCGCAGATCTCCCGGACGCCGGCCAGGTACCCGGGCGGCGGCACCATGATCCCGGCGGTGCCGGGCACGGTCTCCAGGATGATCGCCGCGACCGTCCCCGGACCCTCGAAGGCGATCGTCGTCTCCAGGTGCTCCAGCGCCCGCGCGGTCTCCTGCTCCTCGGTCTCGGAGTAGAAGCGGGAGCGGTACAGGAAGGGCGCCCAGAAGTGGACGACACCGGCGCTGCCGCTGTCGGAGGGCCAGCGGCGCGGGTCACCGGTGATGTTCACGGCCTGCTGGGTGCCGCCGTGGTACGAGCGGTACGCCGAGAGCACCTTCGGGCGGCCCGTGTGCAGCCGGGCCATGCGCACCGCGTGCTCGACGGCGTCCGCGCCGCCGTTGGTGAAGAAGATCTTGTCCAGGTCGCCGGGGGTCCGCTCAGCGATCAGCCGGGCCGCCTCCGAGCGCGCCTCCACGGCGAACGCCGGCGCGAACGTCGTCATCTTCGCCGCCTGCTCCTGGATCGCGGCGACGACCTTGGGGTGCTGGTAGCCGATGTTGGTGAAGACGAGTCCGCTGGTGAAGTCCAGGTACCGCCTGCCGTCGTAGTCCCAGAAGTACGACCCCTCGGCGCCGGCGACGGCGAGCGGGTCGATGAGGTCCTGGGCGGACCAGGAGTGGAAGACATGCGCACGGTCCGCGGCCTTCACCGCGGCGCCGGCTTCGGGGCTGAGCTGAGGGGTCATGCGGGCGAGCGTAAATGTCCGGGATGCGGACGCGACATCGGCGTCTTGTTCCGTGGGCGGGGCTTTTCCGCGACAGGTTGTCGACGGGAGACGGGTCTACGACCGCCTCGCCGACCGGGAGACGGGCAGACGAGCGCGTACCCCGGGTGTGCCGCGACGAGCTGGGCCCGCCCGGCGCCGCTGTTACGGAACCGTAGACCCAGGTCCGCGCGACGCCCCGTGCGATCGCACTATTCTCGGTCCGTTGCAGACCTATGGGGGGAAGGCGGCGCGGGGATGGACAAGCTGGGACCGGGGGATCCGCAGAGGATCGGGGCGTACCGGCTGCTCGCGCGGCTCGGCGCGGGCGGTATGGGGCATGTGTACCTGGCCCGGTCGGACCGGGGTCGTACCGTCGCCGTGAAGCTGGTCCGCGAGGAGCTGGCCGAGCAGGAGGAGTTCCGGGCCCGGTTCCGGCAGGAGGTGACGGCCGCGCAGCGGGTCGGCGGGCACTGGACCGCGCCCGTGCTGGACGCGGACACCGAGGCCGCGGTGCCCTGGGTGGCCACCGGGTACGTCGCCGGGCCCAGCCTGCAGCAGGTCGTCTCACACGATCACGGGGCGCTGCCCGAGCGGTCGGTACGGATCCTCGCGGCGGGGCTCGCGCACGCGCTCAAGGACATCCATGCGGCGGGGATCGTGCACCGGGATCTGAAGCCGTCCAACGTGCTCGTCACCATCGACGGGCCGCGGGTGATCGACTTCGGGATCGCGCGGGCGATGGAGACCATGGCGGGGGACGGGCTGACCCGTACCGGATCGCTGGTGGGGTCGCCCGGGTTCATGGCGCCGGAGCAGGTGCGGGGGGATCGGATCACGCCCGCGTGCGATGTCTTCTGCCTGGGGTCCGTGCTCGCCTATGCCTCCACCGGTGTGCTGCCCTTCGGCGGTGCCAACAGTGGGGTGCATGCCCTGATGTTCCGGATCGCTCAGGAGGAGCCGGATCTGGAGGGGGTGCCGGAGGGGATCGCGGATCTGGTGCGGGACTGCTTGAAGAAGGATCCCGCTGCGCGGCCTTCGCTGGATCGGATTCTGGAGCGGACGGGGGCGGAGGACACGGTGTCCGGGGGGCGGTCCCGGGATCCCTGGCTGCCGGGGGCGTTGGTGGCGCAGCTGGGGCGGCATGCTGTGCAGCTGTTGGATGCGGAGGATCCGGCTTCTGATTCGATGCCGGGTGCGGGTGCGGGTGCGGGTGCGGGTGCGGGTGCGGGTGCGGGTGCGGGTGCGGGTGCGGGTGCGGGTGCGGGTGCGTCGGGGGGCACCCGGCCTTCGGCCGGGTCTGGGTTCCCACCCGCGCCACCCGTGCGGGAAGCGTCGTCGGGTGCGGGTGGCCCTGGTGGGGCGGAAGCGCCGTCGGCGGGTGCGGGTGCGGGTGCGCCGGGGGTGCCTGCTCCTGCTTGGGTGCGTCAGCAAGGAGGTGGTGGGTCGCCTGAGCATGCTTCTGCCGCTGATGATGTTTCCGCGGCGCCGCCCTCGCCCTCGGTGCCGGGTGGTGCGCCCGTCAATCATCTTCCCACCGTGGTTTCCGGGCAGACCCCGCCGCCCGCGCCGCCTCCCGCCGCTCCCGGGTACGGTGCGGCGGCCGGGCCCTACGCCTCGCCGGGGCAGTACGGCTATCCGCAGCAGCCCCAGCAGCATCCCCAGCCGCCTGTCGCCGCCTACGGCTACCCGCAGCAGTCGTACAACCCCTACGGCGGTGGCGGGCTCGGTTCCACCCCGCCCTACGGGCCGCCGCCGGTCGGGGTTCCGCACGGGCCCGAGCGCAGGAACGGGCGGTCCACCGCGCTGCTCGTCGTGATCGCGTTGGTGGTGGCGCTGGGCGCGGGTGGGTCGGTGTACGCGCTGATGAATCGTGGCGGGGACGACGACAAGGGCCGGGGGAAGGTCAGCCCCGCGCCCACCGTCACCACCACGGCGCCGGGCGGTACCTCGCCGGCGCCCACTCCCACGACCTCGGCGCCGTCCTCCTCCGCGCCCGCGGACGGGGTGATCCCGGCCGGCTACCTCGGCACCTGGGAGACCACGATCGACAACTCCAGCGGCACCAACACCCGTCAACTGACCATCCGGCAGGGGAAGGTGGGGGACGCCGTCCTCACGCTCGTCGCGGACGGGCCCACCGAGGGCGGCGGGACGTACCACTGCGTGTTCGAGGCGGAGCTCACCGAACAGCCGGGCACCGACGGGCCGCTGGAGATCGGGCCGTCGAGCGTCACCTCCGGCGAGCCGCTCTCGTCCTGCTCGCCGGGCGAGGCCACCGAGGTCACGCTGCTGTCGGACGGGCGCCTGAAGCGGGTGAAGAGGAGCGGCGGGGAGAGCCTGACGTACACCAAGCAGTGAGGCGAACCCGCCTCACCGCGGCGTCCGGTGTCTATCGAGGCTCAGGCGGCCGTTGCCGTGGCATGTTCGGGCGCGTCCCGTTCGCCGGCGGCAGCGGGAACCTGCCCACAGGGCCGCCCGATTCCACCCGTGCCCCGGACGCCACCGCCGCCTGGATGCCCAGCGGTGCCGAACCCGTGCGGAACTCCACCATCCAGTCGGCCGTCTCCGTCCGGACCAGCTCCATCACGTCCTCGGAGAACCGCCGCAGAACCCCCAGGCACCGCTCCGCAGCCTCACTGGCCGTCCCCTCCGCAGGCCCCAGAACCTCCCGCACGCTCTCCGACGCCCAGTCGAACTGCAACACCTGCAACCGCCGCTGCACGGCCTGCGCGGTCGCCACGTCCCTTATCCACCCGGACGTGACCCCGAAGAACCGGTCGACCGCGACACACGCCACCGCGAGCATCAGCGCCAGATACCCCCAGGCCGCCACCCCGCCGACCACCCCGGTCAGATCCAGCAACGGCAGCGCGGCCCCGCACACCGCCCCCGCCGCCGCCCCGGCGCGCAGCGCCCGCGCCCCGCGCCGCTTCCAGACCCGGTCCGCGAGATACCAGGACGCCGTCTGCAGTGCCCCCCGCTCCACCCACCGGTACAGCTCGTCGAGCCGCTCGGCGGGCTCCCCCCAGTCCCCGAGCGGAAACGACCGCCCGGTCAGATCGCCCGGCCGCGGCCCGGCCGCACCCTCGCCCCACCCGTCCTGAGGCGGACCCTCGGGCTGCATCTCCGGCTGAGCCACCCGGCACTCCCTACTGAACACGACACTGAACACGGCCCGTCACACTGCGTGACATTGCATGCCGATGCGGGCCACCCTTCCTACCGCCCAACGGGTGGCGAGGACGTAGCTTTCCTCTCTTTTCCGCTCGGAAGAGGGCCTTGATCAGGTATAGGCCTGCCGCCGCTCTCACTCGAAAGAGTGGCGGGGCGATGGCCGCGTAGACCACGTAGGCTCGTGCACAACGGAGAAACGACGCCGCAGGCGAAGAACGAAGAACGACGAGGAACCAGGAGCTGATCGTGATCCCCGGTGGTGGCCAGCCCAACATGCAGCAGTTGCTCCAGCAGGCTCAGAAGATGCAGCAGGACCTGCAGCAGGCGCAGGAGGAACTGGCGAACACGGAGGTCGACGGACAGGCGGGCGGCGGACTGGTACGGGCCACCGTCACCGGCGCCGGCGAGCTGCGCGGCCTGAAGATCGACCCGAAGGCGGTGGACCCGGAGGACACCGAGACCCTCGCCGACCTGATCGTGGCGGCCGTACAGGCGGCCAACCAGAACGCGCAGACGCTCCAGCAGCAGAAGCTGGGCCCCCTGGCGCAGGGCCTGGGCGGCGGCAGCGGCATCCCCGGCCTGCCTTTCTAAGACGGGCCGCGGCCAACTACCGTACGTACTGAAAGACTCCAGGAAGGGCAGTCCGTTGTACGAAGGCGTGGTTCAGGACCTCATCGACGAGCTGGGGCGGCTGCCCGGCGTCGGTCCCAAGAGCGCGCAGCGGATCGCCTTCCACATCCTGCAGGCGGAGCCGACGGACGTCCGGCGGCTCGCCCAGGCCCTCCTCGAGGTGAAGGCGAAGGTCCGCTTCTGCGCGGCCTGCGGCAACGTGGCACAGGAGGAGCTGTGCAACATCTGCCGCGACCCGCGCCGCGACTCCTCGGTCATCTGTGTCGTGGAGGAGCCCAAGGACGTCGTCGCCATCGAGCGCACCCGCGAGTTCCGCGGCCGTTACCACGTGCTCGGCGGCGCGATCAGCCCGATCGAGGGTGTCGGCCCGGACGACCTGCGTATACGAGAACTTCTCGCGCGGTTGGCCGACGGGACGGTCACGGAGCTGATCCTGGCCACGGACCCGAATCTGGAAGGCGAGGCCACGGCCACGTACCTCGCCCGCATGATCAAGCCCATGGGCCTCAAGGTCACCCGCCTGGCCAGCGGCCTCCCGGTGGGTGGCGACCTGGAATACGCGGACGAGGTCACCCTCGGCCGCGCCTTCGAGGGGAGACGACTCCTAGATGTCTGACGCCACGCTGCACGCGACCGGTCAGAACCCGGACGACTTCGCGGTCCAGATCGCGGACCAGGTCGAGAGCTTCCTGGTGGCCGTCACGGAGGTGGCGAAGGGCGACGAACCCGACTCGGCCGTCCCCTTCCTGCTTCTGGAGGTCTCCCAGCTCCTCCTGGCCGGCGGTCGTCTCGGCGCGCACGAGGACATCGTCCCCGACGAACGCTACGAGCCCGACCTCGGCCCCGAGCAGGACGTGGACGTACTCCGCGAGAACCTGGCCCGGCTCCTTGAGCCCATCGACGTCTACTCCGAGGTCTTCGACCCCTACGAGCCCCGGAAGGCCCCCGTCCCGGCCCGCATCTCGGACGACCTCGCCGACGTCGTCACCGACCTCCGCCACGGCATGGCCCACTACCGGGCGGGCCGCACGACGGAGGCCCTGTGGTGGTGGCAGTTCTCCTACTTCTCCAACTGGGGCGGCATCGCCTCCGCCGCCCTCCGCGCCCTCCAGTCCCTGGTGGCGCACGTCCGCCTCAACCAGCCCCTGGAAGAACTCGACGGCCTCGACACCGACCAGGCCACCATGGGCGACGAGACCCTGGAGTTCGAGGCCGGCCGGGTCATGGCCCGGGAGATCGGCGGACCGCTGGGGATGCGCCCGGGCAAGTAGCGCGCCGGGGCGGGCTCACAGCCCCCACAGGCCCTTCGTCAGCGTCGTCGCCCCGCCCGCGAGCGCGAGCAGCAGCACCAGCAGCCGCGCCCGCGGCTCGGGGACCCGTCCGGCGAGCGCCCGGCCGATCAGCGCCCCCGCGGCCATCGCGGCGACGGCCGTGACCCACTGGGCCGTCCCCAGCCGGGGCGTCCCGTTCGCGGCCACGGAGAAGGCGTTGACCAGGACGCCGTAGAACTGCGCGTTGGGCACGAACTCCCGTACGGTCCAGTCGGCGTTGACCGCGTAGAGGGAGACGGGCGGCCCGCCGACGCCCGCCGCGGAGTTCATGAAGCCGCCCACCGCACCGGCCGCGACCGCACCCCGCGTGCCCCGCAGCATCGGCACCCGCGCGCCCCGCATGACCAGCAGGACGGCGCATGTGACCAGCCCGCCCATGACCAGCAGCAGGACGGGCTCGGGCAGTTGGCGGGTCAGCCAGACCCCCGCCGGAACCGTGCACGCCGCGGCGACGCACAACGGCACCATCGCCCGCGGCCGCACCCGCCGCCACCCTCCGGCCAGGCCCACCACGCTGATGGCACCGGCGGCACAGTTGGATCAAGGGGCTGGGGCGGGCGCACGAGGCGGTGCTGCGCCCGAGGCGGTGCTGCGCCCGAGGCTTGAGCCTCGGGCTCCGAGCCCCTCCATGGGTTTCTGGGATGGGTGAAAACCAACCCAATCAACCAAGTCTGTACGTGAGTTGAGGCGGCGTACCTCGAAAGGGTGACGTTCCGTGATCGGCTTGCGTCGGAACGTAAAGTCACTCTAGGTCCGCGGCAAATAGATCGGCCCCGGTCGGTGCGCCAGCACCGGCTCCGGGGCCCAGGGGCCAGGCGCTCTGGGAGGGCGTACGAGCGTGTTTGAAAGTTAATCCACAGGAGCCACTGTGAGCCGGGGCACGTTTCGCGTGGCCTGCCGTGCGCTGGGCAGGTTCCGGGTCGCGAGCGCGTCGACCTCCCGCCGCCCGACGTCTCACCATGCGGGAGTAGGAAGGTGGATTTCGGACGCTCGTTAGACTGAGCCGACACAAACGAACCGAGCGAGGAGCGCACGTGGGCCTTGTCGTGCAGAAGTACGGAGGCTCCTCCGTAGCCGATGCCGAAGGCATCAAGCGCGTCGCCAAGCGGATCGTGGAAGCGAAGAAGAACGGCAACCAGGTGGTTGTCGTCGTTTCCGCGATGGGCGACACGACGGACGAGCTGATCGATCTCGCCGAGCAGGTTTCTCCGATGCCTGCCGGGCGTGAATTCGACATGCTGCTGACCGCCGGAGAGCGGATCTCCATGGCCCTGCTGGCCATGGCGATCAAAAACCTGGGTCACGAGGCCCAGTCGTTCACCGGCAGCCAGGCAGGCGTCATCACCGACTCGGTCCACAACAAAGCCCGGATCATCGACGTCACCCCGGGCCGGATCCGGGAGTCGCTGGACAAGGGCAACATCGCGATCGTCGCCGGGTTCCAGGGCGTCAGCCAGGACAAGAAGGACATCACCACGCTCGGTCGCGGTGGGTCCGACACCACGGCCGTGGCGCTGGCCGCCGCGCTCGACGCCGAGGTCTGCGAGATCTACACCGACGTCGACGGCGTGTTCACCGCCGACCCGCGTGTGGTGAAGAAGGCGAAGAAGATCGACTGGATCTCCTTCGAGGACATGCTGGAGCTCGCGGCCTCCGGCTCCAAGGTGCTGCTCCACCGCTGTGTGGAGTACGCGCGCCGCTACAACATCCCGATCCACGTCCGCTCCTCCTTCAGCGGGTTGCAGGGCACGTGGGTCAGCAGTGAGCCGATTGGGGACAAGAAGGTGGAGCAGGCCATCATCTCCGGTGTCGCGCACGACACCTCCGAGGCCAAGATCACGGTCGTCGGCGTGCCGGACAAGCCGGGTGAGGCCGCCGCGATCTTCCGGACCATCGCCGATGCCGAGATCAACATCGACATGGTCGTGCAGAACGTGTCGGCGGCCTCCACGGGCCTGACCGACATCTCCTTCACGCTGCCGAAGACCGAGGGCCGCAAGGCCATCGACGCGCTGGAGAAGAACCGCTCCGGCATCGGCTTCGACTCGCTGCGCTACGACGACCAGATCGGCAAGATCTCCCTCGTCGGCGCCGGTATGAAGACCAACCCGGGCGTCACCGCCTCCTTCTTCGAGGCGCTGAGCGACGCGGGCGTCAACATCGAGCTGATCTCGACCTCCGAGATCCGCATCTCGGTCGTCACCCGTGCCGACGACGTGCCGGAGGCCGTGCGCGCCGTGCACACCGCCTTCGGACTCGACTCCGACACCGACGAGGCCGTCGTCTACGGAGGCACGGGCCGGTAATGGCGCCGACCGGGAAGCCGACACTCGCGGTCGTGGGAGCGACCGGGGCCGTCGGCGCGGTCATGCTCCAGATCCTGTCCCAGCGCGCGGACGTCTGGGGCGAGATCCGTCTGATCGCCTCCCGGCGCTCGGCCGGCCGCAAGCTGGCCGTGCGCGGGGAGGAGGTCGAGGTGGTGGCCCTGACGGAGGACGCCTTCGACGGGGTCGACATCGCCATGTTCGACGTTCCCGACGAGGTCTCCGCCGAGTGGGCGCCGATCGCCGCCGCGCGCGGTGCGGTCGTCGTCGACAACTCGGGCGCCTTCCGGATGGACCCGGACGTGCCCCTCGTCGTCCCCGAGGTCAATCCGCACGCGGTGCGGAGCCGGCCGCGCGGGATCGTCGCCAACCCCAACTGCACGACCCTGTCGATGATCGTCGCCCTGGGCGCGCTGCACGCCGAGTTCGGGCTGCGCGAGCTGGTGGTGTCGTCGTACCAGGCGGTGAGCGGGGCGGGCCGGGCCGGGGTCGAGGCGCTGCGGGCCCAGCTGTCCCTGGTCGCCGGGACCGAACTGGGGACCAAGCCCGGTGACGTACGGCGGGCCGTCGGGGACGACACCGGGCCCTTCCCGGAGCCGGTCGCGCTGAACGTCGTCCCGTGGGCCGGATCGCTCAGGGAGGACGGCTGGTCGTCTGAGGAGATGAAGGTGCGGGACGAGTCCCGCAAGATCCTCGGACTTCCGCAGCTGCCGGTCGCCGTGACCTGTGTCCGGGTGCCGGTGATCACCACGCACTCGCTCACCGTCCACGCCCGCTTCCAGGGCGAGGTGACCGTCGACGGCGCCCGCGAGATCCTCGCCACCGCGCCCGGTGTCGTGCTCTACGACGACCCCGCCGCCGGTGAGTTCCCCACCCCCGCCGACGTGGTGGGCACCGACCCGACCTGGGTCGGGCGGGTGCGCCGGGCCCTCGACGACCCGACCGCGCTCGAACTCTTCGTCTGCGGCGACAACCTGCGCAAGGGCGCCGCGCTCAACACCGCGCAGATCGCCGAGCTGGTCGCCGCGGAATTCAGGGGAGAGGTACCCACCCGCGGTTAAGACGTTTGTAGGATCCAGGTAAGAAATGTGGCCGGGAGCATGGTCCAAACCACTTGAACCGCGCGCCCCGGCGACAGAGGATTTTCCTCCCCGCTCCTCGCAACCACGCGAAGGGCGGGGAGCGTCTTTGCGGTCACCTTTGCGGGGCGTGGGACGTGAGGATCCTGGCGTGGGGACGCCGTGATCGGGGCGTGGGGACGCCCGTTCAAATGGGATATAGGGGAAGAGCGGGGCGCATGACGGCACTTGGGACACCGTCGGTTGTCGGACATGTGACGCCCGGCACGTACAACCCTGGCGGGGGGAGACGTGTCCAACTGGCGTGGCAGAGGTACTCGAACTCAGTGCGGCCCGCGGCACCGCTGCGCTCCGGCCGCCCCGCGCGGCACTCCGGCCGCGCGTTCCCGGCGGCATGCCGGTGATCGCGCCCATGCCCGCAGCGCGGCCCGCCCGCATACCCGGTCAGCGTGACGGTTCCGACGACGGCGCGGCCGACACCGCCACCGCGGACACCGTGGTCGCCGGCACGACCGTCGACCACCTCACCGAGACCTACCGGGCGCACTACCGCTCGCTGCTGGGCCTCGCCGCGCTCCTCCTCGACGACACCGCCTCCTGCGAGGACGTCGTGCAGGAGGCCTTCATCCGCGTCCACTCGGCCCGCAAGCGCGTCCGCGACCCCGAGAAGACCCTGGCCTACCTGCGGCAGACGGTCGTGAACCTGTCCCGCTCCGCCCTGCGCCGGCGCATCCTCGGCCTGAAGCTCCTCTCCAAGCCGATGCCGGACATGGCGAGCGCGGAGGAGGGCGCCTACGACTCGCTGGAGCGGCGCGACCTCATCAAGGCGATGAAGGGCCTGCAGCGCCGCCAGCGCGAGGTCCTCGTCCTGCGCTACTTCGCGGACATGACGGAGGCGCAGGTCGCCGAGACGCTCGGCATCTCGCTGGGCTCGGTGAAGGCGTACGGCTCGCGGGGCATCGCCGCGCTGCGGACGGCCATGGAGACACCGGCATGAGCGAGCACGCCGAAGGGGGCGATTCCCATGCAGGCCCTTCCCGCGAAGGCCACGCCCAGGGACGCCATGAGCCCCACGCCTGGCACGAACCGACGAAGCAGTACGAGCAAGAGCACACGCAATCGCACGCTGGGAACGGAACTGTGAACCACGGCCCCGACGAAAAGGGCCCCGAGGGGCTCGGCCCGGGCCCGGACGGGCTCGGCTCGGACGAGCTGGACCTGCGCCGGCTGCTGCACTCCGCGGTCGACGACCTCGAACCGCGCACCGGCACGCTGGACCATCTGCGCAAAGCCGTGCCCGCCCGGCGGGCCCGCAAGCGCCAGGCCGCCGTCGGCATGGCCGCCGCCGCCCTGTTCGTGGGCACGGCGATTCCCGCGCTGATCCACGTCTCGAACTCCACCGGCACCGACACCAACACCGCCATGGCCGGGCAGACCTCCCAGGCCCAGGGGGGCGCCACCCAGGGGAAGAACCCGGACGGCGGCTCCAACAGCGTCGGTGGCTCCCACGGCAAGACCCCCGGGCACGGCAAGGACAGCACCAAGGGCGGTGAGCCGGGCAAGACCGGCGGCAACGGCACCGGCTCGACCACCGGCGCCAACCCGTCCGCCACCCTGGCCGCGGGCACCCCGGTGTGCACGGCGGCCCAGCTCGGCTCCGCCACCCAGACCGTCGACGCCCCCGACTCCGCGGGTGTGGTCTACGGCACCTTCCGCGTCACCAACATCTCCTCCGCCGGCTGTACCGTCGGCGGCCCGGGCACGATCGGCGTCTCGGCGCAGGGGGCCGCGGATCCCGCCAAGGTCCTCAGCGCCCGGCATGTGGCGGGGGACGCGGCGGCGTCGCTGCCCGACCCCTCCCTGGAGGTCTCGGCGCTGGTCCTGCAGCCGGGCGCGGCCTACGAGGAGAAGTTCGCCTTCGTGCCGTCCGAGACCTGCCCCACCACCGGTGGCTCCACCACCACCGGCGGCGCGGACACCGGCGGTCCCTCGCCCGACCCGACGCCCAGCCAGGACGCCGGTGCCACCGGGAGCACGGACACCACCGGCACCACGTCCTCCGGCACCACCACCCAGCTCGTCACCGAGGACGGCGGGACGGCCGACGGCAGCGTCCTCGTCACCCACACCGCGCAGGTGGGCTCGCCCACCGTCTCGGCGACCGTGCCGAACGCGTGCGCCGGGACGGTGTACTACACCGGGGTGCTCGCGGGGGCGTAGCCAGGAGCCGTGGTCCGGTGCCGTGGTCCGGTGCTGTGGCCAGAGGCCGTGGTCAGACGGTGGCGGCCGGGGCGGAGGTGTTCTCCTGCTCCTCCGGCACCAGGCCGAGCGCCGCGTCCCGCTGGAACTCCACCTCGCGGCGCAGCAGCCGGAACCACATGAAGACCACGAAGCCCGCGAAGACGAACCACTCACCGGTGTAGCCGAGGTTCTGGAACGCCTTCAGGTCGAGACCGGTGCCGGCCGGCGCGGTCGCGGGCACGGCCTTCATGCCCGCGTCGGCCTTGTCGAGGGTGACCCAGGCGTCGTACAGCCTGTCCGGCACCAGGTTCACCAGCGAGGCCGCGCTGATCGCCGCCGTCTGCCCGGCGGGCAGCCCGCCCTGGGCACTGACCCCGTTGTCCCCCGGGGTCTCGGAGGCCTGCAGCGCGCCGGTGACGGTGACCTCGCCGGCCGGCGGGGCGGGGGCCTTCGCCGGATCCGCCTTGCCGGGCAGCCAGCCCCGCACCACGGGCAGCGCGCTGCCGGAGTCGGTGCGCAGCAGCGTCAGCACGTAGAAGCCCTGCTTGCCGTCCAGTTCCCGGCCCGGCACGAGCAGCTGCTTGCCGTACCGGCCGCTCGCGGTGACCCGGCGTCCCGAGGTGCTCTTGTCGACGGGCAGCATCCCGGCCAGCGGACGGGCCGCCTCGTGTCCGTCGGAGGCGGCCTGCTCGGTCGCGGCGCGGTGGTCCTGCACCCGCCCCTCGAACCGGCTCAGCTGCCACGACCCCATGAAGACGCAGAACGGGATGGCGAGCAGCACGAAGACGTTGATGCCCCACCAGCGGGGTGTCAGCAGAAACCGGTACACGCCCTCAACGGTACGGCGCCGGTGCCCGGCCTCGGGCGGGGGGTTAGGAACTGCTGGCTCTTAACTGCGTTCAAGCGCGTCCTGGCGGGACGAGCGAGTACCGCCTGTCGGCGCCGGGCTCAGTTGACAGGCTTGCCGTGGAAGCGAACGAGGGTTTGTGTGCCGAATGGGTGACCTCCTTGGCTGGGGCTCGTTGGATGCCGTGACGGGATCTTCGGCACTGGTGGAGTGCTGCGGGTGTCGGAGACGGATGCGATGGTGCTGCGCGAGGTCGGGGCGTTCCTTGGTTCGTTGGCCACCGGTGACCTCGCGGTGCGTTCCCGGCAGGGGCTTTCTCACGATGCCTGCGGCTCACACGTGTGTGCGGAGTCGGTGGGCGAGTGGGGAAGTTGTCCACAGGCTGGGTACACCCGCCAGCGCACTGTGGGTGCGGCCAGGCAGTATGGGCGCATGACTGGGGCCATGAGTGAGAGCAGCACGCCGGACACAGCGGACATGCCGGACTGGGAGAAGCGCTTCCGGGCGCCGCGGGTCTCGCTGCCCGACTGGGCGGAGGACGCGCCGGACCGCTCCCTGTTCGTGTCGAACGCGACGGGCACGTACGAGCTGTACGCGTGGGACCGGGCGACGGGCGAGCAGCGGCAGGCGACGGACCGGCCGAACGGCACGACGGACGGCGTGCTCTCCCCGGACGGCGCGTGGATCTGGTGGTTCGACGACAAGGACGGCGACGAGTTCGGCATCTGGCGCCGCCAGCCCTTCGGGGGCGGGGCGGACGAGACCGCCGTGCCCGGCCTGGAGCCCTCCTACCCGGCCGGTCTGGGCCTCGCCCGTGACGGACGTACGGCGGTGGTCGGCCGCTCGACGGACGAGGACGGCACGACCATCCACCTCGCGCGCGAGGGCGAGAACCCGGTCGAGATCTACCGGCACCGCGAGTCGGCGGGCGTCGGCGACCTCTCCTACGACGGCTCCCTGATCGCGATCGAGCACACCGAGCACGGCGACGCCATGCACGCGGCCCTGCGCGTGCTGCGCCCGGACGGCACGACGGTCGCCGAGCTGGACGACACCAAGGGCGGCGCCGAGGAGCTGGGGCTGGAGATCCTCGGCTTCGCACCGGTGGCCGGCGACACCCGCCTGCTCATCGGCCACCAGCGCCGGGGCCGCTGGGAACCGCTGGTGTGGAACGTGGCGACGGGCGAGGAGAGCGACCTCGCCCTCGACCTGCCCGGCGACGTGGCCGCCGAGTGGTACCCGGACGGCAGCGCCCTGCTCATCGCCCACAGCTTCGAGGCCCGCAGCGAGCTGTTTCGTTACGACCCGGCAGCGCGCGAGCTGACCCGCATCCCCACCCCGCCCGGCACGGTCTCCGGGGCGACCGCCCGCCCCGACGGCAGCGTGGAGTACCTGTGGTCGTCGGCCGCCGAGCCGCCCGCGGTCCGCTCCACCACCGGCGAGGTGGTCCTGGACCCGCCCGGCATGAAGTGCCCGCCGTCCGTGCCGGTCGAGGACGCGTGGGTGGACGGCCCCGGCGGCCGCATCCACGCCCTGATCCAGAAGCCCGCCGGTGCCACCGGCCCCCTCCCCACGGTCTTCGACCTGCACGGCGGCCCGACCTGGCACGACAGCGACTCCTTCGCCGCGGGCCCGGCCGCCTGGGTGGACCGGGGCTACGCGGTGATCCGCATCAACTACCGCGGCTCCACGGGATACGGCCGCGCCTGGACGGACGCCCTGAAGCACCGGGTCGGCCTGATCGAACTGGAGGACGTGGCCGCCGTCCGCGAGTGGGCGATCCGCTCCGGCCTCGCCGACCCCGAGCGGCTGATCCTCACCGGCGGTTCCTGGGGCGGCTACCTCACCCTCCTCGGCGTCGGCACCCAGCCTCAGGCGTGGGCGGTGGGCATCGCGGTCGTGCCGGTCGCGGACTACGTCACCGCGTACCACGACGAGATGGAGTCCCTGAAGGCCATGGACCGCACCCTGCTGGGCGGCACCCCGGAGGAGGTCCCGGAGCGCTTCGAGGCGTCCTCCCCGCTCACCTACGTGGACCAGGTCAAGGCACCGGTCTACATCTCCGCGGGCGTCAACGACCCCCGCTGCCCCATCCGCCAGATCGACAACTACGTCAAGCGCCTGGAGGCTCGCGGCGCGGTCCACGAGGTGTACCGCTACGACGCCGGGCACGGCTCACTGGTGGTGGACGAGCGGATCAAGCAGCTGAGACTGGAGATGGAGTTCGCCGGCAGGCACCTGGCAGGGGAGTGAGGCCCGTGGGCGTCCCGCGGGTGCGGGACGCCCACCGGAGGGTGCGGTCGGCCGGCACGGTCGGTCAGTTCACGCAGCCGGTACGGCTCCCGCCGGGCGGCAGTTGTCGGGTGCGTTGCCGGTGACCAGGACGCCGCCGCCCACGTCGCCGGGCACGCTCCCATAGCGGACGTCGACGGAGTTCAGCCCCCGGATCCACCCGTCCGGCCGCTTCGAGAGGACCCGCAGCGACCCGCAGGACCCCTGCTCAGCCCAGCTCGGCCAGGCCCCGACGGGTGGCGGCGACCACGACCCGGTCCCCCTTGCGCAGCACGTAGTCGCCGGGGACATCGGCGCGGCCCTCCAACGCCAGCACCCGGAACGCCCCCGCCCGGAACGCCTCCGCCACGCTCCGCCCCTCCAGCTCCGGATGCCCGGCCACCTCGACGGCGGCGAGCAGCAGCACCCGCCGCTCCACCGGAATCGCCCCCAGCACCTGCCGCCCCAGCATCGCTCCCGCGAACGCGGGGGCGGCCAGATGCGACACGCTCCGGCTGCGCGTGGACGCCTGCGGATGGGCGGCCCGCAGCGTCCGGTACACCGCGGTCGCGAAGTCGTCGTCGTACAGCCGCAGCACCACCCGCAGATCCGGCCGCACGGACCGCGCGTACAGCACGGCCTCCAGATTCGTCGTGTCCGCGCTGGTCACCGAGAGCAGCGCATGGGCCCGGTGGATCTTCGCGGCCTCCAGCACCCCCTCCTGCGTGACGTCCCCCAGCACCACCGGCACCCGCAGCCGCCGCGCGGTGGCGAGCCCCCGCGCCTCCGGGTCGGACTCCACGCACACCACGGGAATGTGCAGCTCCCGCAGCCGGGTCAGCACCCGCGTACCGATCTTCCCTAGTCCCAGCAGCACCACATGCCCGCCGAGCCCGCGCGGCGGCTTGCGCAGCGCGGACGCGGTCCGGAAGGTGCCCAGCGCCTCGAGCACCGCCGCCAGCAGCACCGGCAGCAACAGCAACCCGACCAGCCCGGAGAGGAGTTGGAGGATCTGCCGTCCGAGGGGCGCCCCGAGCGCCGGGTCGTCGATCGCGAACAGGTCCAGCAGCGTCAGGTAGAAGGCCCCCAGCGGATGGATCCCGGTGACCACCCACAACGCGACCGCGAGCGCGACCACACACCCCACGAGCCCGGCCAGCGACCACCGCAGCCGCCGCGAGAAGAGGGAGGCGAGCGGCGGTACGACCCCCATCCCGCGTCCGGCCGCGGCCGCCTCGGGGCCGCCGAAGGCGGACACCTGCTCCAGCACCACGGCGGCCCGCCCGGCTGCCCGCCGTACCTCCTCGTCGTCCGGCAGCAGCACGGGTTCCTGCTCCCTGCCGCCGTCGGCCCCGTCCGCCCCGGCGGGATCCGTGCCGGGCGCCGAGAGCAGGGCCAGGGTGCACAGCCCGGGAGCGGCGATCTGCCCGTCCCCGGACGGCACCCGCTCCACGGCCCGCAGCAGCAGGCTCTCGGTCTGTACGACCTTGGTGGTGCCGGCGACGGCGGCCGCGGCCAGCGCGGGCGCGGCGGTGTCGGCGTCGGACAGCACGGTCGTGGACGCCTCCGCGTCATCGGCCGCCCCCGCGCCGGACGCCAACGCGGCAGCCTGGTCGAGGAGTTCCTCGATGTGCTGGCCCAACCGGCGGTTGTACAGCCGCAGGACGAGCCGCAGGCGGGGGTTGAGCCGACGGGCGGTCAGCGCGGCGCGGATGTTGGTCTCGTCGTCGTCATGGACGAGCGCCAGTGCGGCGGCCCGCTCCACACCGGCCTCGGCGAGCACGGCCTCGGTGAGCTCCAGGGCCTCCAACACCCGCTCGCCGTCGCCCCGATGGGCGTTGCCACCGTTGCCGCCGCTCCCGGTCGCGCCGTTGCCGCCGTTGCCACCGCCCAGTCCGACGGCGGCGTTGACCACGCGGTCGAGCAGCGCGGCCGAGGCGGCCCGGGCCCGCCCGACCACCGGGAGCCGTGCCGTGCGCTCGTTCGGCGGCATCACCAGGGTGACCTGCTCGCCGTGGACCCCGCGCAACTCGGCGGCCAGCCGGTGCGCGAGCCCGTCGTCACCGCAGACCACCATGTGCGCCGCCGGGGCGCCGGACCCACCTTGATACGGAACGCTCGCCACGAGGGAAAAGACTGCCCCAAGGAGACAGGTGGTTCCAGCAACGAGGTGAACACCCGTGCCCACCATCGCGTATTGATGGGGAGGGAGAGGCAGCGCACAGCCGGAGGTACTCGCCCGTGGCCATCACCGAAGACGCCCCGCCCGGCGCCACCGAACGCTACCCGGCGCACCCGTCCGGCGAACGGCCGGGCGAGGCAAGCCGGGAGGGCCAGGAGGACCGGGCAAGCCAGAAGGGCCAGGAGGACCGGGAGGACCAGGAGAGCCGGCGCCTCAGCTCCCCGTTGATCCTCACCATGACCCTGCTGCTGGCCGTGCTCGCCCAGTCCCCGATCCGCGGGGCCCTCGGCACCCCGCTGATGCAGAGCTGGATGACGGTGTTCGTGGCCGTGACGGTCCAGGCGCTGCCCTTCCTCGTCCTCGGGGTCCTCCTCTCGGCAGCGATCGCGGTCTTCGTACCCCCCTCCTTCTTCGCCCGCGCCCTCCCGAGCCGGCCCGCCCTCGCGGTACCGGTGGCCGGGATGGCGGGCGCGGTGCTGCCGGGCTGCGAGTGCGCCTCGGTCCCGGTGGCGGGCGCGCTGGTCCGCCGGGGCGTGACCCCCGCCGCGGCCCTGGCCTTCCTCCTGTCCGCCCCCGCGATCAACCCGATCGTCCTGACCGCCACGGCCGTCGCCTTCCCGCGCGACCCGGAGATGGTCCTGGCCCGGTTCCTCGCCAGCCTCCTGGTGGCCTGCGTGATGGGCTGGCTGTGGCAGCGCCTGGGCCGCACGGACTGGCTGCGCCCGCCGGCCCACGGCGCCCATGAAGGCGCGACCAAGGGCGAGGCGTTCTGGAACTCGGTCCGGCACGACACCGTGCACGCGGGCGGCTTCCTGGTCCTGGGCGCGATGGCCGCGGCCACGCTGAAGGCGGCGACCCCGGCGACCTGGCTGCGCACGGCGGCCGACAACCCCCTGGTCTCCGTCCTCGCGCTCGCCGTACTGGCCGTACTCCTGTCCATCTGCTCGGAGGCGGACGCGTTCGTCGCGGCCTCCCTGACTCAGTTCTCCCTGACGGCCAAGCTGGTGTTCCTGGTGGTGGGCCCGATGATCGACCTCAAGCTCTTCGCGATGCAGGCCGGCACCTTCGGCCGCGCTTTCGCGCTGCGCTTCGCCCCCGCCACGTTCGCGCTGGCGGTCGCGGGCGCGGTGGTGACCGGGACGGTGCTCCTGTGAACCGCCAGGCCCAGGCGGCAGTGATGTTCCTGCTGGGCGCCGCCCTCCTGCACGCGGGCGCCACCGACCTCTACCTGCGCTACGTCAAGGCGGGCCTGCAACCGATCCTGCTGGCCTCGGGCGTGGTCCTGATCGCGGCGGCCCTGGCGACGGCCTGGTACGAGCGCAGGCGGAACAAGGCGACCAGGGCGCCCGGCGCGGAGCACGCCCACCCGGAGCCCCGCATCTCCTGGCTCCTCGTCCTCCCCCTGCTCTCCCTCATCCTCGTCGCCCCGCCGGCCCTGGGCTCCTACAGCGCCCTGCGCACCGGCACGGCACTGCAACAGCCCTACGGCTACGGCAAGCTGCCCGCCGACGACCCGGTACCGCTCAGCGTGGTCGACTACGCGTCCCGCGCGGCCTACGGCCACGGCCGCTCCCTGCACGGCCGCCCGGTCCGCGTCACCGGCTTCCTGGCCCTGGACCACTCCGGCGCGCCCTACCTCGTCCGCATGGCCCTCAACTGCTGCGCGGCGGACGCCCAGCCGGTGAAGATCGCCCTCACCGGCAAGCTTCCCCCGGTCCTGCAACCGGACGCCTGGCTGGAGGTCACGGGCACCTACACCCCGAAGCTGACCCACGACCCCGTCAACAACGGCCCGATCCCGTTCCTGAAGGTCACCGCGGCGAAGCCGGTGCCTACGCCGCAGGATCCGTACGACGAGACCTGGAACAACTGACGAGCCGGGCGGTCAGCCCAGGCACACCACGATCAGGCAGAGCTGGGAGGGAGAGGTCGCGGCCGGCGAGGGACTCGCAGGTGACGCTCCCGAGTCCGTGCCGCCGCTGGTCGAGGGTGCGGGAGCGGGGGCGGACGGCTGCTGGACCACGGTGCCGCTGCCGGTGCCGTCGGAGGCCGGGGTGGTGGTCTGCCGGTGTGCGGCCGGTGTCTGTGCGGGGACCGGAGCGGCCGCCGCGTCCGGGTGGGTGTTCGGCAGGGCGGTCCGGGGTGCGGTGGCGGTGGTCTGCCGGTGGGGTGCGGCGGCCGCGGGCTGCTGGGCGTGGGCCGGGGTCGTGGCGCGCGGGGACCGGTGGTGGCTGGGCGGCGTCGGCACCGGAGGGGTCCCGGTGTCCGTCTCACCGTCGGTGGCGCCCATGGGCCGGTTGTCCGGGGCCGAGGCCGCCTGGGCCCGGTCGGGGGACTGGCGGTCCATCGAGGCCAGGGTGAGCCCACCGCCGACGAGCGCGACGGCGGACGCGACCGCGGCCCGGCGCTTGTTCTTCTTCCACCGGGCCAGCTGGCGGCGCCGGGCGGCCCGTCCCTGCGTGGCGGCGGGCGCGTCCGTCACGTCGTCGGACGGAGCCCCGTCCGTGGCGGACGGCGTGGGCTCGGCAGAAAGACCGTCGTCGTACCAGGCGGCGGAGGGGGCGGCCGCTCGCGCCGCGGGGACGGCCGTCGGCGTGTGCGGAGCTATGTCCGGGGCGTACGCGCCACAGCCGGGACACACCAGGGCGCCGTTCAGATGCCGACGGCACGAGGAGCAGTAGTCCATGTGAGGTCTTTCCGATTCGACGCGTTCGCACGTGGGATCGAGCGGCCAGCAACGCTAACGAGGCTTTCGGAAGACCGTGTGCGGCCCTTGTGGCACTCCTGCACACATTCACAGGGGATTCATGAGGTGACTCGTGTGCTGTGTCGGCCCTCACACGTCCGACAACCGCGCCGCCGCCGGCTCCAGCGAACCCTGGAGCCGGCGGCGGGTGGCAACACGGCAGGGTCGGCCGTCCGGACACTGCCAGGATCCGCACAAGAACCGGCGACGTGCAGGGACGGAAGCTGTACACATGACAAACGTTCAACCGCATCCGCACCGCACCGCGGGCAGGGGCTGGGCCGGGTCGCTGGCCCTCTGTGCGCTGCTGCTCGCGTGCGCGGGCGTGGCCGTGTGGTTCGTCCCGAACGCAGCATCGGACGAACAGGCCTGGCGCAGGGCCACGCCCTGCACGGCCGGGACACCTGCCGCCGGACGCGACGACTGCCTGTCCACCGTCCCGGCGGTGATCGCGCGCACCGACGCCAACGGGCCCAAGCAGCCCAGCTGGCTGTACTTCACGGACAGCCGGCCACTGCACCGGCTCAGGGTCTCAGCCGTGGCGGCCCGGGACTTCCAGGCCGGTGACCACGTGGAACTGACCGTCTGGCGCGGGCAGGTGATGAAGGTGGCCGGGGCGGGACAGAGCTGGCACGAGCACATCACCACCGCCCGCTCCCTGGCCGTCGTGGCGGCGCTGCTGGCCCTGGCCGCGGGCTACCCGGCGGCGAAGGTGCTGGTGCGTCTGCAAGGACGCCGACTGCCCGACGACGAAGTCCTTCCCTCGGCCCTGCCGTTCGCGGGCGCGCTGGCCGGCACCGCCCTGTGGCTGCTGCCCCTGTGCTTCCTGCACCCCACCGACCTGCTCGCCTCCTCCACGCAGATCACCTGGGCGGCCGCGGGCACGCTGCTCACCCTGGCCCTGCTCACCGGGGCCTGGCGCGCGACCCGTATCCGTACGCCCGGGGACGCGGAAGCCGCCGGACGGCCGGACGAGGGCGAGGCCGGCGCATCGGCCCGACAGCGGGAGCAGGACGAGGTGTTCCTGTCCGCCCGGTTCCTGGAGCCCACCGACTTCAACCCGCACGGCTTCGGCACCCACATCGCCCTGGGGGACGGCGCACCCGCGGTGACGCCCGGCCCGGGCCGCTTCGCGGCGAAGCGCATCCCGGCCGAGCGGCTCACCGTCAGGAACGTACGACGGGCCCGGGGCAGCGACGGCGACACCGTCCCCAGAAGCTGGCACATCGCCGAACTCGACGACGCCGGCACCCCGATCCGCCTGGCCGCGGCCCCGGCCGACCTGACGCGGATCATCCGCGCGCTGGGGTCGGCCAGGGCCTGACCACGGGTGGACCAGGCCGACCCGCCGGAGGCGAGGGTGGCGGTCATCACCAGGTAGTGCAGGGAGCCGTCCCCCTGGTCCCAGACGGCGGTGACGGTGCCGTCGCCGGTCTGCCAGGCCGCCACGGCGCCGCCGTCGGCGGTCACCGCCGGCACGGCCTTGGCGCTGGAGCCCTGGTTCGTGACCAGTGTCTTGGGCGCACCCCACGTGTCGCCGCAGGCGGGCCGGACAGCGGCCCGGATCTCCCAGCTGGAGGCCCCGGCCTGCTTGCCGCGCCACAGCGCGAAGGCGGTGCCGTCACCAGCCGCCTTCAGGTCGATCAGGCTCTGCCGGCCGTCCTGGCCGGTCAGGCCGGCCGCGGTGTTCCACGGTCCGGCCGAGGCCGTGTGTCCGGAAGCGGCGGCGGCGGGCAGGGCGGGGCCCCGTACGACCGCGGCCGCCGCTGCTGCCGCGAATGCGACGGCGGCGGCTCCGGGTCTCCGTGTCTTCACTGCCACTACGACTCCTGATCCCCTGGACGACGGCACCGTTCCCGGTCCCGGCAGTCCCGAGTGGATCAAGATTTCCGGCTTCTGCTTACCCGGCAATGCGCAGCTGAGCGTCATTGCCGGGACGCGGACGCCTGAGTCGGGGTCAGCGTGCTGCCGTGGCGCGGAATCGCCGGTAGAGAACGGTTCCGCCGAGGAGCAGGGCCGCGCTCGCGGCGGCAGCCGGCAGCATGCCGTCCGATCCGGTGTGTGCGAGCGGGGTCGTGCCGGGGTGCACGGTGATGGTGTGACCCGGCTGCGGGTGGTTCGCAGGGATGGGCGGCTTCTTCACCGGAGGCACGGTCTTGACCGGCGGTGTGGTGGGCGTTCCCGGCTGCGTCTTGGGCGGAGCGGGCGGAGTGGGCGGAGTGGGCGTTCCCGGCTGCGTGGCGGTGACGCCGGAGCCGTTCACGGACGTGTTGCCGAACACCGGGTTGAGGGCGCCGGGCGCGTTCACCGTGTTGCCGCTGACGTTCACCGGCAGATGCACGGGCGCCTGGACGTTGTTGCCGCTGATGACCCCCGGGGAGTCCGTGGCCGCGCCTTCGGCCGTGGCCTGGCCGGACGTGCCGCCTCCGCCGCCCGCGTTGGCACATGAGTTGCCCGCGGCCGGGTTCAGGAGCCCCACCACGTTCACGGTGTTCCCACAGACGTTCACCGGGACGTGCACCGGGATCTGGAGGGTGTTGCCGGAGATCACACCGGGCGAATCGGCGGTGGCGCCGTTCGCCGTCGAATCGGCGTGCGCCGACGCTGCCATGGCCATCGCACCCGAGGCGGCTACGACAGCGATCACGCTGTTTCGGGTAACCCGCTTCATAGGTTCCCTGCCTTCCATACATGGTCGCGAGCACTCGCCCGCACAGGGAGAAACGGTTGATTACCCCTTCGGGTTATGACGAATCAGCCTTTCGCATCGCCGAATCGCACAGAACGTGCCGCCAAGTCGGCCTCTCCTCGTACGTTTCTCCTGGTCAGGAGGTCACGGAGGAGCTTCTGACGGAAGCACACCCGCATCACGAGAGCCGCCTCCGTCACCAGCTCGTCCCTCGCGCCGGCCCGGCAGGCAGGGGAGCGGTCGGCCGGCCTCTGACGCAGACGGCGAAAGGGGAGGCCGGTCATCGGCCTCCCCTTCTCCGGTTCACCGGGGTCAGCGCAGGCGCAGAGCCTCGCGGATCGTGGTGAACAGGCCGGTCTGGTCGGTGACCCCGAGGACGCGGAACGCCTGCGGGCCCTGGGCGGCGATGCGGACCTGGGTGCCGGTGTGCTCCTGGGACTGGCCCGGGGTGTTGGTCGAGTAGTTGACCTTCAGCTGCTGGCCCTCGTTGGTGACCAGCGTGGCGGACAGGCCGGGCGGGGTGGCCTCCAGCGGGACGATCTGGCTGGTGTGGCCGTGGTCGGCGGTGGTGACGACCAGGGTGTCGGGGTGCTTGGCGGCGTAGGCGCGGGCCGCCTTGACCGCGCGGTCGAAGGCGGCGGTCTCACCGATCTGGCCGCACGGGTCGGCCGCGTGGTCCTGCTTGTCGATCGAGGCGCCCTCGATCTGCAGGAAGAAGCCCTTGCTGGAGTGGGTCGCCTTCTGCTTGGCCTCCAGCAGCTGGATGGCCTTCGTGGCGGAGTCGGCGAGGCTCGGGGTGGTGGCCGGGCGGTTGGGGTTGGAGGCCACGCAGCGCTGCGGGTCGGTGCCGCCGACGGCGGCCGCCTTGCCGGTCCACTCGACGGGCACGTTGCCCGTGGCGAACAGGCCCAGGACGGGCTTGCCCGGCTTCACGCTCTTCAGGCCCGCCCTGTCGGTGACGACCTGGTAGCCGAGCTTCTGCGCCTGCTCGGTGACGGTGAGGCCCTTGTACCTGCCGTCGGTGACCTTCTGGTCGAACCGCTGCTTGCCGCCACCGAGGAGGACGTCGACCTTGTGGTTGACGGACTGCTCCGCGATCGAGCCGGGACCGCCGGCCGCGATGGTGTCGGTGGGGCACTTGGCCATGTCGGCCGGGCCCTGGCAGGAGCGGTCGGTGGCGTGCGAGGCGAGCACGGCCGGGGTGGCGTCGGTGAGTTCGGCGGTGGTGACGCTGCCGGTGGCGTAGCCGTTCTTCTTCGCCAGCTCCAGCAGGGTGGGGACGGCCCTGTCGGTGCCGGGGGTCTTGGAGATGCGCCCGTTGACCGTCTTGATGCCGGTGGCCCAGCCGGTGCCGCTCGCGGCGGAGTCGGTGACGTAGTCCGGCGTGCCGTCCGCGTGCACGGCGTACGTGGTGTAGGCGCCGGTGAGCGGGAACTTGTCCATGTTCATGCGGCCGCCCGCGCCGACCGTGTAGTCACGGGCCAGGGTGATCTCCGAGTCGCCCATGCCGTCGCCGATGAGCAGGATGACGTTCTTCGCCTTCCCGCCCTTGATCGCGTCCTTCGCCTGCTTCTCGTTGTCGAAGGCGCCGGCGGAGGTGGCGACCGCCAGGGCGGCCGTGGTGGCGACCAGCGCGGTGGCGACCGTGAGGTGACGACGGGTGGGTCGGGGCATGTGACTGACTCCTTGTGGCGTCCGACGAGCGGATGCGGTGACCAACGCAGGCCAGATCACCAGGCGTTCGCAAAGCAGAGGTAAACGAATGGTCGAGCAGGTGCATCCGGGACATGACACAAGAACGGGACCGACCAGGTCGCATTGCCGCGCGGCCCGGGTGCATTCAAGATCGTCAAGGTCCCTGCTGCGGTGAGTCTTTAATGGTTGCGCAATCCGGGAACTATTAGACTCGCCAGTCCTCGCCCGCAGTTCAGCTTCATCGGGGGACATATGACGCGTGCTGGACCGTCGGTACCCGAGACCGCCGTCGTCTTCGAGCGTGTGCTCGATCAGGCGCTGAACTCCCCACAGGTCCTGGATGCCCTCGATCGTGCGGCGGGAGTGGCCGACCGGGAGCAGCTGCGCACCCGGGCGGTGCGGGCGCGCGCCGCCATCACCGCGGCGGCCACCGTCGAGTACCAGGAGTACCTCCGCGCCCGGTCCGCGGCGGAAGGCGCGACCTGCGAGCCGGCGACACGCATCGTGCCCGGCCTGTCCGCCGCGAAGGCGGCCTGGCGGTGGGTTGCGGTCAAGCGTTACCGGGCCGCCGGTGCGGGCGATGCCCCGGCCGACGACGTCCCGGACGTGACGGGAGCGCGGGAGACGTGGGAACTGGCGCTCCTGGAACGGGGGGTTGTGCCCTTCCTCCTCGGCCGCCTGGAGGAACTGCTCATGAGAGAACGGGGAGACCGGACCGCACGTTAGAAGCCGGTCCCGGACGCGCCCTTACCATGGGCGGCACATGTGCGTCGGCTGTGCTCAGGGCGGGACGGGAGAGGACTGTGACGGAGAGCGCCGGTGGCTTCGAGGACCCGTCGGCCGAGGTGCTGGCGGCGGCGGCCGCCGCGTTCGGACTGCTCGCCTCGTCGGCCCGGCTGCACCTGATGTGGGCGCTGGCGCAGGGCGAGAGCGACGTGACACGCCTCGCCGACCGGGTGGGCGGTGCGCTGCCCGCGGTCAGCCAGCACCTGGCCAAGCTGAAGCTCGCCGGGCTCGTCAGCTCCCGCCGTGAGGGCCGCCGGCAGGTCTACTACATCGACGACCCCGACATCGTGACGGTCGTACGGGTGCTGGTCGGGCAGCTGACCGAGCGGTCGCAGCGGGCCTCCGCACCGGCATACCGGCTGCGCGGGACCGGTGGCTGAGAGCACCGCGCCCCCGGGGCCGGACGCGTGGGCGCCGGACACCGGTGCCTCGACGGCGTTCGGCGGCGACCGGGCCGTAGCCGCGCAGTCCCGTCCCGCGCACTCCGCCCCCACCGTGCTCGAAGTGCTGCGGAAGCTGGACGCGAGTCCCCGGGGTCTGACCGAGACGGAGGCGCAGGAGCGGCTGGCCCGGTTCGGTGACAACGTGCTTCCGGTCCTGCGGGAAGCCTCCTGGCCGCAGTTGTTCGCCCGCAGCCTGCGGGACCCGTTCACCGCGGTCCTGCTGTGCCTCGGGCTGGTGTCGGCGGCCGTCTTCGCCTGGGGAACCGCCTCGGTGATCCTCCTTCTGGTCGCGGTGAGCTGCGTGCTGCGGGCGACCGGGGAGCACCGGGCCGACCGGTCCACGGCCGCCCTGCGGGAACTGGTCGCCACCACCGCGACCGTGGTGCGCCGCGCCGACGAGGACGCGCCGCCCACGAGCCGGGAACTCCCGCTGGACGAGCTGGTCCCGGGGGACGTGGTCCGGCTGGGGCCGGGCGACCTGGTGCCGGCGGACGTACGACTGCTGCGGGCAACCGGCCTGACGGTGCACCAGTCCGCGTTGACGGGGGAGTCGGCCCCCGTCATCAAGTCGGCCTCGGACGCCCCGCACCGCGCCGACGGCGAGGGGCGTCCCCCCGCTCGAGCGGAGCCGAGAGCGGGGGAGTTCGAACAGCGGCAGTGCTGCTTCCAGGGCAGCGGCGTCGTCTCGGGAAGCGCCACCGCGGTCGTCACCGCGACCGGCCCGCGGACCCGGTTCGCCGCCGCCCACGGCCGCTCGGCCGAGCGGCGGGAGGCGAGTGCCTTCGACCGCTCCGTCCACGGCATCTCCTGGATCCTCATCCGGTTCATGCTGCTGACCCCGCCGCTGGTCCTCATGGCCAACGCGGCGCTGCGCGGACGCGGCCTGGAGACGCTGCCGTTCGCCGTCGCGGTGGCCGTCGGGCTCACCCCCGAGATGCTGCCGGTCCTCGTCACCACCTGCCTGGCCCGCGGCGCCTCGCTGCTCGCCCGGACGTACGGGGTGATCGTCAGACGGCTGCCCGTTCTGCACGACCTCGGCGCCGTCGACGTGCTGTGCCTGGACAAGACCGGCACCCTCACCCAGGACCGGCCGGTGACACACCGCGCCCTCGGCCCCGACGGCCGGGACGACCCCGAGGTGCTGCGCTGGGCCGCCGTCAACGCGTGGTGGACGCTGCACCTCGCCGACCTGCCGGAACCCGACGCCCTGGACGAGGCGCTCCTGGAGGCGGCCGACGAGGACGACCTCATGGCGTACGACGGTGTGGCGGCCGTCGGCTTCGATCCGGTGCGCCGGCTCGCCACCGCCGTCGTCCGCACCCCGGGCCGCCTCGGCCGGCACACCCTCGTCGTGAAGGGGGACGTCCGGGCCGTCCTGGAGCGCTGTGCGCTGACGGACGAGGAGCGCCGGAGCCTGACCGGCCGTGCCGCCGCGCAGGCCGACGACGGCCTGCGCGTCCTGGGGGTCGCCACCGCCGAACGCCCGGCGCGCACCCGTGCCTACACCCCGGCCGACGAACGCGGCCTCACCTTCCGCGGCCTGATCACCCTGCGCGACGCGCTCGCGCCCACCGCCGCGGACGCGCTGAAGAACCTCACCGACCGCGGTGTCGCCGTGAAGATCCTCACCGGCGACCACCCCGGCACCGCCGCCCGCGCCTGCCGCGACCTGGGCATCCCGCTCACCGAGGACGCCGTTCTCGACGCCGTCCGCGTCGACGCCCTCGCAGCCGCCGAACTCCCCGCCCTCGCCCGCCGTACGACCGTCTTCGCCCGCTGCACCCCGGACCACAAGGCCCGGATCACCCAGGCCCTGCGCACCGCCGGACACACGGTCGGCTTCCTCGGAGACGGCGTCAACGACCTCCCCGCGCTGCGCGCCGCCGACGTCGGCATCGCCCCGCGCGAGGCCGCCGACGTGACGCGCGAGGGCGCCGACGTCGTACTCGCCGAGAAGGACCTCACCGCGCTCGCCCACGCCATCGCCGCGGGCCGGCACGCGGGCGGCAACATCGCCACCTACCTGCGCGTCACGCTCTCCTCCAACCTCGGCAACGTGATCGCGATGCTCTCGGCCGGCCTGCTCCTGCCCTTCCTGCCGATGCTCCCGGCGCAGGTCCTCACCCAGAACCTGTGTTTCGACGCCGCCCAGCTCGCCTTCGCCCACGACCGCCCGCACCCCTCGGTGCTGCGCCGGCCGACGGAACTGCGCCCACGCGACCTGCTGCGTTTCCTCACCGGCTTCGGAGCGCTCAACGCGGTCGCCGACCTCGCCACCTTCGCCGTCCTCGCGTTCGCCCTGCACGGGCCGGGCACCGGGGACGTCGAGGCGGTGTTCCACTCCGGATGGTTCACCGAGAACCTGCTCACCCAGGCCCTGGTCATGCTGCTGCTCCGGGCCGGCCGTCTCCCCCGCTCTCGACTTCGTTCGAGCGGGGGGACCCCCACCGCCGGCCGCCGCAGGCCGGGCCCCGTCACCTGGGCCGCGCTCGCCCTCGCCGTCATCGGCCTGGCGCTTCCGCCGTCACCGCTCGGCCCGGTGCTCGGCCTGACCGGCCTCCCGGTCCTTTACTACGCCCTGCTCGTCGCCGTCCTGGCCGTGTACGCCGCCGGTCTCCTGGCGGCCGGCTCCCGCGCCTCCCGCAGGCTCCAGCCGCCCCGCGGGACGCCTCACCTGTGAATTGTGTGTGGATCTGTGCTGCTCGGGCCACGGGTTTGTTAGATTGCGCAATCACGCAACCAAGGTGATGGGCCCGACCGTCGTGGGAGTGGGTAGATGAGCGAGCCGTGGGACGGCCGGGGTGGCCAGGCCACGCGCAGCCGCAGCGCCCGGGTGCCCGGACAGCGCACGGGCGAGCCCGACGGACCGCGCCCGGGCGGCCGGGCCGCGGCCCGGGCGGCATCCCGCTCGCACAGCACCTCACGTTCGCACGGCAGCAGGCGCGCGCGGCGCCGGGCCCGCACGGCGGGGCGCGGCAAACGAGTGCTGAAGATCCTCGCGATATGCCTGTCCGTCCTCGTCGTGGTCACCGCCGGTGTCGGCTGGTGGTTCTACCAGCACCTGAACGGCAACATCCAGAGTGTGTCGCTGGACGGCAAGGGCGGTACGGAGAAGGCCGACGCGTT
>NZ_JBSFHY010000038.1:0-108060 GCF_053597295.1 Streptomyces sp. NPDC001450
GAGCCGGAGGTCTCGTCGAAGCGGTACGACACCAGGTCGCCGGGCCCGGCGGAGGTCTCGGCCGCGAGCCGCGGCAACTCCGCCGCGGCTGACGGGACACCGTCATAATGCGGGGGTGACGCACCCCTCCCCCCACCCCAACTCCGCGCCCGAGGAACGCCGTACGGTCGTCGTCGTGGGCGCCGGGCCCGCCGGGCTCACCGTCGGCACGATCCTGCGGGACGCCTCCGTCGACTGTGTGGTCCTGGAGACCGAGAGCAGGCAGTTCATCGAGACCCGGCCGAGAGCCGGCGTGATCGAGGAATGGGCGGTGCGTGAACTCGCCCGGCGCGGCCTGGCCACGAACCTGCTGGAGCGGGCCCAGGTGCACGACACCTGCGAGTTCCGCTTCGGCGGCGAGCGGTTCAGGTTCTCCTACGGCGACCTGACGGGCCGGCACCACTACGTCTACCCACAGCCGTTGCTGGTGACGGACCTGGTGCGGGAGTACGCCGACGTACGTGGCGGCGACATCCGCTTCGGCGTGCGCGACGTACGACTGCACGACCTGGACTCGGACCGGCCCGCGGTGTCGTACCAGTGCCCGGAGACCGGTGAACGGCGGCTGCTGCGCTGCGAGTTCGTCGCGGGCTGCGACGGCGCGCGCGGGGTGACCCGGGACGCGATGCCGCCGGAGCGGGCGCGGATCGCGCGGCAGGACGACGGCATCGGCTGGCTGGCGCTGCTCGCCGAGGCCCCGCCCTCCTCCGACTGCGTCCTGTTCGGCGTCCACCCGAACGGCTTCGCCGGGCACATGGCCCGCAGCCCCGAGGTCACCCGCTACTACCTGCAGTGCCCGCCCGGCGACGACCCCGGGAACTGGCCGCACGAGCGGGTCTGGGCCGAGCTGCGCACCCGGCTCGGCGCGGCCGGCGCGCCGCCACTGACCGAGGGCCGGCTGATCGAGAAGCGCGTGCTGGACATGCACCACTACGTCGTCGAACCCCTCGTCCACGGGCGGCTGTTGCTGGCCGGAGACGCCGGTCATCTCACGGCGCCGATCGCGGCCAAGGGCATGAACCTCGCCCTGCACGACGCGTTCCTGCTCGGCGACGCGCTCGTCGGGCACCTCACCCGGGACGACGGGAGCGGTCTGGACGGCTACTCGGAGGCGTCCTTGCGGCGGGTCTGGGACTACCAGGAGTTCTCGCAGTGGCTGTCGGACGTCTACCACGGGGTCGCCTCCGGAGATCCCTTCCGGGCCGGAACCACGATCGCCCGGCTGCGCCGCCTGTTCACCTCGCCCGCCGCCGCGGCGGCCTTCGCCGAGCAGTACCTGGGCTCAGCCGCCGTGTTCTGAGCACGCGGCGGCCGCATCAGACGGCGACGGCTGGGCGCGGGCGGGCGAGGTAGAGGGCGCCCCCGCGAGAGCCATGGCCAGGTGGAGGCCGGCCGGCGAAGTGGTGCCCCCCGCTCGGTCAGGGCGGTGGCCGCCGCGCTGCCGGCCCTGCTGGACCGGCTCAGCGCTCTGTTGCGGTGACCCTTTCGGCGATGCGGTGGTCGGCCACCTTCAGCGCCTCGTCGACCAGGCGGCGCAGATGGCCGTCGCGCAGCGCGTAGACCACGCGACGGCCCTCCTTGCGGGTGCTCACCAGGCCCGCGAGGCGCAGCCGGGCCAGGTGCTGGCTGACGGCGGGGCGGGCGGCGCCGCACGCCTCGGTGAGCGTGGTGACGTCGGCCTCGCCGGCCGTCAGGGCGTGCAGCAGGGTGAGGCGGGTGCGGTCGCCGAGCAGGGCGAGGAGTTCGGCGGCCACCGCGAACTGCTCATCGCCCGGGGTACGCGGCTGCGCATGGTGCGCAGGTGATAGGTGCATGCGTGCGCTCATACGCACATAATGGCTCCGTGGGCGGCGCGCGTCCATTCCCACCTGCGCGTCCGTCCCCACCCATCGGAAGGGGATCCACGTGAGCGACCAGCACACGCACGGGCACGGCCAGCAGCCCCATGGTCATCACCACGACCATGGTCATCACGACGACCGTGGCCATCACCACGACCAGGGCCATCACCACGACCATGGTCACCGCCATGCCCATCCCCACCCCTCCCCCGGCCTGCGCCACCGCCTCACCCATCTCCTCACTCCGCACTCACACGAGACCGCCGACAAGCTCGACCCCGCCCTGGAGTCCTCGGCGCGGGGGATGCGGGCGCTGTGGGTGTCACTGGCCGTGCTCGGGGCGACCGCGCTGGCGCAGGCCGTGGTGGTGGTCCTCTCCGGGTCCGTGGCGCTGCTCGGGGACACCGTGCACAACGCGGCCGACGCGCTGACGGCCGTACCGCTGGGCATCGCCTTCGTGCTGGGGCGGCGGGCGGCGACCCGGCGGTTCACCTACGGCTACGGGCGTGCCGAGGATCTCGCGGGGCTGGCGATCGTGCTGACCATCGCCGCCTCCGCCGCGTTCGCGGCCTGGGCGGCCGTCGGACGGCTGCTCGACCCACGCCCGGTGGAGCATCTGCCGGCGGTCGCGGTGGCCGCGCTGGCCGGGTTCGTGGGCAACGAATGGGTGGCCCGATACCGGATCCGGGTCGGCCGGGAGATCGGCTCGGCCGCGCTGGTGGCCGACGGGCTGCATGCACGGACGGATGGATTCACCTCACTGGCCGTGCTGCTCGGGGCCGGCGGGTCGGCCCTCGGCTGGCACCTGGCCGACCCGCTCGTGGGGCTGGCGATCACCGTCGCGATCGCGCTGGTGCTGCGGGACGCGGCGCGGGAGGTGTTCCGGCGGGTGATGGACGCCGTCGACCCGGAGCTGGTGGACCGGGCCGAGGGGGCGGTGCGTGCGGTGCCGGGCGTGCGCGAGGTGGGCGAGCTGCGGCTGCGGTGGATCGGGCACCGGCTGCGGGCCGAGCTGGCGGTCGTGGTGAACGGCGAGGTGTCGGTCCGCCAGGCGCACGCGATCGCCGTCGAGGCCGAACACGCCCTGCTGCACGCCGTACCGAGGCTCACGGCCGCCCTGGTGCACGCCGACCCGGCGCCGGTGCCGGGCGAGACGGACCCGCATCTGGCGCTCGCCCATCACCTGACGGCCTGACCTCAGGCGGCCCCGAGCCCTTCGAGCACCACGGCACCGGGCAGCTCCGCGAGCGCCTTGCCCGGGACCAGCAGCTTGCCGCGGCGGCGCCCGCTGCCGACCAGGACGTAGGGCAGGTCGACGACGGCCGCGTCCACCAACACCGGCCAGTCGGCGGGCAGTCCGACCGGGGTGATACCGCCGTACTCCATGCCGGTCTCGCCGGTCGCGGTGTCCATCGCGGCGAACGAGGCCTTGCGGGCGCCGAGTTGGCGGCGCACCACGCCGTTCACGTCGACCCGGGTGGTGGAGAGGACCAGGCACGCCGCGAGGGTGGTCTCGCCGCCCCGCTTGCCCGCGACCACCACGCAGTTCGCCGACCGCTCCAGCAGGTCGCGGCCGTAGTGCTCGACGAAGAGGGCCGTGTCGGCCCAGCGCGGGTCGGTGTCGACGTAGATGATCCGGTCGGCGGGGACGCTGCCCTGCCAGCGGCGTACGGCGTCGGCGACCGGGGCGGTCAGTTCGTCCAGGCAGTCGGGGGCGGGGGTGGCGGTGTCGAAGTCTCCGATGGGTGCGCGCATGGCCGCACGCTAGCAAGGCCCGCCCGCCCGTCGTACGGGCATCTCAGTGCACGGGCGGCACCGAGACCGCCATGACCATCTCCATCGGTACGTCGCCGGTGTTGCCGTACACGTGCGGGAGGTTGGCCTCGAAGGAGGCGCTCGCGCCGGTCGGGACGCGGTACTCCTCGCCGTCCACGGTGAGCGTCAGCTCGCCCGCGGTGACATGGACCAGTTCGACCGTGCCGCCGGGATGCGGTTCGGAGGGGCTGCGCTCGCCCGGCATCAGCCGCCAGTCCCACATCTCCAGCGGTCCGGGCGCCTCGGTGCCGGCGAGGAGCCGGTTGTAGCTGCCGGCGTCGGTGTGCCAGAGCCGTACGGCTCGTTCGGCGGGGACGATGCGGACCTTCGGGCCCTGCTCGTAGTCGAGGAGGGTGGTGATGCTGACGCCGAGCGCGTCGCCGATCTTGACGACGGTGCCGATGCTCGGGTTGGTGCGGGCCTGCTCGATCTGGATGAGCATGCCGCGGCTGACACCAGCCCGGGCGGCGAGCACGTCCAGGGTGAAGCCGCGCACCGCGCGCCAGTGCTTGACGTTGCGCGCCAGGGACTGGGTCAGGAGTTCGAGGTCCGACACGTTCCGTCCAAGGGTTCAATATTCTGGATGACAGAGTTCACTGAATCGAACTACGGTGGGGTGCACCCGCTCGTTCACCAAACTGTACTGCGAGGCATCAGTGACAGCGTTCTTCGCCCTGACCACCAGTCTCCTGTGGGGCCTGGCCGACTTCGGTGGCGGGCTGCTGACACGCCGCACGCCCGCGCTGACGGTGGTGGTCGCCTCCCAGGCGATCGCGGCGGTGGTGCTGGGCGCGATCGTGGTCGCGACCGGCGGCTGGAGCGAGGCCGGGCCACGGCTGTGGTTCGCGGTCGCGGCCGGCCTGGCCGGCCCGCTGGCCGTGTTCGCCTTCTACAAGGCGCTCGCCCTGGGCCCGATGGGCGTGGTCTCCCCGCTGGCCACACTCAGCGTGGCCGTCCCGGTGGGTGTGGGCCTGATTCTCGGCGAACGCCCGGGGGCGCTGCAGGTCGCGGGCATCGCGGTCGCCGTCACCGGTGTCGTCCTCGCGGGCGGCCCCCAGCTGCGCGGAGCGCCCGTGCAGAGGCTGACGATCCTGCTCACCCTGGTCGCGGCGCTGGGCTTCGGGACGGTGTTCGCCCTGATCACGGAGGCCTCGACCAACGTCACCGGCCTGTTCCTCTCCCTGTTCGCGCAGCGCGTGACGAGCGTCGCCGCCGGCGGCGCGGCCCTGTACGCATCGGTCCGGCGGGGCAACCCCGCCCTGCCGGAGGGCGGCCTGCCGCAGGCCTCGCTGCCGGCGCTGGCCTTCGTCGGCCTCGCGGACGTGGCGGCCAACGGCACCTACGCGGTCGCCGCCCAGCACGGACCGGTCACGGTGGCGGCGGTGCTCGCCTCCCTCTACCCCGTGGTCACCGCGCTGGCCGCGCGCGGCTTCCTCAGCGAGCGGCTGCGCGCGATCCAGGCCGCGGGCGCGGGGCTCGCCCTGCTGGGGACGCTGCTGCTGGCGACCGGCTGACTCAGCCCTCGGCCTCCAGGCGGGCCAGCCGTTCCACACCCTCCTCGTCGAGGCCGGCCAGCGCGCGCAGTTGCTCCGGCGTGACCCCTTCCGGGAGCGGCACCGGCGCGGGGCTCCTCAGCGGCGGCTGCCAGCCGCCCTCGGGTGTCCAGCGCCGTACGACCCGGGCGGGCGCCCCCGCCACCACGGCGTGGTCGGGCACGGTCCCGCGCACCACGGCGCCGGCCGCCACGACCACGTTCCGGCCGATCCGCGCCCCCGGCAGGATCACCGCGCCGGTGCCGATCCAGCAGCCCGGACCGATCTCCACCGGCTCCATCCGCGGCCACTGCCTGCCGATGGGCTCGTGCGGGTCGTCGTAGGAGTGGTTGGTGGAGGTGACGTAGACGTACGGCCCGAAGTAGCAGTCGCGGCCGATCGTGACCGTGGTGTCGGCGATGACATGGCTGCCCCGGCCGAGGACGACACCGTCGCCGATGCGCAGGATCGGGTCCGGGCCGAGGTCCAGGTCCGGCATCAGGCCGGCCGTGAGGGTGACCTGCTCGCCGATGATGCAGTGGGATCCGAGGTGGATCCAGGGCTCGCCGAAGACCGTGCCGAGCGGAAAGGCCAGCCGGGTGGCTTCGCCGATCGAGCCGAAGTGGAGGCGGCCGGGGTTCTCGGCCGTCACCGATCCCGTGCGCTGCACCCACGCCCAGCCCGCGTGGACGGCGCGTTGCGCTGTGCGGGCTCGCCAGGATGAGAACGTGTTCTTGCGCTTCGGCACGGGGTCACGTTACTCAGCGGTTGCCATCAGCGAGAGGGCGGGCTGCTGTGATCTTTGCCCCACTCCATGTCGTACCGTGCGTCGTACTACGGACATGAGGAGACGGTGATGACGCAGCAAGCGCTGATCGTGGGTATCGGGGGCAAGGAGCCTCAGGTCGATCCGGGGGCGTTCGTTGCGCCCACGGCCGCCGTGATCGGGGACGTGACGCTGCATGCGGGAGCCAGTGTCTGGTACGGGGCGGTGGTGCGCGGTGATGTCGAGACGATCACCGTGGGGGCGGACGCGAATGTGCAGGACAACGTCACGCTCCATGCGGATCCCGGGTTTCCGGTGAGCGTCGGGGAGCGGGTGTCCATCGGGCACAACGCGGTGGTGCACGGGGCGACCGTGGAGGACGACTGCCTCATCGGGATGGGGGCGACCGTACTCAATGGGGCCGTGATCGGGGCGGGGTCGCTTGTCGCCGCCCAGGCGTTGGTGCCGCAGGGGATGGTCGTGCCGCCGGGGTCTCTTGTGGCGGGGGTGCCGGCGAAGGTTCGGCGGGAGCTGTCGGAGGAGGAGCGGCAAGGGGTCACCCTCAACGGCACCATGTACGCGGAGTTGGCCAAGGCGCACAAGGATGTGCATCGCTAGGAGCATGTGCGAGTGCGGGTGTGCGGGGGTTGCTCGCGCCCACGCGGCGGAGCCGCGGATCGACACAGCGCCCCGCGCCCCTTGGGGAGTTCTACTCCCCGGCGCTCACAGGTTCTGCCTCTTGCTGTGCCGACTGGGCCTTCTTCGCCCTGCGCTTGATGAGCAGCATGGAGGTCAGGCCGATCAGGACCGCTGCCGCCAGGCCCAGGTAGGAGAAGCGCTTGAGCCAGTCCTCGGCCACTACGCCCACGTAGTAGATGACCGCCGTGGTGCCGCCCGCCCAGCAGATGCCGCCGAGGACGTTGGCGGTCAGGAACTTCCAGTACGGCATGTGGAGGACGCCCGCGAGGGGGCCGGCGAAGATGCGCAGGAGGGCGACGAAGCGGCCGAAGAAGACGGCCCACATGCCCCACTTCTCGAAGGAGCGCTCCGCGGTGGCGACGTGGCCCTCGCTGAAGTGTCTGGGGAACTTCTTCCCCAGCCAGGCCAGCATGGGGCGTCCGCCCTTGCGGCCGATCGCGTAGCCGATGGAGTCGCCCATGACGGCACCGGCGGTCGCGCACGCGCCGAGGACGATCGGGTTGATTCCGGAGTGCTGGGAGGACATGAGCGCCGCCGAGACCAGGACGATCTCGCCCGGCAGCGGGATGCCCAGGCTCTCCAGGCCGATCACCAGAGCCACCACCGCGTAGACGGCGGCCGGGGGCACCGTGTCGAGCCATTCCTGGACGTGCACCGCCGGTTCCTCCCGTGTCGCCTGCCTTGCCTGTCGGGGCGTGGCTTGCGCAGCGCGCCCCATGGGAAGGCTACCTGGTCGGCGGTGAACGACGGCTCCCGCGGACACCCGGCGGCACCGTCCCGCCCTCACTCCTTCGGCTTCCGGACATCCAGCTGTCACGCGGGAGGGGAAGGCTCTCGGCGGTTTCGCCGCCCCGCTTCCCCCAGGTCCCCCGCCAGGGGGCCCGATGCGGAAGGACGACGTCCCCGTGTCCTCATTGTCCCCGCTCTCCCCGCTGTCCCCACCTGCCTCGCCTGCTCCGCCTGCTCCGCCTGTCTCTGTCTCGCCTGTCTCTGTCTCGCCATCGTGTCCGGAGTCCGTGGTTCCGGTGCGTCGGGGCTCGCCCATGGCGGCCCGGCTGGTCCGGCTCGCCCTCTGTCTGGCTCCCCTGCTGCTCGCCGTGGGCTGGGCGCTGGCCCACCGGCCCATGGCGTACGACGGTGTCACGCGGCTGCTCGCGGCCGACCCCTGGTGGCTGCTGGCCGGGGTCGGGTTCACGTGTCTGACCTGGGTGGTGGCCTCCTGTGTCCGTCAGGGCGCGCTGCCGGACCGGGTGCCGCCGGGGCTGCTGCTGGCCTCCCAGTTCGCCGCCGGTGCCGCGAACCAGGCGCTGCCCGCCGGCCTCGGCGCACACGCCGTCACACTGCGGTTCCTGCGCACCCGAGGCGTGCCGCTGCATCGGGCGACCGCCTCGATCGGCCTGTACTCGCTGGCCAGGTCCAGCGCGAAGACTCTGGTGCTGCTGGTGTTCCTGGCCGCCTCGCCCGCCTGGCGGCGGCTCGGGGACCTGCTCCCGGACGGTCGGCTGCTGGTGCCGCTGGCCGCCGTCGCGGGCGGGGTGCTCGCCGTGGCCGGGGTGCTGCTGACGGTCGTACGGCCGTTGCGGCGCCCGGTGACCGGGCTGGTGCGCTCCGCCCTCGCCGATGCGCGGGAGGTGCACGGCCGGCCCTGTCGGGTGCTGGCCCTGTGGGGCGGTGCAGCCGCGATGCCGCTGGTGCAGGGAGGCGTGCTGGTCTGTGTGGGTGCGGCGCTCGGCCTCGGGCTGCCCTGGGAGCAGGTGGTGCTCGCCTCTCTGGCCGCCGGTACCGCCGTCGGGGCCGTACCGGCGCCCGGTGGGCTCGCGGTGGACGCGGCACTGGTGTGGACGCTGGTCGCCTTCGGTGCCGAGCCGGCAGCGGCCACTGCGACCGTGATCGGGTACCGGGTGCTGACCGACTTGCTGCCGCTGCTGCCGGGCGCCCTGGTGCTGTCGGCACTGATCCGCGCCAAGGTGTTGTGAACGTGGTGAGTGCCGAAGTGTGCTGAGCCCGGTCACTCGCGGCGGGCCACCAGACGGTACGCGTTGGACAGGCCGAGGCGCTGGGCGAGGGGTCGTACCGCGAAGCGGTCGAGCAGGGTGGCCGCGAGCAGGGCGGGGACGCCTGACAGGAGGAGGGCGGTGCGCAGGGCGCGGCGGAGGGCGCCGGGAGGTTCGGGCAGCCAGGGCGCGTCGTCGCGCGGGGTGGTGTGGTCGAGGGCCAGCCAGACGGCGGCGAGCAGGTCGACCGGGTCGTGCGGCTCGGCGTGCTGCTCGGCGACCACCGTGAAGCCGAGTTCGGTCAGTCGCCGGCGCAGGTTGGCGACCGGCATGAAGTGCAGGTGCTGGGGCTGGAGCCAGGGCAGCCACCAGCGGCCGAGGAGGCGGGCGTACCGGCTCTCCGGGTCCGGTACCTCGATGAGCAGGTGGCCGCCGGGGCGTACGACCTCGTGGGCGGCGCGGAGTTCGCGGTCGGGGTTGGTGCTGTGCTCCAGGTAGTGAAACATGCTCACCACGTCGTAGCGGGCGACGAGTTCGGGTGCGAGGTCGGGGAAGGCGCCGCGGTAGGCGTGCTCCACGCGGCCCTCGCGGGCGGCGAGTTCGACGCCGTCGGTGAAGTCGAGGCCGTCGAAGGAGGTGCCGGGCAGGGCGGTTCGGGCGGCCTCGCAGAAGTGGCCGTGGCCGGTGCCGACGTCCAGCCAGTTCTTCGGGGTGGGGTCGTGCGGTGCCATCGCCTGCGCGCGGTCCCGGTACATCGCGGTGCGGCCGCCGAAGGTGCCGCTCATGCGCTGTTCGCCCAGGCCGTCGTAGAAGTCGCGGTAGTAGAACTCCAGTCCCTCGGAAGTCAGTTGGGGGTTCTGGAAGGTGTGACCGCAGTCGGTGCAGCGGTCCAGGGTGAAGTGGCCTGGCTTGTGCTGGAGCAGGTCGGTGGTGTGCAGGCGGGTCGTCAGGCTGCTCGACGTGCACCAGGGGCAGGTGGTGCGGCGGGGTGCGAAGAAGCGTTCCGTGCCGTCGGCGAGGTCGGCCTGGTAGGCGGGGCGCAGGGCGGCGATGCGCTCGCTCTTGTCATTGGGGTCGCTCATCGGTTCTCCCTTGTCCCTCCGCTGCTCTGCGCTGCCAGTCGTTCGAGGTGCTCTGCTGCCGCGCGGGCGCCGCCCGCGGCGCGGAACGCCGTGCGGACGCGCACGGCGGCGGCCCGGTGGGCGCGATCCTGCAGGACGGTGTCGAGGGCCGCGCCCAGCCGGGGTGCGGTGACCCGGCCGAAGCGGACGCGGACGCCGGCGCCCGCGTCCACGACCTGGGCGGCCACCACGGGCTGGTCGTCGCGGATGGGCGCCACCACGAGCGGCACACCGTGCCAGAGCGCCTCGCACACCGTGTTGTGCCCGGCATGGCAGACGACCGCGTCCATCCTTTCCAGCAATGAGAGTTGGGGCACGGACGGCAGGATCAGCGCGTCCTTGTCGGAGAGGCCGGCGGGCAGGGTGGCGCCCGGGTCCACGAGCACCGCCTGCACCCGGTCGGCGCGTTCGCGCAGCGCGATGCGGCACTCGGCGAGGAAGCGGCCCCCGGCGTCGGCGTTGGCGGTGCCGAGGGTCACCAGGACCTTCGCCCGGCCGGCATCCAGCCAGTCCCAGGGGAAGCCGGGCCCGGCCGGGCGGTCGGCGAGGGACGGGCCGACGTAGTGGATCCGCTGCCCCAACGGCGCCTGCGAGCCGATGAGTTCGGGCGTGCTGAAGACGAGCAGCAAATGGGGCGAGTAGCGCGGGTCGGCGGTGCCGGCCGGGTCGCCGATCCGGGCGCGCAGCTCGGCCAGGCGCTGCCGCAGCCACTCGGCGACCTTGGGCATGCCGTCGTAGGCGCCGGTGAACTCGGCCGAGGTGGTGGCGGAGGTCGCCCAGGGCAGGCCGAGGCGTTCGGCCACCAGGGCACCGGCGAAGGCCTGCTGGTCGGCGACGGCCACGTCGGGGCGGAACCGCTCGACGGCCGCGCCGACGCCCGCCGCCATCGCGTCGGCGAGCGGCACCAGATACGCCTCCCACAGGAACTTCAGCGCCTCCGCACCCCGCAGGTCGGGCGGTCGCACGGCGCCCTCGGCACCCGGCACCGGGCCCGCGCAGGCGAACACCTCCGCGTCCTCGCCCGCGAGCCGGCGGACCAGCGCCGGGTCGGCGCACACCCAGGCCACCCGGTGTCCGCGCGCGGTGAGCCGGGCGGCGACGCCGACGGCCGGGTTGATGTGCCCGACCAGGGGCGGGACGACGAACAGGAACCCGCTCACCGGACCCCCGCCCGCACGCCGCCGACGGAGTGGATCAGGTCCAGGATGTGCCCGCCGACGGCCGGGGCCGCCTCGACCAGCACCGAGTGCTCGTGCCCGGGCAGCACGACCGGCCGGAAGCCGGTGAGCAGCGCTTCCTTCAGCGGCACCAGGTCCACCAGGTCCGAGTCGCCGCCGTACACGCCGAGGACCGGGCAGCGTACGGCCCCGATCTGCTCCTCGGTCAGCACGCGGCTCGCGGGGATGTCCCGGCCGAGGGTGGTCTCGCGGGCGAGCCGGGCCGCGCCCTTGGCCAGGCGGGCGGTGTTGTGGCCGCGGTGGGCGGCGATCCAGGCGAGGGCGTCGGGCTCGTTGTGCGCGAGTTCGGTCAGCACCCGGCGCAGGATGCCGCCCAGTTTCACCGCCCAGGCGGCGGTCGCGGGTTCGGACTCGATCAGGGTGAGGCTGGCCGTGCGGTCGGGGTGGCGGGCCGCGTGGCCGAAGGCGATGGTGCCGCCGTAGGAGTTGCCGACGAGGTGCACGGGCCCGGTGATCCCGAGCCGGTCGAGGAGTGCCTCCAGGTCGTCGATGTTGTGGTCGAGGGTGTACCCGTCCGGTGGGCGTTCGCTGCGGCCGTGTCCGCGCAGGTCGTACATGACGACGTCGAGGCCGGCCGCCGCGAAGGCGGGGGCCACGGTGAAGTAGTAGCTGGCCAGGCTGTCGGTGAGCAGCCCGTGCACGAGCACGACCGTGGCGTGCGGGGTACGGCCGTCCGCGGGCCCCATCCGCTGGACGTGCAGGCGGATTCCGCCGGCGTCGATCATCGCCATGGCTCAGCCCGCCTTCGTGGTCTTCAGGCTCCACACCACGTACTCGACGAGCCGGCCCACGGTCAGCTCGATGATCTCGTCGAACTCCATCCCGGCCAGGAACTCGGCGAGGTTGACCCGCCGGCCGTACCGCTCCTCCAGCAGGCCCGCCAGGGTGACGAGGTCGATGCTCTCCAGTTCCAGGTCGCGGTTGAAGGTGGTGGACATGCCGATCACCACCTCGTCCTCGCCGTACTCCGCGAGGAGGGTGCGGAGCATGCCGGTGATGTCGGCGAGCACGGTGTCGGTGGTGGGCTGCGCCGGCACCGGCTGGGTGGGGTTCATCGGGGGTACTCCTCGGCTGCTTCGTCTACTTGTCGATCGCCTTGTCCGTCGCCGTGTGGATCGCCTTGTCCGTCGCCGGACCCGGGTCCCGTCGTCCAGGCCACCACGTAGGCGCGTCGGGGCAGGGCGGGCGGATTGCCCGCCGGTGCGCAGCGCACGGTGCAGGCGCGTTCCAGCCGCCCGGAGACCTCCAGCCGACTGCCGTCCGGGGCGGCCTCGCGCACGGCGAAGTCCCTGGGGCGGCCGCCGAATCCGACGCCCTCGGCCTTCGCCACGGCCTCCTTGGCGGCCCAGAAGCGGGTGAACCACAGATCCTCGCCGTCGGGGCCGTCCGCGCAGAGCGCGCGCAGAAGCCGCAGTTCGTCCGCGCCGAGGGCGGTGGCGAGCGTCGCCGGGTCACGCGGGGTGACCTCCTCGATGTCGATGCCGAGGCCGGGGTGAGGAGTGTGCGGCCGTACGATCGCCACGCCCGCCTCGGCCCGGTGGGCGAGCGAGACGTCCAGCGGGGGCAGGGTGCGGCCGTGCACGCCGGTGACGTACGGGCGGCCGAGTCCGTCGTTGTGCACGCGGATCTCCGCCGGGAAGACCGGCCCTTCGCCCTGCTGCCACAGCCACTGCCGTACGGCGTCCTTGACCGCGATCCGGCCCAGCAGCCACTGTCTGCGGCCGCGCGGCGGACGCTCCGCGTACTCCGCGCGCTCCGCGCCGCCGAGCGAGTTGCGCATGATCAGCTCGCGCGAGGCCAGGTCGGGCCACCGCTCGTGCACCAGCGCCCAGCCGCCGGGCCGGGCCTCGGAGAGGGTGTGGCGCTCGGGGAAGCGTTCCACGGGGCGGGTCTGCGGGTCGTTGTCGAAACGGCGGTCCTGCCAGCCGCTGAGCACGGCCCACACCTGCCCGTCGATGGTCAATTCCGCGTCCGCCTCCAGGACGGTGTCGGTGAGCGAGGTGATCCGCAGCAGGCAGTCGACCCGCGTCCCGGGGGCCGGCTGGGGCCCGTGGAAGCGCATCTCCCGCATCTGGACCGGGAACACGACCGTCCGCTCGGTGCGCGTCGACATGATCCAGTAGCCCAGCAGCTGGCCGACGTTGTCGAGCAGGGCGCCGGGCGCCGCGGGTGCGGTGATCACTCCGCGGATGTGTCGCGCGCCGATCGCGGTCAGCTCGGTGAGGCCCTGGAAGGCGGGGCCGTGGAACATCCAGCGGTCGCGGTAGATCTGCGCTGCGGTGTGCTCGGGGACGCGTTCGGGGGCGTCCGGGCGTGGGCTCGGCGGGGGCGGTGCGGGGTGGTGCGGGGCGAGTTCGACCACGGCACGCGCCGTGGGGCCGAAGGCGACGGCAACACGGTCCGGGTGCCCGGGGTCGGGGGTGACGGTGACGGGCACGTCGACGGGGGGTGTGGCGGTCAGCCAGCGGTCGAACCGGGCAGCGTGCACGGCGACGGCGCGCAGGCCGGGAGCCGCGTCCTGCGCCGCGTCCATCATGTGCCGGACGATCGTGGTGGCGGGGACCACCGGCCAACGGTCCTCGATGTCCGGCCAGTTGGGGCGTTGAGGGAAGAAGCAGTGGTCGAGGAGGTGGGGCATGGAGTGGGGGGAGATGTGGACGGCTGTGGTGGTGGGGGCGGGGGTGTGGGGTGGTGTGACGGCCGGGTGTGCCGAGGCCGGGACGGCGGCTCGGGTGATGGTGCGGGGCGCGGAAGCGGGGGGCGTCGCGGCGGCGGTGGCATGGCCGGTGGCCCTGAGCGGTCCTGGTGCGCCGTCGCTTCGGCCGCTTCGGCGGCCATGCGCCGCGATCAACTCCGCCGCGGTGTCCGCGGTGTCCCGCAGCAGGGCGGTCAGCTCGGCGGCGGCAGGGAAGCGGGTGGCGAGGTCGTCGAGGGAGGACGAGCCGGGGCGGGGCGGCTGCGAGGGGTGCACTGCCTGTCGGCTCGGCCGCAGCTCCGACCGCAGCGCGTCCAGGTCCGGCCCGGCCAGGGACACCAGGGCAGCGTCCAGATCGAGGCGGACGGCGGGGCGCGCGGGTGCAGCCTCGAACGCGTGGGTGCTGAGTGCGCTCCCGGATGCCCGCGCGCGGGGCACCGGCTCCGGCGCGTCGGGGCGGCCCGCCGCCCCGCGTGCCGGAGCAGGCGGCAGCGCCGGTGCCACCCGCGCCCCCGCCGCCCACAACGCCGTTGCCACACAGCGCAGTTGGGTCATTCCGGAGCGGTGCGGGGAGTTGGCGGCGACGGCCAGGTGATCGCGGTCGCCAAGGGTGTCGTCGATGAGGGAGGCCAGTTGGCCGGGGCCGGTCTGGACGAAGGTGCGATGGCCTGCCGCGTACAGGGACTCGATCAGTTCGCGGAAGCGGACGGGTTCCAGCAGGTGCCGTACGAACAGCTCGCGCACCGCCGCCTCGTCCTGCGGGAAGGGCGCCGCGGTCGTCCCGGACCACACCGGTACGGTCGGCGGGTGGAGCCGGAAGCGGTCGGCGGCCCCCTTGATGGGGGCGAGATACGGTTCGAGCATCGGCGTGTGGAAGCCGGAGCGGAACGGCAGCACCTGGCACAGGACGCCCTGGGCGCGGAAGGACCGTACGAACTCCTGGACCGCCGTGTCCGGACCGCAGACCATCGACTGGCGGGGCGCGTTGTCGTGGGAGAGCACGATCCCGGAGCCGGACCAGGTCTGCGCGAGAGCCGTCCGGACGCGGTCCGCCGAGGCGCCCACCGCGGCGAATGCCAGCCCCGGCACGGTCACCGTGTCCGGGTCGAACTCGGCCATGAAGGCGTCCACTTGGGCGTTCGAGTACAGTCCGGCGGCCGCCATGGCCGTCCACTCGCCGACGCTGTGCCCGGCGACCGCGTCCGGTACGACCCCCATGCGGCGCAGCGCGGTGTCCAGGAGCCGGCCCACGCCCACCACCCCGAAGCCGTGCCGTCCGACGTCGTCGACGCGTACGTCCGTGCCGGTGGCGGCGAGCGGGGGCAGGCCGAAGTGGGTTGCGATGTCGTCGGCGCGGGGCGCGAAGTCGCCTTCCAGGCCGGGGAAGACGAAGGCCAGCTTGCCGGGCCCGAGCAGCGGGGCGGGCCGGAACCAGACGTCGCTGCGGCCCTGCCAGGCGCGGCCCTTGCCGACCGCGCGACGGGCCAGGGCCAGCCGTTTTGCGGTGGGGTCGACGATGCCGAGGCGTACGGGGCCGGCGTCGGGGTGCGGCCACGCGGGGTCGAGGCCGGCGGCGAGGACCGCCGGGTCGTCGGTGGCGAGGCGGGCGGCGAGGTCGTCCGGGGTGTCGGCCGCGAGCAGCAGAACGCGCTCCGGCTCGGCGACCGTGGTCCGGGCGTGCCGGGACCTCGCTCGCTCGCCCGGCGCTTCCTCCAGCACCACGTGGGCGTTGATCCCGCCGAACCCGAAGGCGTTCACGGCGGCCCGCCGGACCGGTTGTTCCGGGCCGGTCTCCCAGGGGCGTGCCCGTTCCAGGGTGCGGAAGCGGGTGGCCGCGAGGGCGGGGTGGGGGTCGTCGCAGTGGAGAGTGGGCAGCAGGGTGCCGTGGTGCAGGGCGAGGGCGGCCTTGACCAGGCCGGCCACGCCGGCGGCCGGCATGGTGTGGCCGATCATCGACTTCACCGAGCCGAGTACCGGCCGCTCCTCGCCGTGGACCGTGCCCGGCCCGAACACCTCGGCCAGGGTGGCGAGTTCGGCGGCGTCACCGGCCGGGGTGGCGGTGCCGTGCGCCTCCAGCAGGCCGACGGAGCGGGGTGCGGCCGGGTCGAGTCCGGCCGCGTGCCAGGCCTGGCGCACGGCTCGGGTCTGGCCGCCGGGGTCGGGCGTGACGAGCCCGGCGGTGCGGCCGTCGCTGGCCACGCCCGTCCCGCGGATCACCGCGTACACACGGTCGCCGTCGCGTTCGGCGTCCGCGAGCCGTTTGAGTACGACGACGCCGGTGCCCTCGCCGATGAGGATGCCGTCGGCGTCACGGTGGAAGGGACGGATGCGCTGGCTCGGAGACAGGGCGCGGAGCTGGGAGAAGACGCTCCAGAGAGTGACGTCGTGGCAGTGGTGCACTCCCCCGGCCAGCATCATGTCGCAGCGGCCGGTGCCGAGTTCGGTGACCGCCTGGTCGACGGCGACCAGCGAGGAGGCGCAGGCCGCGTCCACGGTGTAGGCGGGGCCGCGCAGGTCGAGCCGGTTGGCGATGCGGGAGGCGGCGAGGTTGGGGACCAGGCCGATCGCGGACTCGGGGCGGTCCGGGCCGAGTCGTTCGGTGAACGCCTCGCGCACCCGGTCCAGCTGGGCGGACGAGAGGTCGGGCAGTAACTCGCCCAGCGTGCGAACGAGCTGTCCGGCGGTGCGCACGCGCTGGTCGAGCCGGACCAGGCCTGGGGTCAGGTAGCCGCCGCGGCCCAGGGCCACGCCGATCCGGTCCCGTTCGGGCAGCCGGTCGGTGCCGCCCGCGTCGGCGAGCGCGGCGGCGGCCACGTCGAGGGCGATCAGCTGGTCGGGCTCGGTGCCCGGCACCGAGGCGGGCATGATGCCGTACCGGGTCACCTCCACCTCGGCCGGTCCGTCGACGAATCCGCCGCGCCGGCAGTAGATCCGGTCGGCGACGGCGGGCTCCGCGGCCGAGCCGGGGCGGTAGTAACCGGCGTCCCACCGTCCCTCGGGGACGTCACCGATCGCGTCCACACCGTCGCGCAGGTTGCGCCAGTAGGCGTCGAGCCCTGCGGCACCGGGCAGCAGCACCGCCATCCCGACGATGGCGACGGGAGTCTGAGGCTCCGTCATCTCACCAGCCCGAGGCGGTGTAGACGACGGCGCGGGCCGGGCGGTCGGCCCAGGCGAGTTCCCGGAGCAGGGCCGCGGTGCCCTCGTCCGGGTCGATCAGCTTCACCCCGCGGCGAGCGTACTCCCGGCCCAGTTCCTCACCGACCATGCCGCTGTGGATCCCGGAGGGCGCCCAGGGGCCCCAGTGGACGGTGAGCGCCCGGTGGCCGGTGCGCTCGGCCCAGTCGGCGCCGAGGCGTTCCAGGGCGTCGTTGGCGGCGGCGTAGTCGGCCTGGCCGCGGTTGCCGAGGACGGCGGCGATGCTGCCGAACAGCACCGTGAATCCCGGTCCGTCGGGCAGGTCTTCGAGGGCGCTGAGCAGGGCGGCGGCTCCGGCCGTCTTCGTGCCGTACACGCGCCGGAAGGAGTCGGGGCTCTTCTCGGCGATCAGCCGGTCCTCGATCACCCCGGCGGCGAAGACGACTCCGTCGAGCCTGCCGTGCTCGGCATGGATCTCCTTGACGGCCTGGAGAGCGGCGTCCCGTTCGCGGAAGTCGACCGAGCGGTAGCGGGCCTCGCTGCCGAGGGCGGCGAGTTCCGCGAGGGTGGCGGTGATCTCCCGCTGGGCGAGAACGAGTTCGGCGGCCCGGTTGACCTCCGCCGGTCCGAGCGAGCCGTTCGCGGCGAGAGCGGCACGCAGGTCGACGGCGGTCCGGGCGGCCGCGATCGCCGGGCTCTCGGGCGCGGTGGGCGCGGGAGTGCGGCCGACCAGTTCGATACGGCAGCGGCTCGCGGCGGCCAGCGCGCCGGCGAACCTCGCCGTGATGCCCCGGGCACCGCCGACCAGCAGCACCACGGAGTCCCGGTCCAGGCCGAGCGCGGCGGCCTCGGCGGCGCCGTCCCCGGCGGGTCCCGCGCCGGTGCTGCCGAGCGGGCCCAGGGGCACGGGCACCAGCTCGAAACCGCGGCGCTGCCCGGTGGCTGTACGCACGACGACGGGGGCCGGCTCCGGCGCGAGCAGCTCGGCGAGCAGGGCGTCGGCGACGGCCGCGGGAGCGGTTTCGGGAACGGTGACGATCCGGGCGAGAGTGTCGGGGTACTCCCGGGCGACGGTACGGAAGAGCCCGTGGAGACCGGCCGACCGGGTCGTCGCCCCCTCGGCGTCGGCGGGCTGCACGGCCAGCAGGCTGCGCGGTGCGCGGGCCAGGGCCGCCTGCAGCACGGGGAAGGCCTCGGGCAGCACCGGAAGCTCGGGACCTGGGAGCGCGCCCAGGTACAGGACGCCGTCGACCCTGCCGTCGGCCTCGCCGAGGAGGTGGGCCTGGTCGACGGTCACCGCGTCGGCGCCGTGTGCCCGGAGCCGTGCCGCGACCTCGGCCGCCGCTCCCCCGCCGTCGCCGAGGAGCACGAACCGGGCGCCAAAGAGGGTGGAGGCGGGGTCGGCCGAGGGGGGTGGGAGGGGCACCGGGCGCAGCTCGCAGCGCTTCGGGGCTTCGCCGAGGGGCCTGTGCCCGTGCACCGGTCCGTTGTCGGCTGCTGCGGTGGGCTCCAGACCGGCCCCGGATACCCCGCCGACCCGCGCCATCAGCCAGGCCGTCACCGACGCCGCCGTACGCGCCTTGGCCAGCTCCTCCAGCTCCGCGTCGTCCGGGATCTCCGCCCCGCCCGCGATCCCCAGCCGTCTGGCGAGTTCGCCCGCTATCTCGGCCCGCTTGATCGAGTCGATGCTCAGATCCGCCTCCAGGTCGAGGTCGGGCTCGATCATGTCGGCGGGGTAGCCGGTGCGCTCGCTGATGATCTCCAGGACAACGCGCTCGACGTCGCGCTCCGGTTCGGGCAACGACGGTTCATCGGCGACGGGTTGGGCTGGTTCCGGGAGAGCGGCCTGCGGTGCCGGTGCGGGGGCGGCGGGTGCCAACGGGGTCGCTCCGGGCGCCGCGCCGAAGTAGGTGAGCAGCACGTCGCGCTGGGCGGCGATCATCTCCCGACTGGTGCGCAGGAATTCGGAGATCAGCGCGTCCTGGCCGGCCGGGGCGCCGTACTGCGGGTTCGTCGTCACAGTCGTCTCCACGACTCGTCGGGCCGGTGCGAGGGCACCGGGGAGGAGTGCTCCGTCGGCGGTGCGGACGAGGTGTCCGTCGACCGTCCAGCCGGGCCGCCGCGGCGTCGGCGTCCGGAGCGCGTCGACGGCGTCACGGCCCCGGAAGAGCCAGGCGGTGCGCACCGGCAGCCCCGCGATGGCCAGTTGGGCGAGGGCGTCGAGCCAGCCGATCAGGCCGCTGTCGGCGCGTGGCTCGCAGGCGACGGTGCGATGCGGACGGTCGCCCAGGATCTGGCCGACGAGCCGGGTGAGGACCGTGCCGGGGCCCGCCTCCACGAAGATCCGCGCTCCCGCCTCGTACATCGCCTCGACCTGGGCGGCGAAGGCGACCGGCGCGCCGATCTGTGCGGCGAGTTCACCGCGTACGGCGTCGGCGTCGTGCGGGTACGGGGCCGCGGTGCGATTGGCCCAGACGGGGAACTCGGGGGCCCGTACGGCCTTGTCCGCGAGGACCTTGGCGAACCGCTCCCCGGCCGCGGCCACCACCGGGCTGTGGAAGGCGCAGGCGACCGGTATGCGGCGCGCCCCGAGGCCCGCCTCACGCAACAGGCGTACGGCGGAATCGACTTCGGCCGTGGGACCCGAGATCACCGACTGTTCGGGCGAGTTGTGATTGGCGACGACGACCGACTCGGGCGCCCCCGCGGCGCGCAGGGCGCGTGCGACGTCCTCGGCACCGGCTCCGACGGCGGCCATCGTGCCGGGTTCGTCGCCCGCGGCCGCCAGGATCGCGCTCGCCCGCTCGGTGCTCAGCTCCAGCAGGGTCTCCGGGTCGAGGGCTCCGGCCGCGCTCAGAGCCACCAGTTCACCGTAGCTGTGTCCGGCCGCGAGGTCCGGGTGGACGCCCGCCGCGGTGAGGAAGGCGTGGGCGGCGAGGCCGGTGATGCCGAGCGCGGGCTGCGCGGCCCGGGTGTCGGTGAGGTCGGCCCTGCGGCGTTCGCGGGCGGCCTCGTCGAAGGCGGCGGGCGGGTACAGGGTGTCGGCGTGGGCGCGGCCGAGGTGCAGGTAGTGGCGCAACTCGGGCAGGGCGACCAGCAGGTCGGCGAGCATGCCGGGCCGCTGGCTGCCCTGGCCGGGGAAGAGGAAGGCGACCTTGGCCTCAGCCGCGCCGGGGCTGCCCGCCGCCGGCTCGTGCTCCCCGGCGAGAATGCGTCTCAACTGCCCGATCAGGTCGTCGACATCGCGGGCCACGACCGCCGCCCGCACCGGCTCGTGGGAGATGTCCGCGCGCCGGGCCGCGGCGAGCGCGAGGTCGCGCAGGCGCCAAGGGCGGCCGTCGGACTCGGCGGCCCGCAGGATCTCCTCGACGTCCCGGTGGGCCGCCGCCGCGTCCTTCCCCCGGAACAGGAACAGCTCGGCGGGCCAGCCGTCCAGGGTCTGCTGCGGCGGTACGGCGCCCTCGTAAGCCCCCACCACCACATGGAAGTTGGTCCCGCCGAAGCCGAACGCGCTGACTCCGGCGAGCCGTTTCGCCGCTGGGGCCGCCCAGGGCTGGGCACGGGTGTGGAAGGCGAAGGGACTCTCCTCCTCCGACCAGGCCGGGTTGGGCCGGTCCAGGTGGAGGGTGGGCGGCTTGACGCCGGTGTGGAGGGCGAGTGTGGTCTTGATCAGGCCGGCGAGTCCGGCGGCGCACTTGGTGTGCCCAATCTGCGACTTGACCGAGCCGAGCGCGCAGGTACCGGCTTCGGCGCCCGCCTCGGCGAACACCTCGCTGAGTACGGTGAGTTCGGTACGGTCCCCGACGACCGTGCCGGTGCCGTGCGCCTCGACCAGGCCGACCTCGGCGGGTGAGACGCCGGCGTTGTGGTAGGCGCGCAGCAGCGCGGCCCGCTGTCCTTCGGGGCGGGGTGCGGTCAGGCCGAGGGAGCGGCCGTCGCTGGCGGAGCCGAGGCCCTTGATCACGCCGTAGACGCGGTCGCCGTCGCGCTCGGCGTCCGCGAGCCGTTTGAGGACCACGCAGGCCACGCCCTCGCCGAGGGCGATGCCGTCGGCGGAGCCGTCGAAGGCGCGGGAGCGGCCGGTCGGCGAGAGGGCGTGCACCGAGGAGAACAGGACGAAGTCGTTGATGCCGTTGTGCAGGTCGGCCCCGCCGCACAGCACGACGTCGCTGCTGCCGGAGACGAGTTCCTTGCAGGCCACGTCGAGCGCGGCGAGGGAGGAGGCACAGGCCGCGTCGACGGTGTAGTTGGCGCCGCCGAGGTCCAGCCGGTTCGCTATGCGGCCGGAGATGACGTTGGCGAGCATGCCCGGGAAGGAGTCCTCGGTCAGCCGGGGCAGCTGCTCCTCCAGGCCGTCTGGGACCTTGCCGTAGTACGACGGGAGGACGGCGCGCAGGGTGGCCGCGTTGGACAGGTCGCTGCCCGCCTCGGCACCGAAGACGACGGAGGTGCGCGAGCGGTCGAACGTCCTCCCCCGGTCGCCGTATCCGGCGTCGTCCAGGGCCCTGCGGGCGGCCTCCAGGGACAGCAGCTGGACCGGCTCGATGCTGCCGAGGGAGGCGGGCGGGATACCGTAGCGCAGCGGGTCGAAGGGGATGCGGGGCAGGAAACCGCCCCACTTGGACGCGGTGCTGCCGGCCTCGTGGTGCACAGCGGGGTCCCACCGGTCGGCCGGGACCTCGGTGACGGCGTCGTGTCCGGCGACCACGTTGGCCCAGAAGGTGGCGAGGTCGGGGGCCTGCGGGAACATGCAGGCCATGCCGACCACGGCGATGTCGAGCGGGGCGGGGGGCGCGGGTTCGAAGGCCCGCGAGCCGGTGGGGCGGGGGGCGCGGGCGGCGAGGAGGTCGGCGGCGCCGTCGGTGACGGCGTGATGCAGCTCCGCGAGGGTGGTGGTGGCCGAGCGCAGGACGGCGACCTCGCCGGCCATGAACATCCCGTCGCTGAGCTGCCGTTCCTCGTCCACACCGGTCAACGCGCCCTGGGCCGACCGCTCGACGCCCTTGCTCGCGATGCGCAGCCGCCCGACGTTGAGCCGCTCCAGCGCCTCCCACACCTCCCGGTCGGGCAGACCGGACGCGCGTAGCCCGGCCTCGCGAGCACGGTAGTCCGTCGTGAAGGGGCTGGGCACACAGCGGGTGGCGTGGCCAGGCGCGGTCTCCAGCAGAGCGGTCGTGGCGGCGGTCAGGACCTGCCGTTGGAAGAGCGGCTGGATCGCGCCGTGCGCCACGGCCTCCTCGGTGAACAGGTAGGCGGTGCCCATGAGGACGCCGACGGCGGCGCCCCGGGCGGTCAGCGGAGCGGCCAGGGCAGCGGTCATCGCGGCGGACCGCTCGTCGTGGATCCCGCCCGCGAAGAACACCTCCAGCTGCCGCGCGGTCCCGGCATCGGCTTCGTCGTCCAGGAAGTCTTCCAGTACGGCGAGTTGGGCCTCCCACAACGGGAAGGAGGCGCGCGGTCCGACGTGCCCGCCGCACTCGGAGCCCTCGAACACGAACCTGCGCGCCCCGGCCCGCAGGAACTGCCGCAGCAGCCCGGGCGAGGGCACGTGCAGGAAGGTGCGGATCCCGGCCCGCTCCAGCGCCTCGGCCTGGGCGGGCCGTCCGCCCGCGATGATCGCGTGCGTGGGGCGCAGTTCCCGGACGGCTTCCAGCTGCGCGTTCCTGATGTCCTCGGGCGCGAAGCCGAGCACGCCCACACCCCAGGACCGCCCGTCGAGCACGGCACGCGCCTCGGTCAGCATCGCCCGGGTCCGCTCACCGTCGGCGAGGGCCAGCGCCAGGAAGGGCAGCGCCCCGTCCGCGGCGACGGCGGCGGCGAAGGCCGCCTGATCACTGACCCGCGTCATGGGTCCCTGCGCGACTGGGAGCCGGGTACCGAGGGCGCGACTCATGGGTGAGCCGGGGCGCAGGGCATGAGCGGGGGCGTGGTCGAACCGCTCGGCCGAGGTGGCGTCGAGCGGCTCGGCCGGGCCACCGCCACCCGCCGCCAACCCACCACCAGGAGGCGCGGCCGACCCACCACCGACCGACTCGGCCGACCCGCGTCCGACCACTGCCGACCCACCACCGAGCGACTCGCTCAGGCCACCGCCAGCCGCTGGCAACCCGCCATCAACCGACTCGGCCAAGCCACTGCCGGCCTCCGACACCCCCCGGCCGACCGACTCCACGGACTCGTCGTCGGAAGACGCCACCGCCCCGGCGCCGGCCGGCTCCTCCAGCCCGCTGCGTACCGGCCTACCCGGTTTGCCGCCGACCGGTTTCCCCGGCTCGACGCCCACTGGTTTTTCCGGCTCGGCGCCCACCGGCCTCCCGGGCTCGGCGCCCACCCGCCTCGGCCCGCCGCCGTCCGCCCCCTCGACCTCCGCCGCACCGACGACCTCCCGTATCGCCGCCCTCACCTCGCGCACGGTCCGCCGCACATCCCCCCACCGCTCAGCGAATCGCGCGGCAAGGAATCCGTCCTGGCCCACCGGCAGGAGTTGGCGGCGCAGGTCCCGCGCACCGAGCAGGGAAGCGACCGCCTCGGCGTCGTCCGGGGGCGGAGGCGGGGCGTCCGGGCCGCGTCGGCGCAGGACCCGGTGCTCGGCGACGACCACGGTCTCGGAACCGTCCAGAGACCGCAGCGCGACCCGCACCGCCTCCGGCAGCCGCGATTCGGCCAGCAGGGCCAGTTGGCTGTCGAGGACGACACCGGCCGCCCCGCCGGCCACCGCGGCGGCCGCCGTACGCGGCCCGATGCCGCCGCAGGCCCAGACCGGAACCCCCAAACCACTATCTCCCAGGAGCAGTTGGAGCAGAACGAACGTACTCAGCTCGCCAACCCGGCCACCGCTCTCGGCGCCTCGCGCGACCAGCCCCTGGGCCCCGGCACGCACCGCTTCGCGCGCCTGCGCCAGATCCGAGACCTCCGCCAACACCCGGTACTGCGCGGCTGCTTCGCCCACGTTCCAGGACGCATCCTGCGCGAGGACCAGGGTGTCGGGGGCACCGCCCAGTTCGCCGGGGTCCAGTGCGCAGCGCCCGGTCACCCGTACGCCGAAGGGCCCCGGCGCCGCTCTGCTCAGCCGGTTCAGCTCCTCGCGGGATCGTCGGTCACCGTCGCCGAGGTCGAGGATGCCGAGCGCGCCGGCGCCGCAGGCGGCCACGGCCGGCCCGGCGTCGGGTTCTCCGAAGGGTGTGAGACAAAGGATCAGGTCTTGGGCGCGCACAGGGGAGGTCATGATGCTCCGAAGAATCGGCAAGACAGCACGGTGGGGGGTGTGCGGCAGGACACTCTGGTGCGAGGCCACCGGAACCTAGCGAGGTGCTTACTGGCGGGTCAATAACGCCGCGTCCTTTTCGCGGGCGGTGGCATCGATTCGGCCAGCTCGCCGAATTCCCCCGCAAGCGCTGGAAATCCGTGCAATCCTCTTCCGCCCCACGACCGCACGTCCGCCCCGGCCCTCTCGGCACACCCCCACAAGCCCGCCAAAGCGCCGGGCATATTCACCGCGGACTCACCGGGGGCAACATGGCAGGACACGGGACCGGTATCTGTAAATTCCGCATGCCTTCGGCCCGGTGGCTCGATCCCTGTACGCACCCGAGCCGGGCGGCGAGTTGGCCGGAGGACGGCGGGCGAGGGCCACCACGTGTCCGGGGTGGCCCTCCGATGTCAGCCGAGCAACGAGCCGACCACCGTCGGCGCGGAGACGAGGGTGCCCGCGATCGGCGGGACGACCTCGCGCACCGGGTCCGCGGGAGGGGCGGATTCCGCCGCGCCGGGACCCTCGTGGGCGCCGGCCTGGGCGATCCGGGTCTCGTACTCCGGCCCTGTCGGCTGGTGCTCCCGCCCCTGCCCCTGCCCCTGCCCCTGCTCGCGCTTCTCATCCGGGGCGTCCTCGTCCGGCCGCCCGGGCGGCTGTTCGACGGTCCCCTTCGAGGGTTCGGTCCGCCCGTGGTCCGGCGGCGCGTCGGGCGAAGCGCCCCGTCGCGATGGCGCACCCGCCCCCACCCCTGCCTCCAGGACCCACCGCTGCCCCTTCGAGCCGTCGCGGGCCGCGACCACCACCCGCGTCGGGGAGTCCCCGGAGTCCGGGGCGAGGGCGAGGCCCTCGGGCCGGCGGAGCAGCAGTTCACCCCGGACCGTGAGGTCGTACGACACCTCTCCGGCGTGCACGACACAGCCGGCCATCACGACGCCCCGCGTCCCCGGATCGGCGGCCAGGCACAGGGTGGGATCGGCGGAGCTGCGCAGCAGTCCGTCGTCCTGGTACGACCACTGCTGCGATCCGGCGGACGAACACTCCGCCAGCACGGCACCCGCCCCCGCCTCGGCATTTCCCCCTCTCGCGGCAAGACAGAGCCCGGAGGCGATGCTGCGCAGCCTGCCGTGGGCGACCTCGACGGGATCGCCGACCGAGGCGGCGGACGGGGAGACCGCGGAGGACCGCTCACTGTCGGCGCCGGGACGGGCGGAACTGCCCACCGGAGCACCCCAGGTGGCCTCGGGCCCCGGGACACCGTTGTCATCGGACCAGCCCTTGGCCACGAGCACCGTGGCCAGCAGCGCGAGCGAGGTGAGCCCGACGCCCACCACCAGGGCCGTACGACGCCTGCCCTCGGGCAGCGTGCGATGTCCGCCCTCGGGCAACGTGCGGTGCCGGCCGCCCGCCGTCGAGTCCACCGCGTGGGGGACCGGCGGCTCCTCCGCCAATGCGCCGCGGCCGGGCCGGGAGTCGAGATAGCGGCGGGCGCCCCAGCCGAGCACGGTCTCGGCGAGCAGGACTTCCAGGCCGCCCTCGAAATGGCTGAGCTGTTCGGCGGCGTGCCGGCAGTGGCGGCAGACCGCCAGATGCGCCTGCACATCCGGGAGCAGGGAGCCTCCGCGCCGAATGGGGACGTCCAGGAGGCGGTTGTAGAAGCGGCATTCCCTGGAGGGTGCGAGTTCCCGGTGGGCGCGTACGCAGCCCGCCCGGAATTGCTCGCGGGCCTGCTCCAGGGCGGTCGCGGCGGTGGCCGTGTCCACCCCCGACAGACCAGCGGGTATGTTTATGGGCTCCGCCTCGACCTCGGCATGCCACAGAAGGCATTGGGAGGCGGCGGGCAGGGCCTGGAATGCGCGTTCGGCGAGTTGTCGCCTCTCGGGCGTGCCGGGCATTGTCGCGCGTAGACCACGGCCGCCGGTGGTTTTGCGCAATTCCGGCATGACCACGCAGGCGCCCTCGTCGGCGGCCCAGGTGCGGACGGTCTCGCGGACGGCAGTCAGCAACTGCGGGCGCAGGGCGCCGCCGACCGCCCCGCTCGTGAGCCGGCCGAGTACCTGCTGATAGGCGGCGGTGGCCACCAGTTGTGCCGTGGGCCCGGCGGCGGCCAGGCAGACGATCGCGTAGTCGCGGGTGGCCCGCCAGTGCCGGGCCAGCAGCAGGGCGACGGCGTGATGACGGCCGGCACCGGGGCCGGCCAGCTGGGCGACGAGATCGCGGTCGGACTCCCCCGGCAGCGAACCGGGGCGGGGCGGGAACGGCGGGCGTGGGGGGTAGGGGGACTGCACGGAACACCATTTCCTTTCCAGCCGCAGGGCGGCATCCGAAATGGCGCCCCGTCGGAAAGCAGTGCCTGATTGGTGCATACCTAAGGGGCCTGGCCTTGCCGTTCGGTTGCGACCTTTGCCCCTCTCGCAGGAGGGTTCACCTTCGCACACGCGCCTCGCAGGAAACAAGAAGTTCGAATGACTCGGTTTCAAAGTCAGGGAAATACACAACAGTTACCGATGGTATCCGCACTTCCCCGGGAGGGGCGGTTGCATGACGGTCAACTTGTGTGCGCGGAAAGCCGGATGACACACGGAATCTCCAACTTCCCGCCCGCCGTGTCGGCGGACACCCACAGCCGGTTCCCACGTTCCTCTCGGCGCGCTCTCATCCGCGTGCCCCAGCATGGCCGCATGATCGCCCCCCACTCCACAGCGACCCCCGCCCCTCCCCGCCCGGTGCGCAAGGCGGTCGTCCCGGCCGCCGGGCTCGGCACCCGGTTCCTGCCCGCGACCAAGGCGACGCCGAAGGAGATGCTCCCCGTCGTCGACAAGCCGGCCATCCAGTACGTCGTCGAGGAGGCCGCGGCGGCCGGCCTCAACGACATCCTGATGGTCACCGGCCGGCACAAGCGCGCCATCGAGGACCACTTCGACAGCGCCTTCGAGCTGGAGCAGGCCCTCGCGGCCAAGGGCGACACCGTGCGCCTGGACGCCGTACGCGATCCCGCGCGGCTGGCCGACATCCACCACATCCGTCAGGGCGACCCGCTCGGCCTCGGCCACGCCGTGCTGTGCGCCCGCCACCACGTCGGGAACCAGCCCTTCGCCGTCCTGCTCGGCGACGACCTGATCGACCCGCGCGAAACCCTGCTCAGCCGCATGCTGGACGTCCGCGACCGGTACGCGGGCACCGTGGTGGCACTGATGAAGGTCGACCCGGCGCAGATCCACCTCTACGGCTGCGCGGCGGTGGAACCCACCGGCGAGGAGGGTGTCGTACGCGTCACCGGCCTCATCGAGAAGCCGTCACCCGAGAAGGCGCCGAGCCGCTATGCGGTCATCGGCCGCTATGTCCTCGACCCCGCCGTCTTCGACGCCCTGGAATGCACTCCGCCGGGCCGCGGCGGCGAGATCCAGCTGACGGACGCCCTCCAGGACCTGGCCGCGGGCGGCACGGTGCACGGGGTCGTCTTCGACGGCCTGCGCTACGACACCGGCGACAAGGCGGACTATCTGCGCACGGTGGTCCGCCTGGCCTGCGCCCGCCCGGACCTGGGCCCCGAATTCAGGGGCTGGCTCAGGGAGTTCGTGGCGGGACTGGAGGACGACGAGACGGGCGGCCGGGAGCGGCGCCGGGCGGCCTGAAACGGCATGGAGGAAGGCAGGGACCCGGTCGGACCCCTGCCTCAACTCCTACCTCAGCCTCAGTTGTTGGGACGCAGCGTCCACACGACCTGCATCTCGCCCGTGACGGCTCCGTCCGCGCGCCGGATCTCGATCGTCACGGGGAACTCCGGGCGCTGCCCCGCGTCCAGTTCGGCCACGACCTCGGCGGCCGGGCGGCCCAGCTTCGCGGTCGCGGTGACGGCGCCCATCGCCAGCTTCTTGTAGGCGATCTCGGCCTTCACGGCGAGCGGCACGGCGCGCGAGAGCTGGTCCCCGAACGCGGCCAGCACGATGGCACCGCTGGCCGACTCCCCGAGCGTGAACATCGCGCCGGCGTGCGGCCCGCCCACGTGATTGTGGTAGTCACCCTGGTCCGGCAGGGACACCACGGCCTGCTCCGGAGAGGTCTCCAGGAACTCCAGGTTCAGGGTCCGGGCCATCGGCACGGTGGCGGCGAGCATGTCGCCGATCGACATCTGGTCTGCGCTCATGCCGCCATGTTACTCACGAGTAGCAGCCGCTGGCCAGAGAGGATTCCGCTTCGCTACAGCCCTGGCGAGGGGTAGTGACCGAATCGTGTCCCTGGCGCCGCTAGGGTGGGCCCCCATGTGGCCAGGACAGCAGCAGCCGCCCGGGGGCGAGCAGAACCCGCAGAACAACCCGTATCAGCAGCCGGGTTACCAGCAACCGAATCCGTACCAGCAGCCCGACTACCAACAGCCCAGCCCCTATGCACAGCAGCCGCAGTGGGGGGCTCCGGCACCCGCTGGTGTCCCGCAGCCCTCACCGGGCGGCGGTGGCGGTGTTGGCGGCGGGAACCGGACGAAGGTCGTCGCGATCGTGGCGGCCGCGGCCGTGGTGGTGACCGCCGGCGTGACCGCGTTCCTGGTCCTGGGCGACAAGGACAAGAAGGACGTGGCCGACAAGCCGAGCAGCCCGGCCACGTCGTCGCCCTCCGGGTCGAGCGCGTCCCCGTCGACGGACGACGACCCGCGCGGCAACGAGACCGAGAAGCCGACGATCGCCGGCTGGAAGGTCGTGGTGAACCCCAAGTGGGGTGTCGCCTTCGACGTGCCGTCGGACTGGGAGGTCCAGGCCACCGGTCTCGCGGTCGGCTTCGACTTCCCGAAGTCCGAGAAGGACAAGGGCATCACCATGTCGGGCCTCGCCGAGTACCAGTCCAAGTGGTGCACGTCCGACGACGACAAGGACGGCCGCACCGAGGACACCCCGCTGGCGGTCGTGGGCTCCAAGGGCGCCAGCGGTGCGAAGAACGCGGACGAGATCGCGATCAACACACCGCCCTGGTGGGTCTACGGCGGCTACACGATGCCGGACAAGAAGAGCATCTCGTGGGACAAGAAGCCCACCCCCTTCACGTCCGCTTCGGGTGTGAAGGGCAGCTACGCGTGGGCCCAGTCGACTCACACGCCCCGCAAGGGCAAGTGCGTGACCGACGGCAAGGCGCTCACGTTCGGCTTCAAGAACGCCGCCGACGACTATGTGTCGTTCAACTTCTACGGGGCCACGGGTACGAAGGGCGAGATCCCCAAGGCGACCGTCCTGAAGATCCTCAGCACGATCCGGCTGCACGGAACCCCGACGTCCGACTGAGCCCGCACGGTGTTCCGGCCACCGCGGCGCGGCGGGCCGGAACACCGTGGAGCCTCAGCCCTCGCCCAGGTAGCCGCGGTAGATCCAGTGGCCGTACAGCGTCGGCGTGCCGTCGTCGGAGACCTGGCAGTCCTTGATGCACTCCCAGGTGCTGCTGTTGGTGCACTCGTAGTGGGATATCACGTGGTGGCCCTTGGCCGCGTGGCCGATCACCTTGCCACGGCCGCTCGGCGTCTTGTGGATGGCGGCCTCGTCCTTGGTCACGACGTAGCGGTGGGCGGCTGGCCGACAGCTGATCGTCGAGGCCGAGGCGGGCGCCGCGACAACGGCGGGCACGGCGGCACCGATGAGCGCAGCCGTGGCGATCAGGGCTGCAGCATGCTTGCGCATGAAGGTCCTTTCTTCTCTTTCGAAGCAATTAGGCCATCGCCATGACAAATAGTCATGGACATGACTTGATCATCTTAAAAAGCTCCTCCGCCAGAGTCAAAGACGCGCCATGCACGGCGAGTTGGCCGGATCGCCGACGCCGCCGGAAACCGGTTTGAAACCGCGAGTCACGCGAGCGATAGTCACCCGGTGAAGCCAGTCGTCCCCCGCCACCCGCCCAGACCCGCCTGGGCGGGCCGCAACTACTCGTTGCTGACCGCCGCGGCGGTCGTGACCGGCCTCGGCGCCAACGGCTCGCTCATCGCCGCCGCGTTCGCCGTGCTGGACTCGGGCGGCGACGGCGGCGACGTGGGACTGGTGGCCGCCTCCCGCACCCTGCCGCTGGTGGTGTTCCTCCTCATCGGCGGCGCGGTCGCGGACCGGCTGCCCCGGCACCGGGTGATGGTCGCCGCGAACGCCCTCAACTTCCTCTCCCAAGGGGCCTTCGCGCTGCTCGTGCTGACCGGCGAGCCCCGGCTGTGGCAGATGATGCTGCTCACCGCGCTCGGCGGTACCGGGCAGGCGTTCTTCGGCCCGGCGGCCGAGGGCATGCTGATGTCCTCCGTGAAGGGTGAGCAGGCGGGCCGGGCGTTCGCCCTCTTCCGCATGGCCACCCAGGGAGCGGCCCTCGGCGGCGCCGCGCTCGGCGGCGCGCTGGTCGCGGCGGTCGGCCCCGGCTGGGTCCTCGCGTTCGACGCGGCGGCCTTCGCCGTCGCCGGAGCCCTGCGCTCCTTCCTCGACGTCAGCCACATCCCGCCGCGCGCGCCCGGAGAGGGCATGCTGGCCGATCTCCGGGAGGGCTGGCAGGAGTTCACCAGCCGCCCCTGGCTGTGGGGCATCGTCGTCCAGTTCTCGATCGCCAACGCGGTGGTCGGCGCGGCCGACGCGGTGTACGGCCCGCTCGTCGCCCGCGACAGCCTGGGCGGGGCGGGCCCCTGGGGCCTGGCGCTGGGCGCGTTCGGCGCGGGCACGGTGGCCGGCGCCCTGCTGATGACCCGCTGGAGACCCCGCCGCCTGCTCCTCGCCGGCACCCTGTGCGTCTTCCCACTGGCCCTCCCCTCGGCCGCCCTCGCCGTGCCGGTGCCGGTGGGCGTCCTCTACGTGGTCATGTTCGTCGCGGGTACGACGGTGGAGGTGTTCGGCGTCTCCTGGATGACCGCGCTGCACCAGGAGATCCCCGAGGACAAGCTCTCCCGGGTCTCGGCCTACGACTGGTTCGGCTCGGTCTCGCTCATCCCCCTCGCCACGGCCCTGGCCGGTCCCACCGAGTCCGCCGTCGGCCGCACGGCCGCCCTGTGGGGCTGCGCGGGCCTGGTCGTCCTGGTCACCGCCCTGGTCCTGCTGGTCCGGGACGTCCGCACACTGACCCGCGGCACGGAACGGCCGACAACCGCTTCGCTCCCCTCAGCCGATACCGAAAGCCCCGTCGGGGGGCTCGGGTGAGGGTACGGCGTCGCTGTCGCCGACCGGCTGCGCGCCACCGATCAAGTCCCGCAGCGCCGGACCGTGTTCGACACGGGCCGGGAAGACGTCGGCGGCGGTGAGACGGGCCACGGCAGCCGTGTCGACGGGCCGGTGCGAGGCGACGAGAACCGCGTTGCCGAACCGCCGGCCGCGCAGCACGCCCGGCTCGGCGATCAGCGCCAGCTCCTCGAACACGGCCGCGAAATTGGCCAGTTGGGAACGGAGGAACCCGAACGGCGCCGCGTCGGCGAGGTTGGCCAGATAGACCCCGTCGGGCCGCAGCACGCGCTCGGCCTCGCGGGCGTAGGCGAGCGAGGTGAGGTGTGCCGGGACTCGTGAGCCGCCGAACACGTCGGCGATCAGCACGTCGGCCGAGTTGTCCGGGGCGGCCTCGACCCAGGCCCGGGCGTCGGCGCTGTGCAGCGCGACACCCGAGCCCTCCGGAAGCGGCAGATGCTCGACGACCAGTTCCAGCAGCCCCCGGTCGGCCTCGACCACGTCCTGCCGGGAGCCGGGCCGGGTGGCGGCGAGGTACCGGGGAAGCGTGAGCGCTCCCCCGCCCAGGTGCACCACGTCCAGCGCGAGCCCCTCCTCGGCCACGGTGTCCAGCACGTACCCGAGCCGCCGCGCGTACTCGAACTCCAGATACGTCGGCTCGTCCAGATCGACGTACGACTGCGGCGCCCCGTCGACGGTGAGCAGCCAGGCCCGCTCCCGATCGACATCGGGCATCAGCTTGGCGGTGCCGTGATCGACGGCCCGGGTCACAGGTATGGCTTCACTCACGAAACCATTGTCTCCGGCCCTGGAGAGCACCGGGCGCGCGGACCCACCCAGGGACGTGCGGCTGCATCGATATGCGGCTCCGCCGCGTGGGCGCGACCAGCCACAACGGCCCCGCAGTCCCCCAGCACCTCAGCCCCTACGGACCCACGGAGATGACCGTCCCGGCCCCGACGGTCCTGCCACCCTCCCGGATGGCGAACCCGAGCCCAGGCTCGACCGGCACCTCCCGCCCCAGCTCAACAGTCATCTCAACCGTCTCCCCGGGCCGCGCGACCGCCACCTCCCCCAGGTCGACGTCCCCCACGACATCCGCCGTACGGATGTAGAACTGCGGCCGATACCCCGTGGACACCGGCGTCGTACGACCGCCCTCACGCCCGGACAACACGTAGACCCGCGCGGTGAAGCGCCGGCTCGGCGCCACACTCCCCGGCGCAGCCACCACGTGCCCCCGCCGCACGGCGTCCCGCGGCACACCGCGCAACAGCACGGCCACGTTGTCCCCGGCCTGCGCCTCCTCCATCGGCTTGCCGAAGGTCTCCAGCCCGGTGACGACGCTCTCCACGCCGGCGCCGAGCACCGAGACCCGGTCCCCCAGGCGGAGCCTCCCCCGCTCCACGGCGCCCGTGACGACCGTGCCCCGCCCGGTGATGGTGAGCACGTTCTCCACCGGCAGCAGGAACGGCGCGTCCAGATACCGCTCGGGCGTCGGCACATAGGTGTCGACCGCGTCGAGCAGCGCCTCGATCGACGCCGTCCAGCGCGGGTCGCCCTCCAGCGCCTTCAGCCCGGAGACCCGTACGACGGGCACGGCGTCCCCCGGGTAACCCTGCGCGGTGAGCAGGTCGCGGACCTCCAGCTCGACCAGGTCGGTCAGCTCCTCGTCGCCCGCGTCGGCCTTGTTGAGGGCGACGACGATGTGGTCGACGCCCACCTGCCGGGCGAGCAGCACGTGCTCCGCGGTCTGCGGCATGATCCCGTCGAGCGCGGAGACGACGAGGATCGCCCCGTCGAGCTGTGCGGCGCCGGTGACCATGTTCTTGACGTAGTCGGCGTGGCCCGGCATGTCGACATGGGCGTAGTGCCGGGTGTCGGTCTCGTACTCGACGTGCGCGATGTTGATGGTGATGCCGCGGGCGGCCTCCTCCGGGGCCCGGTCGATGCGGTCGAACGAAACGTATTGGGTGGTGCTGCCGGTGCCGCGCTCGGCCAGGACCTTGGTGATGGCGGCGGTCAGGGTGGTCTTGCCGTGGTCGACGTGGCCCATCGTGCCGATGTTCAGGTGCGGCTTGGTGCGCACGTATGCCGTTTTGGACATGGCTGTACCTCGAAGCCTCTCAGGCGTGCGGAAGAGCGGGGACCCCGAGGAGTGGCCGACCCTCCCCCTGCGGGGTCCGCCGGACAATCCGGAGAGGGTCAGCTTCGGGCGCCGTCGACAGCGGCCACGAGGATCGGGACGGCAGCCTTCGGCGCATCCGCGACGGCGGATGCTGCGAGGAGGAAGGCGTACCGGAACATGTCGACGATCATCGCCGACGGTTTGTCCGGCGTCGAATGGTTTTTCGCGGTAAGCGAGTTGTGGCACCGGGCCGAGGACCGGCTGAGGGCCGGCCGAGGGCCGGGCGAGGACCCTCAGGAGCCGATGTTCTTCAGGGCCTCGCGCACGGTCAGCGGCGCGAAGCGGCTCCGCTCGTGCGCCAGGAAACCGCGTACGGCCTCGGGATCGGTCTTGGCGTACTCGCGCAGGCACCAGCCGATGGCCTTGCGGACGAAGAAGTCGGGGTGGCCGGACTGGAGCAGGCAGTAGGCGAACAGCCGGTCGGTGTCGGTGCGTTCCTTGTAGCGGAGCTGATGCAGCAGGGCCGTACGCGCCACCCAGAGGTTGTCGTCGGTGATCCAGGCGTCCATGTCGGCCGTGAGCCCGGGGTCGGCCGCGACCAGGGCGCCGACGACGTGCGCGGCGAGCAGGTCGACGGTGTCCCACCAGGAGGCGGTGGTGATGAGGTGCCGGGCGACGGGCAGGAACGCGGAGGAACAGCGGGCCGCGTGGCGGCGCAGGTAGTCCACGGCGAAGTAGTGGTACTCGCGCTCGGGCAGCAGCCAGCAGCGCAGGGCGATCGCGGTGCAGTCGGCCTCGTCCGGCCGGGGTCTGCCGGCCAGGACGGAGCGGGACAGGGCGCGCCGGTCCGGGGTCGGGATCCCGAGGAAGGGCGCCACGTCCTTCATGTACGCCCGCATCGGCGCGGCCCTGCCCGGATCGGCCGCGGCGGTGTACGTGGCGGTCAGCCGCTCCAGCACGGCGTCGGCGAGGGCGCTGGGCGGCACGTCCGGCGGGGCCGCGCCTGTGACGGTCATGGGACGAACGATACGGCGATCACACGGTCAGAGGCCGTTCTGCTGCGCGACGATCAGGCGGTAGCCGTAGTCCATGGACTCCCGGCCGAGCAGGTCCGCGTGGCGGCGCTGCCAGGCTCCCGTGGCCAGGTCCTCTCGCAGTCGCGCGCGATCGCCGGCTCGACCACGGACGGGGGAAGTTGGGCGAACGTGGAACTCGCCTGCCGGATGAGCGGGTCGAGGTAGAACTCCGGGCGCCGCCAGTACGCGATCTGGAAGCCGTCGGTGAAGTCGTGCGGGACGGCGAAGGGAAGGACGGTGTGCGCACCGAGAGCTTCCACCACATCGGACAGGGGCGTGAAGCGAGCATGCTCGAGCTGCCGGATCTCGGGGAGGTACTCCTCGATCAGCCACAGTTCGGGCAGATGCTGCGGGTCCCAGGTGAAGACGACCTGCCGACGGGAGACGCGCCGCAGTTCACGAAGACCGCGGTGCGGGTCCGGCCAGTGATGCACCGTCATCACCGCCATCGCGGCGTCGAACGCGCCGTCCTCGAAGGGGAGTTCCTCCGCGCCGGCCAGAACCTTCCGGTGGCCGGGGTGCTGGTCGAGCATGACCTGTGAGGGGTCCACCGCGGTGACGTCCGCGTCCGCCGGCTCGTAGGAACCGGAGCCCGCCCCGACGTTGACGACCGTGCGCGCCCCGGCCAGGGCGTCCTGGATCAGCGCGGCCAGGCGCGGATCGGGGCGCCGGACCTGCCGGTAACCGATGCCGATGCGGTCGTACGTCGCCGACGCCGGGCTCGCCCCGGCAGCAGAAGCAGTCATGGCCGCATCCCACCAGGAGACCTGGACGATCTCGCCGCGGTCCGGTTCGTGTGTTCCCCTCTGCAGGAGACGGTCCAGAGCCTGCGGGCCTGGCGCAGCCCCGTCCGCTACGCCGTGCACCAGCCGCTGCTGCGTCGGTCCGCCCCGCTGCTACGGCACCTCGACTGGCCCCTGCTGCAGGCACTGGTCGGCCCGAGCCGGCTGATCCCCGACTTCCTGACCCCTCATCCGCCGATGCCCGGCACCGACATCGACGACGAGTTCGCCGCCCTGCGCTCGACACCGGCCGAGCGCGTGACGCGCGAAGTGCTCCAGGCCGCCGACGGCCGTCCACTGCACCCGCTGCTCCAAGAGGCCGTCACAGACCCCCTCGCCCTGCTGAAGCGAACAGCCGACGCCCTCCAGACCTACTGGCTCCTGGTGATCGCACCGCACTGGCCGCGCATGCACGCCGTACTGCGCGCCGACGTCCTGCACCGGGCACGCCGCCTCGCCGAGGGTGGAGCGGCCGAGCTGTTCGCGGACATCGACCCGGGCCTGAGCCGGCAGTCCGGTACCGGCGCGCTGGGCCTCGACGCCTTCCCCGCCGAGCACCGCGACCTCGCCGCCGACGGACGCGGCGTGACGTTCACGCCCTCCCTGTTCTGCGACCACGCGGTCACCGTCGTGGACCTCGAACTGCCGCCCCGGATCTGGTATCCGGCCCGGGGCCCCGCCACGGTCTGGCACACCGGCGCACCGGCTACGCCGACAGCTCTGGCCGACCTGCTCGGCCGCACCCGCGCCCGCATCCTCGCGCTCCTCGCGGAACCCGCGAGCACGACCGGACTGGCCCACCGGCTGGGTGTCAGCCGCGGCACGGTGAACCAGCACCTCGGCGTCCTGCCACCGCGCCGGACTGGTCACCCGCGCCCGGCACGGCCACCACGTCCTGTACCTGCGCAGCCCCTTGGGTGATCAGCTGTCGACGTAAGGACCTCGATCAACACTGGGTCGCATGGCTAGATTGAGCCGGTGGAGACAGCACACCGGCCCGCAGCGCGGGTCATCTGCCTGGACGCCGCCCACCGCGTACTCCTGCTGCGCTGGCGCGACCCGTTCGACGGAACATGGCTGTGGGAACCGCCTGGTGGCGGCATAGAGCCCGGTGAGACACCACTGGAGGCGGCACGGCGCGAACTGGCCGAGGAGACCGGCCTGGACCCGGCCGCGGTCACCGACCGGTCCGTATCCGTCGAACGAGACGTGCGGTGGAACGGCAAGCGCTACACCGGCTCGGAGCAGTTCTTCCTGGCCCGTTTCGCCGAGGAACAACCGCCGCTGGTACGGACCGGCCTCCTCCCAGACGAACAGATCAACCTCGACACCCACGCCTGGATCCCCTGGCCGGATCTGACCTCGCTCCCGGACCGCCTCGAGCCACCCCAGCTGCCGACCGTACTCGCGGCTCTGGTCTCTCGCTGAACAGCGGCCCGTCTCTCATGAGACCGGTTCATCCGGGAGTTCACGATCTTGCCCGCTCGGTGCTCTTACTTGACGACAGGCCTGCCCCCGGCAGGCGACCGCGCCAGGGCACCGAGAAGGAACAGACATGGACTCGGCCACGATCATCGCTCTCGCCTCGTTCGTCACGGCCAAGGTGTGCGCCCTGCTGGCCCTGTGGCTGCGCTTACGCTGGCGCACCCGTGGTGAGCGGCTTCGAAGGCAGTGTGTCCTCGATATCACCAAAGCGGTGATCCCCGGCGCTCGGCTGGAGTTGGATGACCGGATCGGAAACGGACACCGGCTCCGTCTGAAGATCGTCCATGCTTCGGCGCACGAGGGGGACCCCGCAGAATGAGCGACCAGGATCCACTGGACGGTCTGGACATGCCGACGGCCGCATCCGCCGCTCAGCACAGCGGATTCGAGGAGCTGGGCCACGCCGCACGCCTGCTGAAGGACGAGCAGTTCTCGACGTTCTATCGGAGCGTCGTCCGCCAGCTCGTGGGCTTTCTGATCAATCAGGGCGCCACCGTTCCCGCCGCTGCCGACATCGCCCAGGACAGCATGATCAAGGCGTATCAGCGCTGGGCCGACCTTCACGAGCCGAGGGCCTGGGTACACACCGTGGCCTCGCGCGAACTCGCCCGCAGGATCGCCTCGCTCAAAGAGGACCCGGTCGAGTCGGTCCCCGAACCGACATCGCTGCTGCCCCGCCCGGACGCGCTCAGAGAATGGGAGAGCCGCTACGCCCTGCTGCCGGTGCTACGCCGGCTGCCGCCTCGGCAACGCCAGGTCCTGGCCTGGACTCTCGACGGTTACACGCCCGATGACATCGCCGAACAGCTCCACATCAGCTCCGAGGCGGTGCGAAGCAACCTGAAGAAGGCGCGGCGCGCTGCCGCGGAGCATCTCAAGAAGCGGGAGGAGGAACTGTGACCGACCGTCCTGAGTCCGATTCCCTTCAGGAAACCGCAGTTCGCCGCCTCGACGAGTACCAGCACCACCTCATCGAGGGCCTGGACGACATCCTCGACGTCGAAGCCGGCCTGCACGAGGTGCTGCTGCAATCCCGGTACAGCGCGGCGGTGGACGACCTCGGCACCGTCCTGGCCGTGGAGGCGGGACTGAAGTCCGTCCTTCCCCCCATGCCCCCGCCCCCGCGGCCGAGCACACCCGCAACAGGCCCGGCCCGCAGGGCGACCGAGGAAACGCGGTGGTCCGTCACCACATCCGACCGCTGGGCCCTGCGCATGAATCCTCATGTCGCCGAGGCCTATCGAGCGCTCAGAAGCGACGCTGTCATCGCTCACGATCACGGGTCTGTTCCTGGCCAGGTGCGCAGCATCGCTCTCGAGATCACGCACGCGCTCGGTCGCGACCTCGAACTCGCGCAGAACAGCGTTCTCGAAAGCTACAGCGCCCGTGTTCGCGTACCCGACCTCGAACTTGAACGCGTTTTCGAGCGCGCCCGCTCCTTGAACCGCGCTCTCTCGCTGGACCTCGAAAGAGGAGGGGGCAACGCCACCTCCGCCCGCGCGCGCGACCTCGACCGTGCCCGCGCCCTGGTGATGGTCCTGAAACGCGCCGGCAGGTACGCCAACTTCACCCCCTCCCTGGCTCTCATCCTCCGCCGTGCCCTCGACCGCGCCGACGACGTCGTCCGCGTTCTCGAACTCGCCGGCTCAACCGGTGGGCTGCTCGGCTCCCTCATCGTCACCATCCGGGTCACCGAGGTCGCCCGAGCCGTCGGAATGGTGCTCCACCGCGAGCCACCCGCGCTCGACGGCACATCCGTGCACACATTCGTCAACGACTTCACCACCTCTGATCTCCGGGCCGTTCCGTTGGACGGCGTGGACCTCGACGGAGTGCGGTGGTCCGAAACGGGAACTCGGTGGCCGCCCGTGGTGGACGTCGAAGATCTCAAGGCACGCTCGGAAGAATCCCCCGCGCACAGCGGCATCTGGGTGGTCCGGTCAGGAACGGCCCCCATGCGCGATTTCGCCGACATGGGATAGCCGGGACGGGCCGACATGGGACAGCCCGGCACACCCTGCGCTCCGGGACGGTGATGAGAGGGACCATACGGCGATCACACGCATGCGTCGGTTAGTGTCACCGGATGCTCGATGCCAACCGCTCTGGCACCGCCACGGCCTCTCCCCGGGCCGCCGCCATGGAGCCGGCCGTCCCCGCGGCCGTTCCCGTCCCGCGCCTGCCGCGCACGGGGTTCGCCGCCCGCTGCACGCGCGTGGTGCTGTCGCCGTACGCACGGCTGTCCCTGCTGCTCGCCCTGCTCGCGGGCGCCGCGTCCTGCGTGCTCGCCTTCGAGCCGCAGCGGCTGCTGACGCACGGCTGGCCGCCGCAGCTCGGTGGGGCCGCGGCGGCCGTCGTGTTCGCGGTGGCGTACGGGCTGTGCACGGTGGCGTTCGTGCCGCGCCCCCTGTTGAATCTGGGGGCGGGTGCGCTGTTCGGCTCCCAGCTCGGGCTGACGACGGCGCTGGCCGGCACGGTGCTCGGCGCCGGGGTGGCCTTCGGGCTCGGCCGGATGCTGGGGCAGGACGCGCTGCGGCCGTTGCTGCGCGGCCGCTGGCTGAGGGCGGCCGACGGGCAGCTCAGCCGGCACGGGTTCCGTTCGATGCTGGCGGCGCGGCTCTTCCCGGGTGTGCCGTTCTGGGCGGCGAACTACTGCGCCGCCGTCTCCCGGATGGGCTGGCTGCCGTTCCTGCTGGCCACAGCGCTCGGTTCGATCCCGAACACGGCCGCCTACGCGGTCGCCGGCGCCCGTGCCTCGGCGCCGACCTCGCCCGCCTTCCTGATCGCGATGGCCTGCATCGCCGTACCGGCGCTCGCGGGCACGGTGGTGGCCTGGCGCAAGCGCCACCACCTGCGCGGCCAGTGATCAGCCGTTGATCAGCCAGTGATCCTTCAGACGCCTTCCAGGATCATCGCGTTGGCGAGCCCGCCCGCCTCGCACATGGTCTGCAGGGCGTAGCGCGCCCCGCGTTCGCGCATGGCGTGGACCAGGGTGGTGGTCAGGCGGGTGCCGCTGGCACCCAGGGGGTGGCCGAGGGCGATGGCGCCGCCGTGCACGTTGACCTTGGCGAGGTCGGCGCCGGTCTCCTGCTGCCAGGAGAGGACCACGCTGGAGAAGGCCTCGTTGATCTCGAACAGGTCGATGTCGGCCAGACTCAGCGAGGCCCGGCGCAGCACCTTCTCCGTCGCCGGGATGACGCCGGTGAGCATCAGCAGCGGGTCGGAGCCGGTGACGGCGAAGCTGTGCAGACGGGCGAGCGGGCGCAGGCCGAGGCGGGCCGCGGTCTCGCTGGAGGTGATCAGGACGGCGGAGGCGCCGTCGTTGACGGGGCTCGCGTTGCCCGCGGTGACGTTCCACTCGATCTGCGGGAAGCGCTCGGCGAAGCCGGGGTCGTGGTAGGCGGGCTTGAGGCCGCCGAGGATCTCCGGGGTGCTGCCGGGCCGTACGCACTCGTCGCGGGTGACGCCCTCCAGCGGCGCGACCTCGGCGTCGAACAGCCCGGCCTCCCACGCGGCGGCGGCCTTGTGGTGCGAGGAGACCGCGAACTCGTCCATCCGCGCGCGCGTGAGGGACCACTTGGCGGCGATGAGTTCGGCGCTGATGCCCTGCGGGACGAGGCCCTCCGGGTAGCGCTCGGCGATGCCCGGACCGAAGGGGTCCTTGCCGGCCGGCACGTTGGACCACATCGGCACCCGGCTCATCGACTCCACGCCGCAGGCGACGACGAGGTCGTAGGCGCCCGAGATGACGCCCTGCGCGGCGAAGTGCACGGCCTGCTGGGAGGAGCCGCACTGGCGGTCCACGGTGGTCGCCGGGACCGTCTCGGGGAATCCGGCCGCGAGGACGGCGTACCGGGTGGTGTTCATGGCCTGCTCGCCGACCTGGTCGACGGTGCCGCCGATGACGTCGTCGATCAGCGTCGGGTCGACGCCGGAGCGTTCGACCAGGGTGCGCAGGGTGTGGGCGAGGAGCTGCACGGGGTGGACGTGGGCGAGGGAGCCGTTCGGCTTGCCCTTGCCGATGGGGGTGCGTACGGCTTCGACGATGACTGCGTCTCGCATGGTGCGGGCCTCCTTGGCCGCCTGGCTACCCGAAGGGAGCTACCAGTGAGTAGGAAATCCAAACTCACGATAGCTCGCCAGGTTGGAAAATCAAACCCTCCTCTAGACTGGCCACCATGGCCGCCACGAAAGACCCGCGCCCCTGTTCCATCGCCGACGCCCTCGCCCTGGTCGGCGAGAAGTACTCCCTGCTCGTCCTGCGGGAGGTGTGCCTCGGCAACGGCCGCTTCGACCAGCTGGTGCGCAACATCGGCGCCCCGCGCGACATCCTGGCCACCCGGCTGCGCCGGCTCGTGGACGCGGGGATCCTCACCAAGCGCGCCTACAGCGAACGCCCACAGCGCTTCGAGTACCGGCCCACACCGGCAGGCCTGGAGCTGGAGCCGGTCCTGATGACCCTCAAGGAGTGGGGCGACCGCCACCTGCGCAAGGGAGCCGACCTCCCCATGGTCATCGAGCACAGCTGCGGCAGCGAACTGGTCCCCCAGGTCACCTGCCGGGCCTGCGGCGAGCCCGTCCACCACGACGACCTGACGGCCCGCCCACAGGCCCCGGGCTGGACGGTCGCCGGCCCGACGGCCGCCTAGTACGGCGACGGTGCCCGCGGCAACGGCGTAGAGCGACTCATCGACCGGTCGCAGATCTACCGGGCCGTGACACAGAACCTAGTCGCCCGCCTCGGCGCCGGCGACGCTCTCCGCCAGGCCGAACACCGTCTCGCACTCCGGGCACGTCACCCGGCCGAAGAGCCGGGCCAGCCAGTCGGCCACCGCTTCCTGCCCGGCATCGACGGCCATCGCGTGCAGACGGGCGCCGGTGCCCGTCAGGTTTGCGGGGTGCGCGGGGTGCAGTTCGGCCTCACAGTGGTCGACGTACTCGCCCACCTGAACGACGGTGAGGGCCTCGCAGTGCGGGCACTCGGCCTCGAACTCCTCCAGCAGCATCTCCAGTTCCCGCGACCAGAACGGCACGCCCTCGAACGCGAGCAGGAACTGCGTGTGGTACACGAACTTCGTCGGATCACCCGTCGGGATCTCCGCCAGACAGGCGCGGGCCACCGGAAGCAACTCGGCGATCTGGTCCTCGTACCGGGGTCGCTCCGCCGGCTCCGCCTCGGCCACGACGAAGCCGGCCAGCGCCACCGCCTCGTCCCGGTCGCCGGCCGCGCGGCCCGTGGCGATGTCCGTGAGCAGCGGCAACGCGGCGAAACTCGCGCTGTACACGCTGCCCTGGTGACACAGAGCCGACCAGAGCGCGCGCCAGACCTGCTCGTCGCCCGGCCCGCCGTCGAGCCGGGCGAAGAGTCCGGGTATGTCGTCGGCCGGCCCGTAGGCGTGCGTGAGCTGCGACCAGTCGATCGTGAGGCGCGTCATGCGACGCATTGTGTCCTGCCCCTACGACAACGCCTCCGACCGGTACACGTCCAGCCGCCCGCACATCCCGAACTTCCCCAGTTCTGACGGCTGTTCGGACCGCACGGTGGCAGCGGCGAGGTGGGAGACGTCACCGCGTTCGAGGCGGGTCAGGTGGTCGCCGGTGGTCTCGGCGGCCGCTCGCGCCCCCTGCCGCCACCGCTCGCGCCACTCCGCCAGCCGGGGCCGCACGAGGGCGGTGGCGGCTCGGTGGAAGGCGGCCAGGGGCTCGGGGCCGGTGGCCTCGCGCAGGGTGCGGTAGCCCTCCAGGGCGAGGTCGCGGCGGGCGCGGGCGAGCCGCTCCCGTTCCTTCTCCGGCGTGTCGGCCGGGATCGTGGTCGCGGCGGCGTACGTGTCCGGGTCGGTCAGGTACTCCGGGGGCAGGGTGAGCACCGCGTCGCCGGCCTCCGGCAGGCCGCTGTTCTGCATCAGGACGGTGATGCGCAGGTCGCCCTCGTTGACCAGCCGGTGGACGGTGCCCGGGGTGAACCAGGCGACCGTGCCCGCCTCCAGGCGTGTGACCTCGTAACCGGACACCGTCAGCGTCTGCACGGCACCGGTCCCGCCCGTGACCATGTACCCCTCCGAACAGGCCAGGTGCAGATGGGGTGTCCCGCCGTGCAGGCCGTCGGCGGCGGGCCAGTCGTAGACGCACAGGCGCGAGACGGCGACTCCGCCGGGCAGCCCGCCGTACACGTTCACCACGGATGTGCCTCCAGATACTTGGCGATCTCCTCCCGCTCCCAGGCGCCGTCGGCGACGACGACGCGGTAGCGGCGGGTGAGGGTGTCGCAGGGGGCCAGCTCCAGCTCCTCGTGGAAGGCCCAGGACGGGGCGACGCCCGCGAAGGGGTCGTTGCGGACGAACCAGTGGGCGGGGTGGGCGCCCCCGGCGCCGGAGTGATCGTTCTCCGGAGCGTGAGCGAAGACGACGGTGGCGTGGCCGTCGGCGCCGTCGTGCTCGCCGGACAGGGCCAGCCAGGGGCCCTGCGTGCCCATCAGCTCCGGGCCCTCCCCGCCGGGGCCGATGATCCGGCCGTCACGGAAGCCGCGCGGGCCGCGCCAGAACAGGCCCGTGTAGCCGGCCATCGCGCGCCCGGCGGTGGTCGGACTGCCGAAGCGGAGCAGCTCGTCGCGGCGGTTGGTCACCGCGGACGACCAGGTCAGCGCCCAGGAGCCGCAAGCCGGGTCGATATCGTGCACCTCGATGCGGCGGACCTCCTCGGCCCACAGCTCGCCGCTGTGCGGGTGCCAGGTCAGCCGCTCGGCGATGACGGCCCGGTCCTCGTCGGCGGCGACCTCGTCGAAGCCGACGTGCGTCATCGAGCCGACCCGCTCCGGGAGTTCGAGATAGCCCCGTCCATGGACGTACGTGTTGCCGCCCCACAGGTTCGCCCCGGACAGGTGTGAGGCCGTCAGGGACAGGCCCTTGTGCCAGCGGTGGTCGTTGGGCCGGTAGTCCGTGACGACGTCGCCCGCCAGGGTCCGCACCGGGTGGAGGTACGGCTTCGGCGCTTCCCAGGCCGCCTCCGGGCGGTAGACGTAGGCGAACAGCTCGACGCCGGTGAGCGGTTCGGTCACCGTGATCCGGTCGCCGTGGGCGTGGACGAGGCGCAGTCCGCCGCTCATGCCGGAACCTCCTCGGCCGCCTCGGGCGCCCAGCCGGGCGCGTCGCCGTGCAGGGCCGTGTAGTACGGGTCGCCGGGCCCGATCTCGCCCCGTCGTACGGTCGTGTCGGTGAACGCCGACTTGTACAGGGCGGTGATCAGCTCCAGGCTGGTGCGCCCGTCCGCCCCGCTGCTGCGCGGCCGCTCGCCCGCGCGCATGCTCGCGACCAGCTCCCGCAGCTGGGCGAGGTGCGAACTGGGCACGTCGGGCCCGAAGTCCCGCCAGGCGGTGGCCTGTTCGGACGGCACGTCGGGAGCCGGGGTGATGCGCCAGTTGTCGTTGGCGTGCCCGTAGAGGTGGGTCAGTTCGACGGTGGCGCGTGCGCAGTCGATGCGGATGCGGCTGACCTCGTCGGGGCTGAGCACGCTGTTGACGACGGTCGCCAGCGCGCCGTTCTCGAAGCGGACGAGCGCGGTGGAGACGTCCTCGGTCTCCACGTCGTGCACCAGCCGGCCGGCCATGGCCCGCACCTCGCTCCACGGCCCGAGCAGGTCCAGCAGCAGATCCATCTGATGGATGCCGTGCCCCATGGCCGGGCCGCCGCCCTCGGTGTGCCAGCGCCCCCGCCAGGGCACGGCGTAGTAGGCGGTGTCCCGGTACCAGGTGGTCTGGCAGTGCGCCACCAGCGGGCGCCCCATCGCCTGCTCGGCGAGCAGCTGCCGTACATGCCGGGATCCGGAGCCGAAGCGGTGCTGGAAGACGATCGACGCGTACGGCCCGCCGTCGGTGCCCTCCTCCGCCTCGATCGCGTCGAAGTCGGCGAGCGAGGGCACCGGGGGCTTCTCGCACCACACCCAGGCCCCGGCGCGCAGCGCAGCCACCGTCTGTGCGCGGTGCAGCGTGGGCGGGGTGCCGATGGTGACCAGGTCGGGCCGCTGTTCCGCGAGCATCAGGTCGAGGTCGGTGTAGGCGTGCGGGATGCCGGCCTCGGCGCAGAACGCCTCCACGGCGTCCTTGTCGATGTCGACGGCGGCCACGACCTCCGTCTCGCCCTCGTCGGCGAGTCGGCCGAGCGCGGGCAGATGCGATCCGCGCCCGATGGCACCGGTGCCGATGACGGCGGCCCGGATGCGCCGGCCGGCGAAGGGGGATGTCGAGCGAGGCATGGGCGGTTTCAGCACTCCTCCGGGGACGGCGGCGGGCGCGGTGCGGCGGGTGCAGCAAGCGCTTTCTCCTGCGCTGCAACGTAAGCGGAGGCGCCGGGGCCGGTCAACACCCGGTACTTCCTGCGCATCTTCGTGTCCCGCCTCTCACCGCGGGCCGACGGCGAACCCCTGTTCCCATGCGGCCCCGGGAGCCCGATACGCTGCTCCAGTCACATGATCACCACGCATCCCATCAGCACTTGGACGTCGTACTTCATGTCTTGGTTTGAATCGCTCGTCCTCGGACTCGTCCAGGGGCTGACCGAGTTCCTGCCCGTCTCCTCCAGTGCGCATCTGCGGCTGACCGCGGCCTTCTCGGGCTGGAAGGACCCGGGAGCGGCCTTCACCGCGATCACCCAGATCGGTACGGAGGCGGCGGTACTGATCTACTTCCGCAAGGACATCGGTCGGATCGTCTCGGCCTGGTTCCGGTCGCTGTCCGACAAGGCGATGCGGCAGAACCACGACGCCCAGATGGGCTGGCTGGTGATCGTCGGCTCGATCCCGATCGGCGTGCTCGGTGTGACGCTCAAGGACCAGATCGAGGGGCCGTTCCGTGATCTGCGGATCACCGCGACGATGCTCATCGTCGTCGGCGTGGTGATCGGCATCGCCGACCGCCTGGCGGCCCGTGACGAGACCGGGGGGCGGCACCGCGCGCCCAAGCAGCGCAAGACGCTGGAGAACCTCGGCGTCAAGGACGGCCTGATCTTCGGTCTCTGTCAGGCGTGCGCCCTCATCCCCGGCGTCTCCCGCTCCGGAGCGACCATCAGCGGCGGCCTGTTCATGGGCTACAAGCGCGAGGCGGCGGCCCGTTACTCCTTCCTGCTGGCCATCCCGGCGGTGCTGGCGTCCGGACTGTTCGAGGTGAAGGACTCGGTGGGCAGCGGCGATGTCGACTGGGGCCCGACCCTGTTCGCGACGTTGATCGCGTTCGGGTCGGGATACGCGGTGATCGCCTGGTTCATGAAGTGGATCTCCAACAAGAGCTTCATGCCGTTCGTCTGGTACCGCATCGCCCTCGGCATCGTCATCATCGCGCTGGTGACGGCGGGCGCCCTGAGCCCCCACGCGGCGGAATCCGCGAGCTGACGGCGTCGGCGACCCACCCCGACTCCTCGCCTCCCGCCACCGTTTCGGACATCTCCCGTGCGCTGGACGGGGCGGACCCGAACGAGTCCTGTCCAACCTGCCCGCGCACTCCGCCGAAGTAGCCATGGCCTGCGGATTCAGTGGCCGCCCGGGGGACGAACAGGCGTATCCGGACCGGTAGTTCACCGCCACCCGCGGCCTCTTGCGCGCGGCGACCTGCGGGGCATATGCCTTCTGGGCTGGCGCGACCGAGAACGCGGACGCGGTCGCCGGTGACCAACCCCATACGTTCTGAGTAGCCGGGCGGTAGCGCAGTGTCAGTGCTTGCCCCTACGCTTGTCCGCATGTCCCCCGATTCCCTACACCCTGGTTCCGTGCGGTCTGCTGCCGAGGTGAACGAGCAGATCCGGGCGCTGTGGCTGCGTGCGGGCGGCACCCTGTCGGCCCAGGAGCGCGCGGAGTACGAGCTGTTGGTGGTCGAGTGGGCGGAGGCCATCCGCGGAAAGATCATCGAGGCGGCCTGAGACCGGAGTCCGGAGCCGGTGTCGGTGTCGGACCGGCGACGCTACCCGCGCAGATGCGCGAGCACCTCGTCGGCCACGGCATACGGCCGCTCCTCCGGCAGCAGCTGCGCCGCCCGGTCGAGGTCGCCGGCCCGTACCAGCGCGTGGATCTCCGTCGCCAGCGGTGTCACGTCCTCGATACCGACGATCCACTCGTCGGCGTACCGGGCGGCCGCCTCGCCCGCGAGCCCGAGCTGCAGCGAGCGGTGCGGCAGCGGGTTGAGATGCAGGTCCCGCTCCGGGCCCCACTGGACGCGGGCCGGCGACTGCCTCAACTCCCTTTTCCAGGCGGCCTGGTTCTCGTGCAGGCCGGAGACGTAGTGCGACAGGCAGGAGTGCCGCAGAGCCCACTCGAAGCCGTCGCGGGCGATCTCGACGGCGAGGACCGTCTCCTGGCCCTCCTTGGTGCCCCAACCGCAGCGGTACATCATCCACAGGAAGGACGGTTTGATCCAGGTCATCCGGTCCCGCTTCCAGGAGGCCGGAAAGCGGCCGGTGCGGGCCGCGGGGCCGCCGATCTCCGGGCGGTACGCCTGGTAGACGGTGACCGTGGAATCCGTGTGGCGGGCCCGGATCCGGAACTTCGGCTCGGGTTCAACTACTTGTTCGACTGACTGATCGTTCACGAGGACAGGTTCGGTCGCCCACCCTCCCCCGCACCACCGAATATTCGGCGCGCCTCTTGGCACCTCGCCTCCGGTGCCCAACACTGTGCCGATGACGCAGCGTGTGGAGCTCGCTACCGTGATGGACCGGCTGGCCGTGGACGAGTTGGTCACCGAGTACGCGGTGGCGGTGGACGACGGTGACTGGGCGGCGTACCGAGGGTTGTTCACGCCGGACGGGCGGGCCGACTACCGTTCCGCCGGCGGCATCGAGGGCGAGGCCGGCCGGGTGGCCGGATGGCTCGCCGAGAGCCTGGACCTGTTCGCGATGCGGCAGCATCTGATCGTCAACCGGCGGCTGCGGTTCGGGATCCTGGAGCACGACACCGGAGACACCGCCCGGGTGCGCGCCGACTACGTCAACCCGATGCGCTTCGCCGGCGACGGCGGCTCCGGCGCGCCGGACCTGGTGTGCGGCGGCCGGTACGACTTCGGGCTGCTGCGCACGCGGGAGGGCTGGCGGCTGCGCGAGGTCGTCGTGCACGAGAAGTGGCGCCGGCTGCCCGAGCGCAGCCCGGCGGCCCTGCCCGAGTGAGCCGCTGAGCCGCCTCGACGCCCTCTGTCGGAGATCGCTTCCGGCGCGCACACTGGAGGCAGCCCTTGGTAGGGAGACTCCGTATGAGGACGTTCGACCGCTGGCTGACCACCCCCTGGCGGCGCTCCGTCGCCGCCGCTCTCGCGGGCGCTCTGCCTGTGCTCGCGTTCCCGGCGCCCTCGCTGTGGTGGTTCGCGTACGTCGCCCTGGTGCCCTGGATCCTGCTGGTGCGCTCGGCACCGACCGGGCGGCGGGCGGCGTACGACGGCTGGTGCGGCGGCTTCGGGTTGATGCTGGCCGTGCACCACTGGCTGCTGCCGAGCCTGCACGTGTTCCTGTTCCTGATAGCCGGGCTGCTGAGTCTGCTGTGGGCGCCCTGGGGCTGGCTGGTCCGCAGGTTCCTGGGCGGGGTGCCGTCGCCGGGGCGGGGCGTGGCCGCGCTGCTGGTGCTGCCGTCCGCGTGGCTGGCGGTGGAGTTGGTCCGCTCCTGGCAAGGCCTCGGCGGGCCCTGGGGCATGCTCGGCTCCAGCCAGTGGCAGGTGGGCCCGGCGCTGCGGCTGGCCTCGGTGGGCGGGGTGTGGCTGCTCAGTTTCCTGGTGGTGGCCGTCAACGTCGCGGTCGCCATGCTGGTGGCCGTGCGTGAGTTCCGGATACCCGCCCTCGCCTCGCTCCTCGCCACGGCCGCCGCCACCTCGGCGGCCTGGGCGTGGTCACCCCGCCCGGACATCGACGGACGCGTGCGGATCGCCGTCGTACAGCCCGGCGTCATGGACGGCGGCGACCGGCGCTTCGACCACGAGGAGCAGCTGACCCGGCAGTTGGCCGGACAGCACGTCGACCTGGTCGTCTGGGGCGAGAGCAGCGTCGGCTTCGATCTGAGCCGCCGGCCCGACCTGGCGCGGCGGATCGCGGCGCTGTCCCGGCAGACCGGTGCGGACATCCTGGTCAACGTGGACGCACGCCGCTCGGACCGGCCCGGCATCTACAAGAGCTCGGTGCTGATCGGCCCGGACGGTCCGACCGGCGCCCGGTACGACAAGATGCGCCTCGTTCCCTTCGGGGAGTACATCCCGGCCCGCTCCCTGCTCGGCTGGGCCACCTCCGTCGGCAAGGCGGCGGGCGAGGACCGGCGGCGCGGCACCGAGCAGGTCGTGATGGACGTCGGGCACGGGCTGCGCATCGGCCCGATGATCTGCTTCGAGACCGCGTTCCCCGACATGAGCAGGCATCTCGCGCAGGACGGTGCCGACGTGCTCCTCGGCCAGTCCGCGACCTCGACCTTCCAGCGCAGCTGGGCTCCGGAGCAGCACGCCTCGCTGGCCGCGCTGCGCGCCGCCGAGACCGGCCGCCCGATGGTGCACGCCACCCTGACCGGGGTCTCCGCCGTCTACGGCCCCAGCGGCGAGCGCCTCGGTCCGTGGCTCGGCACCGGCGCGAGCACCGCCCGGGTGTACGAGGTGCCGCTCGCGCACGGCGTCACGCCGTACGTCCGCTACGGCGACTGGCCGGTGCTCGGCGCGCTGCTCGTGCTGGCCGCGCTGTGCGGCACCGAGGGCGTGCGGGCGCTCAGGCAGCGCCGGACGGGTCGAGAACCGCTCGTACGACCCGCTCGCACAGCTCATGGGTCGCCAGTGCGTCACGGGCGCTGAGCACCTTGCCGGCGCGCACCGCCTCCAGGAAGGCGAGGACCGCCTGCTCGATGCCGCGCTGCCGGGCCACCGGCACCCAGTCGCCGCGCCGGCGCACCGTCGGCTGTCCCTTGTGGTCGACGACCTCGGCGAGGTTGAGCACCTGGCGCTTGGTGTCCTGGCCGGAGACCTCCAGGATCTCCTCGGCCGAGCCGCTGAGCCGGTTCATCACGCCCAGCGCGGTGAAGCCGTCCCCGGCCAGCTGGAGCACGATGTGGTGGAGCAGCCCGGCCCCGGTGCGGGCGCGGACGGTGACGTCGTCGACCGGGCCCGGCACCAGGAACCGCAGGGTGTCGACGACGTGGATGAAGTCGTCCAGGATCATCGAGCGCGGTTCCTCGGGCAGCCCGATCCGGTTCTTCTGCATGAGGATCAGCTCGCGCGGGTGGTCCTGGCACTGCGCGTACGCGGGGGCGTAGCGCCGGTTGAAGCCGACGAAGAGCGAGACCTCGCACTCCTCGGCGAGGGCCACCAGCCGTTCGGAGTCGGCGAGTTCGTAGGCGAGGGGCTTGTCCACGTAGGTGGGCACGCCCGCTTCGAGCAGCCGGGTGACGATCTCCGGGTGGGCGACGGTGGGCGCGTGCACGAAGGCCGCGTCGAGGCCCGCCTCCAGCAGGGAGTCCAGGGCCGTGTGCCGCCGGTCCCCGGGCAGGTGGAGCGAGTCCGCGACCCGGGTGAGGGTGTCGGGCGTGCGCGTCTGCAGGTGGAGGTCGATCTCCGGCTGGGCGCCCAGCACCGGCAGGTACGCCTTCTGCGCGATGTCCCCGAGACCGATGCAGCCGACCTTCACGTGCGCTCCCCTACCGCTTGCCTGCGTGTGCCTCCTCGGAAGCATACGGCGGCCGCCAGTCGGCGATGCCGTCGAAGCTCCGCAGGAACAGTGCTGGACCGGCCTTCGACAGGGCGGCGACCGCGGTGTCGCGTACGGCGACGACGGCGCGACCCTCGGCCATGTTGAGGCGGGCCACCTTCACGGCCTGCCGGGCGATAGCGGTCGTACGCGGCAGCCGGGCGGCCGTGTACGCGGCCAGGTCGTCGCAGTGGTGGGCCAGGACGACCGCGTCCTCGACGGCCTGGTTGCCGCCCTGGCCCAGGGTCGGCGGCATGGCGTGGGCGGCGTCGCCGAGGAGGGCGACCCGGCCCAGGTGGTGGGCGGGCAGGGGCCGGGCGATGTGGTGGACGTCGTGGCGCAGGACGTCCTCGGGGCGGGCGGCGCCGATGACGGCGGGGATCGGGTCGTGCCAGTTCCCGAACCGGCGCAGCAGTTCGGCCCTCTCGTCGTCGGGAGCCCGCTCCCCGGCCGGGGTCACGGCGGCCGCGTAGGCGTAGACCCGGCCGTCCTTGAGCGGGTGGGTGCCCCAGATGCGGCCCCGGCCCCAGGTCTCGTGCGAGGCGAACTCGACACCGGGCACCGGGATCAGCACCCGCCAGGTGGTGAACCCGGCGTACACCGGCCCCGGGTGGGCGGGGAACAGCGCGCTGCGGACACGGGAGTTGACGCCGTCCGCGCCGACCACCAGGTCGGCCTCCAGTTCCTCGCCGGCCACGGCCACCCGGGCCGGGCGGGCCCTGTCCCCCGGGTCGGCGAGGGCCGCGGCGGCCGCCGTACGGACGGCGCCGGGCGGGAGCAGCGCGGCGAGGCGGTCGACGAGGGTGGTGCGGGGCAGCAGGACCAGCGGGCCGCCGAAGCGGGCGGCGGCGGCCTCGGCGCTGGAGCGGGACAGCCACCGCCCGCCCGGGGTTCGCAGGCCTCCGTCCCCCTGCCAGGCGGCCAGGTCGCGGATCTCGTCGCCGACGCCGATGACGTCCAGGGCGCGCAGGGCGTTCGGGGCGAGCGAGATGGCCGCGCCCACCGGCTCCAGCGAGCGGGCCCGCTCCAGCACGGTGACCTCCCAGCCCCGCCGGAGCAGGGCCGCGGCCGTGGTCAGGCCTCCGATTCCGCCGCCGATGACGATCGCGCGGGCCGACTGTGCCATGACTCCTCCTGAGAACTACAGTTGTAGTGTGCGCGACTTTACTACAGCCGTAGTGAAGCGGGTAGGGTCGGCTCATGTCCGTACGCACCCCGAGCGCGTCCCGCGCCGATCTCGTGGCCGACACCGCCCTCGCCCTGCTCGCCGAGCGCGGGATGCGCGGGCTGACGCACCGCGCGGTGGACGAGGCGGCCGGGCTGCCGCAGGGCTCGACCTCGAACGTGGCGCGCACCCGGCAGGCGCTGCTGGAGCTCGCGGTGCGGCGGCACGCCGAGCGGGAGGCCCGGGTGCTCGCACTGGAGGAGATGCCGGACCCGCGGGGCGGGCTCGACGCACTGGCCGAGGGACTGGCCCTGGCGGTGCACCGCTCCCTGACCCGGGGCCGCGAGCTGCTGATCGCCCGCTACGAACTGGCCCTGGAAGCCTCCCGCCGCCCCGAGCTGCGCGCCTACTACGACGCGACCGGCGCCGTCTTCAAGGAGCAGCTGGCGGCGCTGCTCACCGCCGTCGGCTCGACCGACCCGGCCCGGCACGTGCTGTCGGTGATCGCCTGGGCGGACGGGCTGATGTTCTCGTGCGCGGCCGGCTCCTTCAGCGCCGAGGTGCCGAGCCTGGAGGAGGTCCGCAAGGGGTTGCGGGAGCTGCTGGCGGGGATGCTGGGCACCTGAAAACTCTCTGGTGGCGCCCTGCGTGGTCTTGCGAGGATGCGGGCATGACGACCGAACGCCATGAGCCCGCCCAGAACGCCGGTGAACGCGCCATGCTGGAAGGCTGGTTGGACTACCACCGCCAGACGCTGGCCTGGAAGTGCGAGGGCCTGACCGACGAGCAACTGCGGACCGCGTCCGTGCCGCCGTCCGAGCTGTCCCTGATGGGCCTGGTACGGCACATGGCCGAGGTGGAGCGGGGCTGGTTCCGCAAGGTCCTGGTGGGCGACGACCCCGGGCCGGTCTACTTCACCGAGGAGGACCGGGACGGCGAGTTCCACCTCACCGCGGCGGACACCTGGGAGGAGGCGTACGGCACCTGGCAGGCGGAGATCGAGACGGCCCGGCGCAACGCGGCCGGCTTCGCGCTCGACGACCTCTCCCGGGGCAAGAGCCGGTTCACCGAGGAGCCGTTCAACCTCCGCTGGATCTACACGCACATGATCGAGGAGTACGCCCGGCACAACGGCCACGCCGACCTCGTCCGCGAGCGGATCGACGGCGCCACCGGCGACTGAACGTCACCCTCGGCACTCCGGGACCCTCCGTACGGGGCACGAGATCACCCGTGCGGGGGGCTCAACCTCCGGTGTGCGGTGCCAATCCGGGGGCCGACCCACCAGAGTTGCCCGGGTGCATCGAACGACGTCCACCGCAGCGCTCCTGGTCACCGTGGCCGCCTCGGCCCTCTCCGGCTGTGTGACGGTACCGCCATCGGCGACATCGGCGCGCCCGCCCGACACCGCGCCCTCGCATCCGACCGCGCCCCGGCCGGACGGCAGTGCCGAGCCGCGGGTGGTGCAGGCTCCGGCGCGGGAGGCACTGGAGATGGCCGGCCCGTCCAAGCACCGGCGCCCCGGCCACCCGGCCGCCACCCCGCACCGGGCACCGACCACACCGCCGGTCACCCACCGCCCGCCGTCCCCACCCGCACACCCTGGGCCGCACCCGCGCCCGGACCACCCCGGCGAGCCGCGCGTCGACCCCCCGGACGTGTCACAGCCGGCCCCGAAGACCCCGGACGTGTGCGCCCTCGGCAAGCAGTACGGCGGCTGGCGAGGGGACAGTCCCGAGACGGTGATCTGCGAGCAGGCGTACGGCCATTGACCTGGCGGTACAGGGATACAGCCGCTAGGGGGTGGGTCGCTGTCGCGGTGGGCCCCAGGAGTCGCCGCCCGGGGAGTCGTCCTCCCCCAGGCGCAGCTCCAGGCGGCTGATCGCCGCCCGTACGCCGTTGCCGTAGCCGTCGTCGGTCAGGGAGCCCGCGGCGCGGCGGGCCCGGCGCAGCTGGCTGCGGGCCGCCTCGGCGCGGCCCAGCTTGACGTAGTCGGCGGCCAGGTTGAGGTGGAGCGAGGGGAGGAAGGCGCGGACGCTCAGCGGGGCACCGGCGCCGCGGCCGTCCGCCAGCTCCTCCGCCGCCGACAATGCCCTGAGGTCCCAGGCCAGTTCGTCGGACGGGTCGTCCTGGGTGTCGGCCAGGTAGTGGGCCAGGGTGCAGCGGTGCAGCGGGGCGCCGTCCTCGCCGATCTCCGCCCACAGCTGGAGGAAGCGGTGCCGGGCCTCCTCGCGATCGCCGCCGTGATGCAGCATCACGACCTGCCCGATCCGCGTCAGCACGGCATCCGGCGCCGCCTGCTCCTGTCGCTCCGCCACCACGTCCTCCGGGGCCGTCGTCGGCTGTCTGGTCAGCTGTCCGGACATCTGTCCGTCCCGACGCTAACCGGCGGGGACGGCAATCCCGGGCAGGCGGCCCCGTACGACACGGGGCCGCCCGCGGGGCGCGTCAGCCCAGGTTCGGGATGGTCCAGTCGATGGCCTCGTGACCCTGCGCGGCGATCGCCTCGTTGATCTGCGTGAACGGGTGGGAGCCGAAGAACTTCTTCGCGGACAGCGGCGAGGGGTGCGCGCCCTTGACCACGACGTGCCGACTCTCGTCGATCAGCGGGAGCTTCTTCTGCGCGTAGTTGCCCCACAGCACGAAGACCGCCGGGTCGGGCCGGGAGACGACCGCCCGGATGACGGCGTCGGTGAACTTCTCCCAGCCCTTGCCCTTGTGCGAGTTGGCCTCGCCGGCCCGGACGGTGAGCACCGCGTTGAGCAGCAGCACGCCCTGCTCGGCCCACGGCATCAGATAGCCGTTGTCCGGGACGGGCAGGCCCAGCTCCTCCTGCATCTCCTTGTAGATGTTCCGGAGGGAGGGCGGGGTCTTCACCCCCGGGCGGACGGAGAAGCACAGGCCGTGCCCCTGGCCCTCGCCGTGGTACGGGTCCTGGCCGAGGACGAGGACCTTGACCTTCTCGTACGGCGTCGCCTCCAGCGCGGCGAAGACCTCTTCGCGCGGCGGGTAGACGGGACCGTTCGCCCGCTCCTCCTCGACGAACTCGGTCAGCTCCTTGAAGTAGGGCTGCTGCAGCTCGTCGCCCAGAACCCCGCGCCAGGACTCGGGCAGCATGGCGATGTCGGTCACGTCAACGTCCTCACGATGTGCGGTCACTTGCCGACTCAAGAACCTACAGGCGACCACTGACAACCGGTGCCGCAAGCCGGATTCACCAGCTGGTCTTGCGGTGCAGCTCCCACATCATCATGATCGTCGACGGGTCGAGGGCGCGCTCGCCGCCGGACATGTCGTCGGTCGCCGCCACGTACTGCCGCCCCTGCCACAGCGGGATCAGCCGGGCGTCGTTCACCATGATCTGCTGGGCCTCCTTGAGGTCCTTGACCACCCTGGCGCGGTCGCTCTGGGCGCGCGAGCGGGGCAGCAGCACCGAGGTGATCTGCTTGGAGTCGTAGGGCGTACCGAGCGCGTTCTTCTCGCCGACGAACGGCGCGATGAAGTTGTCCGCGTCGGGGAAGTCCGGGAACCAGCCGCGGCCGAACACCGGGTACTCGCCCTTCTGGTAGCCGACCACGTAGGTCTTCCAGGGGCGGCTCTTGAGGGTGATCGAGAACAGGCCGGAGTCGTCCAGCTGCCGCTTGAGCTCCTGGAACATCAGGGCCGTCTCGGAGCCGTAGCGGTCGGTGGTGTACCAGAGGGTGAGCGGGACGCGCTGGGTGATGCCCGCGTTCTGGAGGATCTTGCGGGCCTTGGAGACGCTCGGGTCGCCGAAGTCGTCGAAGAAAGCCGTGGTGTGGCCGGTGAGGCCCCTGGGGACCATGGAGTACAGCGGGTCCACGGTGTCCTTGTAGACCTTGTGCGCGATGGCGCCCCGGTCGACGACCTGGGCGACGGCCTTGCGGACGGCGGGCTGCTTGGCCCACTGGTCCTTGGGGTTGAACACCAGGTAGCTGATGTCCGTGCCCGCGCCGTCGACCAGCTGGAGATCGGTGTTGCCGTGCCGCTGCAGGGCGATGATGTCGTCGGCGGCCAGACCGCGGTAGGTGACGTCGATCTGCTTGTCGTGCAGCGCCTTGACCATGCTGGCCGAGTCCTGGAAGTAGCGGATGGTCACCGCGTCGTTCTGCCGCTTGGCGAAGCCGTCGTACCGGTCGTTGCGGACCAGTACGGCCTTCTTGCCCTCCTCGTAGGACTGCAGCTCGTACGGTCCGGAGCCGTAGACCTTGCTGTCCTTGCGCAGGGAGTTCGCGGGGTAGTCGTCGGGGTCGACGATCGACATGGCCGGGGTGGCCAGCACGAACGGGAACGTGGCGTCCGACTGGTTGAGGTGGAAGACCACCTCGCGGTCGCCGACCGTGTCCACGCTCTCCAGGCTGCCGAGCAGTCCGGCGGGGCCGCCGGGGGCGTTGATGGTGCGGATGCGGTTGATGGAGTGCTGGACGGCCTTGGCGTCCAGCTGGTCTCCGTCGGCGAACTTCATGCCCTCGCGCAGCTTGCAGCGGTAGGTGCGGCTGCTGGCGTCGGTGAAGGAGCAGCTCTCGGCGGCGTCGGGCTGGGGGGTCGTGGCACCGTTCGGGTAGGCCAGAAGCGTCTGGAAGATGTTCCGGTACAGCTCCCAGGAGCCGTCCCAGGCACCGGCCGGGTCGAGCGTGCTGGGGGCACTGGTGGTGCCCACGACGATGGGGCCCTTGCTGTCGGGATCGCCGTCGGACAGCAGACCGCAGCCGGCCACCAGGGATATGGACGCGATCGCCGCGACTCTCCGCAGGAATCGGTTCCGGTTGAACACGCGCACGCTCCTCGATCTGCCATACCAAGGGTCGGCAGACCATACCGCAGCGGCCGGGCCTCTGAACCACCCCAGGGGTCGAAGTTCTTGATCGTTGTGCTATGACGACGTTGTCATTGCGCTGTGCGGACCGTCTGACGGGTTTCGGGCGCCGTTCCGCTGGGAAACGGCGCCCGAAAAAGACGACCGGACAACGCAGGTCAGGCACCCACGCCGGCGTTGAGGAAGATGCCGCCGTCCACGACGAGCGTCTGGCCGGTGACCCAGTCGGACTGGGCGGAGGTGAGGAACGCGGCCGCCCCGCCGATGTCGGACGGCACACCGAGCCGGCCGAGCGGGTAGGCGGCGGCCGCCTCCGCCTCCCGACCCTCGTACAGGGCCTGGGCGAACTTGGTCTTCACGACGGCCGGGGCGATCGCGTTCACCCGCACCCTGGGCGCGAACTCGTGCGCCAGCTGCTGGGTCAGGTTGATCATAGCGGCCTTGCTGACGCCGTAGGCGCCGATGAACGGCGAGGGCGCGAGGCCCGCGATCGAGGCGATGTTGACGATCGCGCCGCCGTTGTCCTTCTGCCAGGCGTGCCAGGTCTTCTGGGCGAAGCCGAGCGCCGAGATCACGTTGGTCTCGAACACCTTGCGGGCGACGTCCAGGTCGAGGTCGGCGATGGGTCCGAAGACCGGGTTGGTGCCGGCGTTGTTGACCAGGAAGTCGACGCGGCCGAAGGCCTCCATGGTGCGCTCGACGGCCTCGGCCTGGTGGGCGAGGTCGTGGGCCTTGCCGGCGACGGCGATGACCCGCTCGGCGCCGAGCTGCTCGACGGCTTCCTTCAGGGCGTCCTCGTTGCGGCCGGTGATGCAGACGCGGTCACCGCGGGCGACCAGCGCCTCGGCGACGCCGTAACCGATGCCGCGGCTCGCGCCGGTGACCAGCGCGACCTTGCCGGAAAGCTCCGGGAGTTCAGTCATGTCCGTGTTCCCCTATGTCCCCGAATTCCCTAGTTGAGCGGTCCGCCGGCCACGTACAGCACCTGGCCGGAGACGAAGCCGGCCGCCTCGCCGGTGAAGAAGGCGATGGCATTCGCGATGTCCTCGGGCTCGCCGACGCGCTGCACCGGGATCTGGGTGGCGGCGGCCTTCTTGAAGTCGTCGAAGCCCATGCCGACGCGGTCGGCGGTGGCCTTGGTCATCTCGGTGGCGATGAAGCCGGGGGCGACGGCGTTGGCGGTGATGCCGAACTTGCCCAGCTCGATGGCGAGGGTCTTGGTGAAGCCCTGCAGGCCGGCCTTGGCGGCCGAGTAGTTCACCTGGCCGCGGTTGCCGAGCGCCGAGGAGGAGGACAGGTTGACGACCCGGCCGAAGCCCGCGTCGACCATGTGCTTCTGGACGGCCTTGGTCATCAGGAACGAGCCGCGCAGGTGGACGTTCATGACGGTGTCCCAGTCGGAGACGCTCATCTTGAACAGCAGGTTGTCGCGCAGCACGCCCGCGTTGTTGACCAGGATCGTCGGGGCGCCCAGCTCCGCCGCGACCCGGGCGACGGCGGCCTCGACCTGCGCCTCGTCGGAGACGTCCGCGCCGACCGCGATGGCTTTGCCGCCGGCCGCGGTGATCTTCTCGACGGTGTCCTTGCAGGCGGCCTCGTCCAGGTCGATCACGGCGACCGCGCGACCCTCGGCAGCCAGTCGTACGGCGGTGGCGGCGCCGATACCGCGCGCCGCGCCGGTGACGATCGCGACCCGCTGTTCAGTGGTGGACATTCTGCTTCTCCTCGCCCTTGAGAGAACCTGTCTGGCTCTTGAGGGAGCCTGCCTGGTGCGGTGAGCGACCGCTTAGTACCTTCAGCACACGTGACGCTAGAAGTCCTGGCACCCGGTGTCAACGGGACACCGGGTGGTGTGATCCATTACCTCACCAGGAGGTCCAGCAGACGCTCGGTTTCGGCCGCCGGGTCGGCGGTCAGTCCGGTGTGCACGGGGCCGGGCTGGACGATGGTGGAACGGGGCGCGACCAGCCAGCGGTAACGGCGTCCCGCGTCGTCGCCGGCCGCCTGTCCGGCCTCCTCGCCGCCCGCGCAGTGACGCTCGATCGCGGCGAGCGCGGCCCGCACCCCGGCCACGTCGGCAGCGGGGTCGAGGGCGAGCAGGCGGGCCTCGTCCAGATGGGTGCGGGCGCCGACGTAGGCCTGGGCGCGGCAGTAGACGACCACGCCCGCGTTGATGCACTCACCGCGCTCGACGCGGGGGACGACCCGCAGCAGGGCGTACTCGAACACGTCCCGGTCGCCGCCCTGACCCGCCCTGGTGATGTGGCGCTCGATCACATGGCCGGCCATGTGGATGTGGGTCCCGCTCACTTGCCCTCCTCGATACCGGTGATGCGCTCGGCGACGACGGCCGCCCGGGCGAGCAGGGGCCGCACGTAGGCCCGCCGCAGGTCGTCCGGGGTGTCGAAGCCGGGCTCGTCGGCCAGCCAGGCGTCGGGGATCTCGGCGGTGACCTCGGCCAGGAGGTCCTCGGTGACCTTGGGGGCCAGCTCGGCCGCGGCGCCGGTCACGTCCGGGGCGAACCCGGCGAGGGCGTGGTCGGAGGCGTCGTAGGGGCGGGCCGCCGAGGCCTCGACGGAGGGCCAGTTGTGGTGCCAGATCATCGTGGCGCCGTGGTCGATGAGCCACAGCTCGCCGCGGTGCACGAGGAGGTTCGGGTTGCGCCAGGAGCGGTCCACGTTGTTGATCAGCGCGTCCAGCCAGACGATCCGCCCGGCCTCCTCGGGACTCACCGGGAAGGCGAGCGGGTCGTAGCCGAGGGCGCCGGAGAGGAAGTCCATGCCGAGGTTGGTGCCGCCGCTGGACCGGAGCAGCTCCTGGACCTGCTGCTCGGGCTCCCCGAGCCCCAGGACGGAGTCCAGCTCGATGGTGACCAGGCGCGGCATCCGGAATCCGAGCCGGCGGGCGAGTTCGCCGCAGACGACCTCGGCGACCAGTGTCTTGCGGCCCTGTCCGGCGCCGGTGAACTTCATGACGTACGTCCCGAAGTCGTCGGCCTCGACGAGCCCCGGCAGCGAGCCGCCCTCACGCAGCGGCGTGATGTAGCGGGTCATGGTGACTTCCTTGAGCATCGCCCCAGGTTACTGGCGCGGGAGCCGCGCCCCGCCGACTGCTTGTCGACAGCCGTGGTTCACGGCGGTCTCATGCCCGCCGGGCAAGGATCTGGTTGCCCGTCTGAACAGGTGGTGCCCCAGGACCGTACCCCTGGACGGATCACGAAAAGCTCCGCGGAAGGGAACGCCCACATGACCAGCGCATCGCCCAAGCCCGAAGCGGGACCCGCCCGTCGTACCGTCATGGCGGCGGCGGGAGCGGCCGGGCTCGCCGCCGCGCTGACCGCCTGCGGTTCGAGCGACGACTCGTCGGACACCGTCAACACCGGGTCCGGTTCGTCCGGCACGACCGGGTCCACCGGCTCCACGGGATCCACCGGGGCCTCGCAGGACAGCGGTTCCTCGGCCTCGGGCGGTTCGGCCGGCGGCACGGCCCTCGCCAAGACCTCGGACATCCCGGAGGGCGGCGGCAAGATCTTCAAGGACCAGGGCGTGGTGGTGACCCAGCCTGCGGCGGGCACCTACAAGGCCTTCTCCTCGAAGTGCACCCACCAGGGCTGCGCGGTGGGCAGTGTGGCCAACGGCGTGATCGTCTGCCCGTGCCACAACAGCCACTTCTCCGTCGAGGACGGCAGCGTGAAGAAGGGTCCCGCGACCCAGGCGCTGGCCGCCGCGAAGATCGCCGTCTCCGGCGACGAGATCAAGCTGGCCTGAGGCGTGCTGGTGCCGACAGGCCCTAGGCCCGTCGGCGCGGCCGTTTCAAGCAGCCGAGCACCTCGTCCGTGGACGTGATCGTGGCGACCAGGGCGAGGGTGTTGCGGATCATCGCGGGGGTGTAGTCGGCGGGCACACCCGCGATGGCGTCGGCCGGGACGACGGCGGTGTAGCCGCGGTTGACCGCGTCGAACACCGCGTTGGGAACGGCCACGTTGGCCGAGACGCCGGTGACGATCAGGGTGCGGCAGCCGAGGTTGCGCAGCACCGCGTCGACCTCGGTGCCCTGGATCGGGGACAGTCCGTGCAGCCGTCGTACGACGAGGTCCTCCTCGGTGACCTCGATCGGGGGCGCGACCCGCACCGCGGTGGTGCCGGTCAGCTGCTGGACGGGGAGCCGTTCGGCGGCGCGGAAGAGGCGGGCGTTGCGGCTCGCGCCCCGGCCGTCCGGGCGGCGCTCGGCGAGGGCGTGGATCACCTGCACCCCGGTCTCGTGAGCGGCGGCGACCAGCCGGGCCACGTTGCGCAGGGCGCCGGAGGAGCGGGCTTCGCGGGCGAGTTCGGGCAGCGCGCTGTCCGGGCCGACCACTCCCCGCTGGCACTCCACGGTCAGCAGGACCGTGCTCGCGGGATCGAGCAGTTCGCCGAGCTCTTCGTACGACGGCATGGCGCCTCCGTTCGTCGAGGTGCGGGGCGGTGAGAGTAACCACAACGAGGCAACAGCGGAAGTCGACCCATTCCCTTTTCTGACGTGATGTCAGAGGATCAACAGCACTCGGAAGTCCTCTGGCACGACGTGGGAGAAGAGGGGACCGCATGACCGTCACTCAGCAGCGCCGGGGCCGGAAGATCATGATGACGCCCGGTGAGCTGGACGAGTTCCTGACCAGCCAGCGCACCTGCCGGGTCGCCACCGTCTCGGCGGACGGCGCGCCGCACGTCAGCGCGCTGTGGTTCGCCTGGGACGGCACCTCGCTGTGGCTGTACTCGGTGGTGCGCAGCAGGCGCTGGACCCAGCTGCGCCGCGATCCGCGGGTGGCGGTCGTGGTCGACTCGGGCGAGGAGTACGACCAGCTGCGCGGGGTCGAGCTGTCCGGGCGGGTGGAGTTCGTCGGCGAGGTGCCGCGGACCGGCGAGCTGTGCGCCGAACTCGACACGGCGGAAACGCTGTTCGCCCGCAAGAACTTCGGCCTGGACGAGATGCCGCACGACGGCCGGCACGCCTGGGCGCGGCTGACCCCGGAGAAGATCGTGTCCTGGGACTTCCGGAAGCTCGGGGCGTAGCACTCGCTCGGGACGTAGCACTCAGTCGGGTTGCCGGGCGGCGGCGCGCAGGGCCTCGACCGCCGCCCGGATCGAGGGGCGGCGGTCGGCGTCCGCGCGCCAGACGACGTACACGTGCCTGCGTACGCGCTGCTTGAGCGGGACCATGACGATGCCCGGCGGCACCGGGTGGCGGCCCAGCAGCGGCGCGATGCACACACCCAACCCGGCGGCGACCAGCCCGAGTTGGGTGTGGGTCTCGCCGGCACGGTGGCCGACGATCGGCTCGATGCCCTTCGAGCGCAGCGTGAACATCAGCCACTCGTGGCAGAACTCGCCCTCGCCCCAGGTGATCCACTCGTCCTCCGCGAACTCGGCGAGGTCCACCTCGTCCCGGTCCGCGAGCCGGTGCCCGACGGGCAGGGCGACGTCGGCCGCGTCGTCCAGCAGCGGAGCCTTGACCAGGCCGTCCGGCACGGGCATCGGCTTGTTGTACCAGTCGAGGACGACCGCGAGATCGAGGTCGCCGCGCACCACACCGGCGATGCCCTGCTCCGGCTCCAGTTCGCTGGAGCGCACCCGCAACCCCGGATGCTGGGCGCGCAGGGCGGCGAGCACGGCCGGGAAGAGGCCGCGGGCGGCGGTCGGGAACGCCGAGAGGCGCAGTTCGCCGACGACCTGGCCGCGGTGCGCCTCCAGGTCGGACTGGGCCAGCTCGACCTGCGAGAGGATGCGGGACGCGTGCTCGGACAGCAGCCGCCCCGCGTCCGTGAGCCGCACACCCCGCCCGTTCTTGGCCAGCAGCCGCTGGCCGACCTCCCGCTCCAGCTTGCCCAGCTGCTGCGAGACCGCGGACGTGGTGACGTGCAGCGCCTCGGCGGCGGCGCTGACCGAGCCGTGCCGGGCGAGGGCGTCCAGGGTGCGCAGGCGCTCCAGATTCAACATGTAAGCAATCCTAAGAGATAATGAGTGGGAAATCTCGATTGTGCTACGAGGTTGCCTCCAGCATCGTTGATGCCATGAGCACGGTCACCGCACCCCGAACCCAGCCCTCCGCCCCTGCCCGCACCCGCACCCGCCTCGGCTGGCGGCTGCGCTTCGGTGCCCTCTCGCTGATCTGGGGCTTCAGCTTCCTGTTGATCAAGGTGGGCACGGAGGGCTACGCGCCCTTCCAGGTCACCCTGGGCCGGCTGGTCTTCGGTACGGCGGTACTGGCGGCGACGATGGCCGTGAAGCGGGAGCGGCTGCCTCGGGGGGCGCGTGTCTGGGGCCACATGGCGGTCGCCGCGTTCTTCCTGAACGCCCTGCCGTTCTCCCTCTTCGCCTACTCGGAGCTGACGATCCCCTCCACGCTGGCGGGCATCTGCAACGCCACGTCACCGCTGTGGGGCATGGCGCTGTCCTTGGTCGCGCTCTCGGAGGACCGGCCCACGCGGGTTCGCTTCGCCGGTCTCGGCCTGGGCTTCCTGGGGGTGCTGACGGTGCTTGGTGCGTGGCAGGGGTTCCATGGGCTTGATGCCACGGGTACCGCCATGGCTCTGTCGGCTTCGCTGAGCTATCCGATCGGGTGGATCTATGTGCGGCGGACACTGGCGGGGACGGGGAACTCGCATCTGTCGATGACGGGGGCGCAGTTGCTTCTGGCGACCGTGCAACTGACCGTTGTGACACCTCTGTTCACCAGCCTTCCGACGCACTTCTCGTTCGTTCCGCTGCTGGCGGTCGCTGCCCTGGGGGCTCTGGGGACGGGGCTGGCGGTTCTCATCCAGTACGGGTTGGTCGCGGAAGTCGGGCCCACTACGGCTCAGATGGTCACGTACTTCATTCCGGTCATCGCCACGGCTGCGGGGGTGGCGATTCTCGGGGAGTCGCTTCGCTGGACCACGCCGGTGGGAGCGGTGATCGTACTCGCGGGGGCTGCGCTTACTCAGGTCAGGAAGAAGGCCTAGGTCAGTCGCCCTGCCCTACACGTAAGTCCGCACCGGCGTTGGGCCCACCGCTGCCGACACCGCGTCCGCCAGCGGACCGGCCTCCTCCGTCGTCAGCGTCGAGATCGTGATGCGGATTCCCGGTGGGGCGTTCAGGCGGAAGCGGGCGCCCGGGGAGACCGCCCAGCCCGCGTGCAGCAGGCGGGCCACCACACCCGTCTCGTCGGGGACCGGTACCCAGACGTTCATGCCGCTGCGGCCGTGCGCCGTCACCCCGCGTGCGGCCAGGGCCTTGATCAGGGCGTCCCTGCGGCTGCCGTACGAGGCCGCCACCTCGCGTGTGTCCACCGCGCCGTCGTTCCACAGCCTCACGACGGCCCGTTGGACCAGCAGACTCACCCACCCGGCACCCAGCCGCTGCCGCCCCCGCACCCGGTCGACGGTGACCGCGTCCCCGGTGAACACGGCCAGCCGCAGATCCGGGCCCCAGGCCTTGGCGACGGAGCGTACGAAGACCCAGTGGCGGGTGACCCCGGCGAGCGGGGACAGCGGCACATCGACGATGCCGTGGCCGTGGTCGTCCTCGATCAACAGTGTCTCGGGGTACTCCTGGAGCACCGACCGAAGCGCACACGCGCGCGTGGCGGTCAGGGCGGCGCCGGTCGGGTTCTGCGCCCGGTCCGTGACGATCAGGGCACGGGCCCCGGACTCCAGCGCCCGCCTGACATCTTCAGGGCGCGGCCCTTCGTCGTCGACACCGACCGGCACCGCCCGCAACCCGAGTGCCGGGACCAGATCCAGCACCCTGCCCCAGCCGGGGTCCTCCACCGCCACCCGGTCGCCCGGTTTGAGGTGCGCCGCTAGGACCCGCTCGACGGCGTCCAGGGATCCGGAGGCCACGCCGATGGGGCCGTCGGGCACGCCGTCGGCGTCCAGGGCGGCGCGGGCGAGACGCGCCAGCTCCGGCTCCACCGGGTCGTGGCCGTACAGCACGGGTTCCCGGTCGCCCTGCGCGGCGGCCGCCGCGAACGCCTCCGCGAGGTGGGGCAGCAGCGCGGGGTCCGGGTTGCCGTCGGCCACGTCCCGTACGCCTTCCGGCACGGCCACCCGGATCTGCTCGCGCCCCGTCGTGGCCGGCTTGGGCCGGACCCTGCTGCCCCGGCGGCCGGCGGTCTCGATCACCCCGCGCTCGCGCAGGGTGCGGTAGGCGGCCGCGACCGTGTTCGGGTTCACCCCGAGCCGGGTCGCCAACTCCCGCATGGGAGGCAGTGGTTGGCCCGGTTCCAGCTCACCGGCGCCGACCGCGCGTTCGACACTGGCCGCAATCTCAGCTGCGCCGTGCCCCTGAATCGGATACTCTCCTAGCACAAAAACAATTATGCACTAGTACAATGGAGAACGCCATGCAGGGGACCCAGGAGACTCCGCCGAAGCCCGTCGCGTACACCCCGACCCACCGCACCGTGCCGACGCGATCCGCGCAGAAGGCGTCGTACGACAAGGACGTGGTGCACGCGATACTCGACGAGGGCTACGTCTGCCACCTCGGCTTCGTCCGCGACGGCGCCCCGGTGGTGCTGCCGACGCTGTACGGCCGGGTCGGCGAGCGGCTCTACGTGCACGGGTCCACGGGTTCGCGCCCGCTGCGGATGACCGGTGAGGCGGACCCGGGCCTCGCGGTGTGCCTGACGGTCACCCATGTCGACGGGCTGGTGCTGGCCCGCTCCGCGTTCCACCACTCGGTCAACTACCGCTCCGTGGTGGTGCACGGCATCGCGCACGAGGTCACCGACCCCGAGGAGCGGCGGCTGGCCCTGGACGCGCTGGTGGACCAGGTCGTGCCGGGCCGGTCCGCCGACTCCCGGCGCGCGAACAAGAAGGAGCTGGCCGCGACCGCGGTCATCCGCCTCGACCTCGACGAGGTCTCCGCCAAGATCCGCACCGGCGGCGCGAACGACGAGCCCGAGGACCTCGACCTGCCGCACTGGGCCGGGGTCGTCCCGCTCCGCAAGGGCTACGGCACCCCCCTCGACAACGCCGACCTGGCGCCCGGCATCGACGTCCCGCAGTACGTGACGGCGCTGTGACGCGGGGGGTCAGGCCGGCACCGGCTCACGGCGGTCGCGGGCCTCGGTGAACGCCAGGCCGACGACCGCGCCGAGCAGCAGCAGGGTCCCGGTCACCGTGGCCGCCGTGAGGGGCTCGCCGAGCAGGACGACGGCGAGCACGGCCGCGGTCACGGGCTCCAGCAGCATGATCACGGAGACGGTGGCGGACCGTACGACGGCGGCTCCCGCGAAATACAGGGCGTAGGCGAGGGCGGTCGGAACGGACGCGATGTACGCGAGGAGCACCAGCAGCCGCACGGGGTGGTCGGTGTGCGGGAACAGCCCCTCGCCCAGGGCGAACGGCAGCAGGCACAGGGCGGTGACCCCGAAGGCCCCGACGGTGGTGCCGGAGGCGTCGGCGCCGGTGTCGCGCCCCCACCACCGGGTCAGCAGCGTCATCGCGCAGTAGCCCGCCGCCGACGCGAGGGCGTAGAGCACGCCCAGCGGCCGGACGCTGGCGGCCGAGCCGCCGAGGGTGAGCACGGCCAGCCCCGCCACGGCCCCGGTGACCGCGAGGACACCGCCCCCGCCCAGCCGCTCCCCCAGGGTGAGCCGGGCGCCGAGCGCGATGAGGACGGGCCCGGCGCCGAGCGTGACCACGGTGGCCACGGCCAGGCCGGTCGACTCGACGGCCGCGAAGTAGGCGGTCTGGAACACCGCGAGCCCGACGCCGGTGGCGAGGGCCTTGCCGGCCCTGCGGCGCAGGGCCTCGGGCGCGGCCGGGCGGGCCCGGGAGCGCAGCAGGCGGCTCGCCAGCAGCAGCACGAGCCCGGCGGCGCAGCGCCAGAACGAGAGGGCGAAGGGGCCCATGCCCCCGGTCCGGTAGACCAGGGAGGCGGCGGCGCCCACGGTTCCCCAGATGGCACCGGTGACGATCAGATAGAGCAGGCCACGCCCGACGGACAGGCCAGAGGCAGTGTTCGACACGAGGTTTCTCCGCAGAAGCGCACAGAAGTGCGGAAGTTCGGAAGGCGACCCGCCTCGGCGGGGCGCACGGACTTCGTCTGCGGGCAGCACCGTCCCGCCCGGCACCACAGGCCAGGCGGCTTCTTCCCGGAGGCCCGCCTCAGGCGGCCGGGGGCGGAAGGACGAGTGCGGTCAGCGGCATGATCAGCACCCTAGGCAGCCGTACCCGGGGTGGACAACTCCCTTTCCGCGCCGCCCGCGGCCACCGGCTCGCTGGAGCCCTTGGCGGGAGTCGAGGACTGGGCGATGAACGCGCCGAGGAGGACGACGGCACCGCCCACGATCTGCGGCGCCGACAGGTGCTCGCCGAGCAGCACCCAGGCCAGCACGGTCGCGACGACCGCCTCCAGGCAGGCGACGACACCCGCGACCTGCGGGGACAGCCGTCGCACGGACAGCACACCGGTGATGTACGCGACGACCGTGGCGACCAGGACGATCCAGCAGAGCAGGACGAACGCCGGGACGGCGGTGCCGTTCATGTCGGCGGAACCGGCGAGCACCGACCAGTCCATGCTCCAGGGGCGGGCCAGGACGGTCAGTACGGCGGCACCCACGAGCAGCCCGTACGCGATGACGCCGAGCGGGTTCGGCGCCTGGTCGCGCACCTCGGTGCCCTGGTCGGACAGGACGAAGTAGCCGACCTGGCAGCAGGCGGCGCCGAGCGCGAGCAGCAGGCCGAGCGCGTCGAGACTCAGCCCCGACCACACCTCCACCACGCAGGCGAGACCGGCCGCCGCGAGGACCACGCCGAGCGCGGCGGCGCGCGACACCGGCCGCCGCTGCACGAACCGCACCCAGCCGAGCACGAGCGCGGGGGCCAGGTACTCGATGAGCAGCGCCACTCCGACGGGTATGCGGGAGAGCGCGGCGAAGTAGCAGGCCTGGGCACCGGCCACGGCGAGCAGCCCGAACCCGGCGAGCAGCGCGGGACGGTGGCGCACCAGGGCGCGGTGCCGCACGGCGAACGGCAGCATCACCAGGGCCGCGCCCGCGACCCGCAGCCACACCACGTGGAGCGGGTCGAGTCCCGCCTCGATCAGCGGTTTGGCGGCCGGCCCGGCCCCGCCGAAGGTCAGCGCCGATGCGAGCGCGAGACCGAGCCCGACACCCTTGCCGCGGCTGCCCTGACTGCTCTCAGACGTGTGCACCGGCACATGATGACAGGCGCCGACATGAGCGTCATCCCCGTTGACACCTGTCTCAGGGGATGGACGTCCGGGGCCGGCCGGGCGCCGGTGCTGCGGTTCAGCAGGCCGTCCCGCCTTCGCCTGCGAACTCCCCCGCGCGGGCCTCGATCCGGGCACGCAGGTCACGTGCGGGGATGCCGGCACGCTCCAGGACGGCGACGGCCCGGGACTCCGGATCCACCACCAGCGCGGCCAGCAGATCAGTGCCGCCCGCCCGGATCTCGCCGCGCCCCCGGGCACGCCGCCGGGCGTCCTGCATGGCGGCGGCCGCGACGGGCGACCAGCCCCCGCCCCTGGGTTCACCGCCACACAGGGCGGGGTCCGGTACGACCGCGATCGCGCCGGAGTCCTCGACGCCGCTCTGCCAGCGCAGCCCGTAGCCGATGCTGCGCTGCACGAGATAGCCCAGCAACCGGGCGAGCTGCGGGGCGTCACCGACGACGGCTCGGGCCTCGGGGTCGGACTCGAGAAGGGAGTGGAGCAGATGGGCGGTGTCGATCTGCCGGTCGCCGTCCCGCAGGGCCCTGCGGCGGGCACCGGCGAGCACCGCCGCCAGCTCGGCACTGAGCCCGGCGTCGTCGTCCGTGGGCAGGCCACCCTGGTCATGGGCGGGCTGACGGGCTGTACGGTGTTGCACATCCTCTACCCCATCAGCCCCAACGAGCCGAGTCATCCTCGAGGGGAACCATTCTCGCGTCCCGCACAGAGTGGACATCGCCGACCGGGATCTCATCCTTACGGAGGAGATCAGGCCCCTCTCGGCCCCAGCCTCGGCCAAGGAGCGCGCGCCGCCTCGCCCTGCAACCCGAACGCAACCAGTGTGCCCCGTCGCACGTCCCGGAGTGGCATGGCGGACGGGTGCGGGTGCTGGATGGTGGCTCTTCCGGCCGTCGACGGCAAACAGTACGTGTACCGAGACCACCACAATTTCTGACGGTTCATCAGTATTGAATGTTCGAGGCCCTGCGACTACGTTCCGCGACACCGAAGCCCGAACCGAAGGGGTGGTCGCATGGCCGAAGTCAGCGCCGAGGCACGCATCCAGGCACCGGCCGAGAAGGTGTGGACCCAGCTCACCGACTGGTCGGCGTACGGCGAGTGGAACGCGACCCACACCAGCTTCCCCAAGGGCGGACCCGAGACCCTCGCGGTGGGCGGCACGTTCCAGGAGAACATGAAGCTGATGGGCTTCCCGGCCGAGGTCGACTGGACCATCGAGGAGCTGGAGCCGGCACGGGTGTTCGCCATCCGCGGCAAGGGCCCGATGGCCGTGACCGTGGCCACCCGCTACACACTCACCCCCGACGGCGACGCCACGGCGGTCCGCATCGACGGCGAGTTCACCGGCGCCGCGGTGTCACTGATGGCGGGCAAGCTCAAGGACTCGGCGACGGCCGCCCTGAACGAGTCGCTCCGCAAGCTCGGCGCACTGGTGGCCTGAAGCCGGACACGAGAGCGGACACGGGAAGGCGCCCCGCGGAGTCTCCACGGGGCGCCTTCCGTCACCCAGGGCCTCAGTCCTCGTCGGCGAGGATGAGGTACAGCTTCTTGCGGGCGTCGTTGATGACGGCCAGCGCCTTCTCGCGCTGTTCCTTGGTGCCGGTGTTCCAGACCTGCCCGAAGGCCTGCATCAGGCCGAAGCCGGCCTGCCGGATCTCACCAAGGGCCTCGAAGTCGACCCCGCGCGAGGCCTCCTCCCACGGGGCCTCCGGACCTTCCTCGGCGGCACTGCGGCCACTCTCGGTCAGGGAGAACAGCTTCTTGCCCCCCTCGCTCTCGCTGGTGATCAGGCCCTCGTCCTCCAGCAGCTGGAGGGTGGGGTAGACCGAGCCGGGGCTGGGCTTCCACGCGCCGCCGCTGCGCTCGGCGATCTCCTGGATCATCTCGTAGCCGTGCATGGGCCGGTCCTTGAGCAGGGCCAGGATCGAGGCGCGCACGTCACCGCGCCGCGCCCTTCCCCTCGGGCCACCGCGCCCTCGCGGCCCCCAGGGTCCCGGTCCGAAGCCGGGCCCGAACCCGGGACCAGCCGGCCCGAAGGGCCCGAAGGCACCCCGACGCCCTTCGAATCCACCGAACCCGCCCCAGCCGTGCCGACCCGGGCCGTCCTGCCGATGTCCACGCTCGAATCCGTGGGTGCGCATCGCGATCACTCCATTCCATCGCTGATCAGTCACGTATCACTCGCGTTCCTTACGCGATGTCTCGACGATATATCGGTACCGAGAGCGCGACAAGCCCCTTCTCGGACTTGGCTCGCTCCCAGGCACCCTGGAACTGGCCCTGCCCGAATTCCTCTACGCCGACGCCGACGCCGACGCCGACGCCGACGAGCAAGTCGACATCAGCAGGCTCCCCCACAGGCTTCGGCGGAATCGAAGATCGCCGCCCTTCATGATGATCTTCGCGTGGGGCGGGAGATCTGAGGGGATCCCGCGAGCCGCGATGAGTCCTGCGGCGTCCGGCGGTCGTACTGTCGAACCCGTTACCGAGGAGGACTTCTGATGCGCAGCGTGACGTATTCGATGGGCGTCTCACTCGACGGCTACATCGTCGGGCCGGACGGCGGCTTCGACTGGACGGCGCCCGACGAGGAGGTCGTTCGCTTCGCCACCGACGAGGTACGAGAGGTCGGCGTCCACCTGTTGGGACGACGGCTGTACGAGACGATGCTGTACTGGGAGACCGCCGACCAGGATCCATCGCTCGACGCCTCAATGCTCGAGTTTGCCGCGATCTGGAAGCCGCTCCCCAAGGTGGTGTTCTCCACGACGCTGTCGGCGGTGCAGGGCAATGCCCGCCTGGCCTCCGGCGGGCTGGCGGAGGAGATCGAGCGGTTGCGGGCCGAGCCGGGGGAGGGCGACATCGCGATCGGCGGCGCGACGCTCGCCGCCGAGGCGGCCGCGTTGGGTCTGATCGACGAGTACCGGGCCAGGGTCTACCCGGTGCTGGTCGGCGGTGGCATTCCGTTCTTCCCCCAGCACGAGCGCCGGGTGGATCTCGAACTCGTCGAGACCCGCACCTTCAGCTCAAGAGTCGTCTACCTCCGCTACCGTGTGGCGAGCTAGGCCGTGGAACCCAGTCCACGCAGGTCAGCGGAATACGCGTGACCAATTTCGTTGAGACAGGACAACTCCCGGGGCGCGCGGCCGCGCCCGCCGCCTCGGCTCACCGCTTCTGAGCCGCCACCGTCGCCGCACGGCCCGCCTCCGTTCTCCCGGCCGAGACCGCTTCGGAGAGCGCCCCGGCCGCCCCGGGAGCGCGAGGCACTGCCGGCCTGGTCGGCCGAGTCGACGGAGCAGCTGCTGAGGGCGCTGCGCGAGGCCGGCCCGGATCGTGACCGCCGGACGTGGTGGTGTGCGTCGGAGTCGCCGCAGCCGTCCGGTGCCTTCACTCGGCACCAGCTCCAGGAGATCGCGGTGCACACCTACGACGCCCGGATCACCCTGGGTGCCCCACGACCGCTGCTGGACGAGGAGGCACTCGACGGTGTCGACGAGTTCCTGTCCACCCGCTGCACAACGAGCGCCTGGCGGTACGAGGCCGCTGCCCGCGAGGGCGCGGACACGCCCGCCGCCTCTGCCGGGGCACGGCCGGGGAGCTGGTCCTCACCCTGTACGGCCGTATTCCGGTGGACTCCGTGAAGCTCGACCGCGACCGACGTCTCTTCGACCTGCTCCAGGCCTGGGAGCCGGAGGAGCAGGACGTGACGGTCGTCCCGGTGGGGCTCAGGCGTCCGTCCCAGTCGCCCGCAGTGGGCAGCCCGTTCCGACGCGGGACGTGAGATCGGCTCGCAGGGCCGCGAGTTCGGACATGCGGGTGTCGATGATCCGGATCTTGTCGGCGAGCAGTGCGGACAGTGCCTCGGCGCTGTCCGGGGCGTCGCGCAGGTCCGCGCCGTGCCGGGCGATCTCCGCAAGCGTGAAGCCGAGGGTCTGTGCGGTGCGGACGTAGTGCAGCCAGGTCACCGTCTCGGGCGGGAAGTCGCGGTAGCCGTTGGACAGGCGGCGTCCCTCGATCAGCCCGATCCGCTCGTAGAAGCGAACGGTGTCCTTGGACAGGCCCGCCTGTGCGGCCAGTTCTCCGATGCGCATGACTCCCCCGCCGCTCCCCGGACTTGACCTTGGAGCGTACTCCGCTGTTTAGCGTGAGCCGCGTCAGAGACGGCCCCACCCGAGGAGTTCTTCGTGAGGATTTCGCCTGTCCCCTCCCGCCCCGCCTATCTCCGCCTGGTACGGGCCAGCGGCTGGTACGACCTGCTCGTCACCGCCGGCTTCGCGACGCCGTGGACGTACGCGCTGGTGCACGACCTGCTGGCGGAGGCGGGTGACGCGGCCGGGCTGGGTGCCTTCCCCGCGCTCGACCCGATGCAGATCCTGTACGCCAACCTGATGGGCTCGGTCGTGGTCGTCTGGTCCGTCCTGCGGGTCGTACGACCGCTGCCGCTGCACGGGCTCCTGGACGGAGTGGCGCGCACGCTCTTCGCGCTGTGGCAGGCGTACGCGCTGGCGCACGGCGGTCCGGCGGTGCTGTGGCCGTTCCTCGTCGTGGAGGTGGCGTTCGGCGTCGCCCAACTCGCCCCGTGGGTCACGGCCGGCCGCGGCGCCGGCGTGAAATCGGTCCAGGGCTAGTGAATTGGCCTTGGCCCCGTGGCTTCCCGCGCACCTAGCGTCGGGGCCATGCGCATCCGAATCGTCGACGCCTTCACCGACCGCCCCTTCGCCGGCAACCCGGCCGGAGTCCTGATCCTGGACGACGTCTTCCCGGAGGACGACTGGCTCCAGAAGGTCGCTCTGGAGGTCAACCACGCGGAGACGGCGTTCGCGCACCGGCTACCCGAGGGCGGCGCCGCGGACTGGGCGCTGCGCTGGTTCACGCCCGTCACCGAGGTCGCGATGTGCGGGCACGCCACCCTCGCCACCGCCCATGTCCTGTACACCACCGGTGCCCACGAGGGGCCGGTGCGGTTCGCCACCCGCAGCGGGGTGCTCATCGCCACACCCGGTGCGGACGGCTCGATCACCCTGGACTTCCCGACCGCCCCGCTCACCCCGGTCGAGATCCCGGCCGGGCTCGCCGAGGCGCTGGGCGCCGAACCGCTCGGTGCCCACGACACCGGCCCCGACGTCGGCGACCTGCTGGTCGAGCTGGCCGACGAGCGGACGGTCCGCGGGCTCGCCCCGGACTTCAAGTCCCTCGCGGCCCACTCCTCGCGCGGCGTCATCGCCACCGCCCTCGCCGACGACCCGTCCCTCGGCTACGACTACGTGTCCCGCTGCTTCTTCCCGAACCTCGGCATCGACGAGGACCCGGTCACCGGCAGCGCGCACACCTCGCTCGCCCCGCACTGGTCCGCCCGCCTGGCCCGGGACGACCTCACCGGCCTGCAGGCCTCCCGCCGCACCGGCCTGGTCCGCACCGGACTGCGCGGCGACCGCACCCTGCTCACCGGTGGCGCGGTCACGGTCATCGAGGGCGAACTGCTGGGGTCCTAGGGCCTTTCTGCGCGGCAGGCGGGAACTGTCAGAGTCCTAGGCCGTGGGGAGCCAGCCCACCTTGCCGGCGAGGAGGGCGTAGCCGACGAAGGCGCCGATGTCGAGCAGGGAGTGCGCGACGACCAGCGGGCCGACCCGGCCCCAGCGGCGGTAGAGCCAGACGAAGACCACGCCCATGACCATGTTGCCGATGAAGCCGCCGATGCCCTGGTAGAGGTGGTACGAGCCGCGCAGGACCGCGCTGGCCACCAGTGCGGTCCCCGGGGTCCAGCCCAACTGCCCCAGTCTGCGCAGCAGATAGCCGACGACGATGACCTCTTCGAGGATCGCGTTCTGCAGGGCGGACAGGATCAGCACCGGGTACTTCCACCACACGTCGGGCAGCGCCTCGGGCACCACGGTGAGGTTGAAGCCGAGGCCGCGGGCGGCCAGGTAGAAGGCGATGCCGGTGCTTCCGATCACGGCCGCGACGCCCGCGCCCCGGCCGAGGTCGGGCCAGGGGCGGGTGCGGTCGAAGCCCAGCGTGCGCATGCTCTCGCCCTCGCGCAGCAGCAGGTGCGCGACCAGGGCCACGGGGACCAGCGCGCTGGCGATGCCGAAGAGCTGCCAGGCGAGGTCGAGCCAGGGGCGGCCGGGCGCGGCAGAGGCGTTGAGGGTGGCCGCCTGCTCCTTGAGCCCGCCCGGTTTGGTGACCGACCCGACGAAGCTGATCAGCGCGGACACCCCGCTCGCGCCCAGCGAGAGCCCCAGGACGAGCAGTGTCTCGTCGCGGAAGATCCGCCGCGAGAACCGCTCCCGCGGGTACGACTCGGCCACCGGGTCAGCCTCCACGTGCACTCCTGCCTTCGGTCCGGTCATGCGAGGTCACAGCATGCCGGATCGACCTGTGGAGTGCGTGCCCGGGCAGGCTTCCCCGGTGGGCCGACGGCCCTCAGCCGAGCGGCACCGGCTCGGGCAACCCGACGGGCCAGGTGTGCACCGGCTCCCCCGCCTGCATCAGGTCGGCATAGCGCCGGGTCGTCGCGGCCAGGGCAGCGTCGCGTCCGAGTCCCTGTTCCAGGGCCCGGTGGAAGGTGGCCGCCTGCCAGGACGCCCCGTTGACCCGACGCCGGCACCGCTCCTCGATGACGCCGAGGTAGAGATCCCGGTCGGCGGCTTCCACGCCCCACGCGTCCAGTCCCGCCGAGGCCAGCGGCAGCAGCTCGTCGCGGACCAGGGTGACCGCGTCGACCTCGCCGGTTCCGCCGTAGCGTCCCCGTCGCGGCCAGACGAAGCGCGCGTCGATGCCGTACCGGCACGCCGCGTCGAAGTTGGCCTCGGCCGCCGCGAAGGGCAGCCGGGTCCACATCGGCCGGGACTCCTCGGCGAGGGCGCGCACCAGGCCGTAGTAGAAGGCCGCGTTGGCGATCACGTCGGTGACGGTCGGCCCGGCCGGCAGCACCCGGTTCTCCACGCGCAGGTGCGGGACGCCGTTCGCGATGTCGTAGACGGGCCGGTTCCAGCGGTAGATCGTGCCGTTGTGCAGGACGAGTTCGGCGAGTCGGGGTACGCCGCCGGCGTCCAGGACCTCCAGCGGCTCCTCGGCGTCGCAGATCGGCAGCAGGGGCGGGAAGAAGCGCAGGTTCTCCTCGAACAGGTCGAACGCGGAGGAGATCCAGCGTTCGCCGAACCAGATGCGCGGCCGCACCCCCTGGGCCTGGAGTTCCGGCGGGCGGGTGTCGGTGGCCTGCAGGAACAGCGGCACCCGCGACTCGCGCCACAGCTCGTGCCCGAACAGGAAGGGCGAGTTGGCGCCGACGGCGATCTGCGCGGCCGACGCCACCTGCGCCGCGTTCCACACGTCGGCGAAGCGGGCCGGGGTGACCTGGAGGTGCAGCTGGACGGAGGTGCACGCGGCCTCGGGGGCGATGGACCTGGAGGTGCGGGTCAGGTGCTCCACCCCCTCGATGTCGAGGACGAAGTCCTCGCCGCGGGCGGCCACGATCTGGTCGTTGAGCAGGGTGTAACGATCCGCCTCGGAGAGGTTGGCGGAGACCACGTCGTCGGGCTCGAGCGTGGGCAGAATGCCGATCATCACGATTCCGGCGTCCACCTCGCCGGCCTTCCGGTCGGCATACGCCAGGGAGGTGCGCAGTTCCTCGGCGAGCCGGTCGAATACGCGGCCGCCCAGCCGGTGTGGGGCTATGTTCACTTCCAGATTGAACCTGGCGAGTTCTGTTTGGAAATCGCGGCTCGCGATGCGCTCCAGCACCTGCCCGTTCAGCATTTTCGGCATGCCGTCGGGGCCGGCGAGATTCAATTCGATCTCCACACCCATGAGGTTCTTCGGGCGGTCGAACCGCTTCTCGGCCAGCAGCCGCTCCAGTCCCGCCAGACACTTTTGGAGCTTTTCGCGGTAGCGCTGGCGATCGGACAGGTCGAACTGCCCTGCCACGACCTTCTCCCCCATCGAAGTGTCCCTCCTCGGATGGGCGGGCCGCAGATCCGGCCGCCGGGGTCCCGGGTCAGGTGGGATGATGCCCAGCCGAAGCGATCGATAACGTCCCATGCGGGCCCGGTACCCGCTACTCTGTCGAATGTTCCCCGCGGCACATTCACGGGGCATGCCGCAGTACGCATCTTCGGGTTCCCAGCCCACCTCGTGAAAAACGCCGACGACATTCGGCCGACCGCGGTGACGGTGTATTCCGAGGTCAGCGGCGCGATCCCGGACCGGAAATCGGGATGATTCACGCGAATCAGCGACTGAATGACCCCTTGCCGGGTCAACCGGAATCCGGTAGACGAAACATCGCCTGAACACGCGTCGTATAACCTTGCGAACAAGGCCTCAGGTTGGTGCCCGCGGTCCCCGGTTCCCGTCGTGTTCCTGCCGCCGAAGTGACGGGCGGCAGGCCTCAGCCGCACCCTCGTTCACCGATCCGGGCCCCCACCTCTCCGGCCACCCGTGAGCAGACAGCGCCGTCCGCCCCACCCTCCTCGCGCCGCCGCGCCTGTCGAACGAGAGGCGACCCACCATGCCGCTGCATGTGCCCCTTGCACCCGCGCCCGCCCTGCGCTCCGTCCTCACAGCCCTCGGTTCCCCCACCGCGGTCCGTGAGGCCCGAACTCCCTCCCTGCGCGCCGCGCAGGGCCCCGCGACGCCCGAACTGCCGCTTCCCGTGTACGTGTTGGACCGGATCACCGCGCAGGGCCTGTCCGCGACCCGGCTGGCCGGGTGGCGCTTCCTGATACGTTGCGGCGACCGCGCGGTGGCCGCGGCCGACACCATGCTCACCCCGGACGGCTGGGCCTTCTCGCACTTCTTCGAAGGCCCCTACATCGTCTCCACCGAGCGGGCCCTGCAGCAGGCCGAGGCGCTGCAGCAGCCGTACCAGCCGCGTCTGCTGTCCGTGCCCGGCCTGTACATGCTCACCCTGTGGCTGCACGGCGAGCCCGCCGCCGAGCCCGCCGAGGGCCATCCGGCCGCCACCGACCTGCTGATACCGCTGGCCCCGGCGCCGCCCGGCATATCCGCCCACCGGCCCTGCCAGGTCTCCGAGTTGCTGCCCGTCCTGACCCATCGGGCGACCCCCCTCCCGCTGCTCGGCTCACCCGCCTGAACGACGCCCGCGTACCCCGCTGCCCGGAAGGGAAGCGGGGTACGACTGTTTTTGCCGGGATGCGAATACTTTTCCGGGACTGCGGCGCCCCCGGGGAATAGAATGCGCTCGTACGAGCAATTACCCGCTCTGACGAGCCGGAAAAGACTCTCCTGCGTACGGACTAGTCCTATCCGGCCACCCCGAACCACCCAAAGGGACAGTGCAGTTGGAATGAACCGTCCGCGTGGGTGACGCGTCATGAACCTGTGAGAAGCGGTGCTGCGAAATCCCTGCGGAATGACGCCCAGAGGGCAACACTGGGTTCCGACCGACTATCACCACGGGGGACGAAGATGACCACGACCGAGCGAGAGATCCCACCCATGTGCCAGCATCAGCCACCGTGTCCGCCAGCCGAGTCCGCCGACCGGGAGTCCGCCCGCCTCGTGGCGCACCACCCGGAGCAGGGATGGAGTCTGCTGTGCAACGGCGTCCTGCTCTTCGAGGACACCGGTGAGCTGCTGCCCGACGGCCGTGTCATCGCCCCGCACCGCCCGCTCGGTGCGGAACAGGTGATGACCGCCGCCTGAGCAGCGTCCCGGGCGGTCCGCCGCACCGCCCGGTGATCCCAAGGGGCCGGCCGCACGCCCACGGTGCGCACCGGCCCCGGCGTGTGTCCGGGGTCAGCTACGGTCCGTAGCCGAACGCTGTCGCAGCGCCTCCCGCAGCGCGGTGTAGGCCGGCTTGGGGTTCAGCTGCTCGTCCCAGGGCAGGGCCGCGCCCTCGCCCGGGAAGAAGGCCGGGATCCAGGAGTACTTGTCGGTGTAGCCCCAGATCGTCACGCCGACACAGTGGCGCACGGCCAGACAGGCCGCGGTCAGGTCCCGGTACCAGTCCGCCTGCTCGGTGAGCTTCTCCGTGGTCGCGGGCAGTTGCATCCGTACGTCGACCTCGGTGAGGGCGGTGTCGAGGCCGAGGCGGGAGAAGCGGCGGAGGTTGTCCTCCAGGGTGGTGGGATAGCCGTACTGCAGGGCCAGGTGGGCCTGGAGGCCGATGCCGTCGAGCGGGACGCCCTGCGCCGTCAGATCCTGGGCCAGCCGGTAGTAGGCGTCGCTCTTCGGGCCGACGGCCTCGATGTTGTAGTCGTTGAGGTAGAGCCTGGCGTGCGGATCGGCCTGGTGGGCCCAGCGCAGTGCGTCGGCGATGTAGCCGGGGCCGAGGGTCTTGTACCAGAGGGTCTCGCGGTAGCTGCCGTCCTCGTTGAACGCCTCGTTGACGACGTCCCAGGAATACACCTTGCCCCGGTAGTGCCGCACCTCCGTGGTGATGTGCTTCTTCAGCACGGCCCGCAGCTCGGTGGCCGTCCACTGCTTCGAGGTGAGCCAGTCGGGCAGTTGGCTGTGCCAGACCAGGGTGTGGGCGCGGACCCGCTGGTGGTGCTTCCGGGCCAGGTTCACGATCTGGTCGCCGTTGGTCCAGTCGAAGACGCCCTGCCGCGGTTCGGTGGCGTACCACTTCATGCCGTTGCCGGGCGTGATCATGTCGAACTCGCCGCCGAGGATCCGGGTGTAGGCGCTGTCGGTGAGTTCGGGATTGTCGGTGGCGCTGCCGAAGTACCGGCCGTGGCGCTGGGCGAGGTCGGCGAGGGTGGGCTGCCGTTCGTGGGCCTGGGCGGCGGGACCGATGGCGAGGCCGGCGGCCACCAGGACGGCCGCGAGGGCGCCGGTGAGTCTGAGACGCGTGCTCTTCTTGGGCATGGTGCGACTCCTGTCTCTCGAAGGGTGTGCTCGGCCGGCGTGATCAGCCGGAGTGATCAGCCCTTGGTGGCGCCGGCGGTGAGGCCGCCGACGAGCTGGCGCTCGGCGACCGAGTAGAAGGCGAGGGCGGGGACCATGGCGAGCACGAGGTAGGCGAAGACGCGGGCGTAGTCCGACGAGTACTGGCCCTGGAACTGCTGGACGCCGATGGGCAGGGTCCACCACTTGGAGTCGGTGAACACCAGCAGCGGCAGGAAGAAGTTGTTCCAGCTGGTGACGACGGCGAGGACGGAGACGGTGCCGAGCGCGGGCCGCGCCATGGGCAGCAGCACCCGCCAGAAGAACCCGAAGGAACTGCAGCCGTCGAGGGTGGCCGCCTCCTCCAGCTCGCCGGGGATGTCCCGGAAGAAGCCGCGCAGGATGATGATCGTCATCGGCAGTCCGAAGGCGGCCTGCGGAAGGATCACACCCAGCGGGTTGTCCAGCAGGTCCAGATAGCGCAGCAGCAGGAACAGCGGCAGGGCGGCCACCGCGAAGGGGAACATCAGCCCCATCGTGAACACGGTGAACAGCACCTCCCGTCCGCGGAAGGCGAACCGGGCGAAGGAGAAGGCCGCGAGCGCGGACACGGCCACCACGAGCACGGTCGTGCCCACCGCGATCAGCGTGCTGTTGCCGACCAGCCGCCAGAAGTCGCCCGAGCCGAGGATGCCGGTGTAGTTCCCGGTCAGCCAGTGCTCGGGCAGTCCGAACGGGTTGCTGGACAGCTCGTCGGTGGACTTGAAGCCGGAGAGGACGGCGTACACCAGGGGTACGACCATCACCGCGCCGACGGCCACGAGGATCACGTGCAGCGGCAGGGTGTGTGCGCTCTTCCGGGTCACGTGCCGTCTCCCCTCATCGTCGTGGTGGCCCCTTCGAGGTCGCGGCGGAGCACGAACCGCTGGTAGGCGAGGGCGAAGACGAGGCAGATGCCGAACATGACCACGCTGATCGCGCTGGCGTAGCCGACCTGGTAGCGCTTGAAGCCGAACTGGAACATGGTCACGGCCATCGTCTCGGAGTGGTGGTCGGGGCCGCCCTGAGTGATCACCCACACCAGGTCGAACAGCTGGATCGACCCGATGACGGACAGGAAGACGCTGATGCGCAGGGTGGGCGCGAGCAGCGGCAGGGTGACATTGCGAAAGCGCTGCCAGGGACCGGCGCCGTCGATCAGCGCCGCCTCGGTCAGCTCGGCCGGAACGGCCTGGAGTCCGGCCAGGAAGAGCATCATGTGGAAGCCGAAGTACTTCCAGGTCATGACCAGGAAGAGGGTCGCCATGACGTAGGACGGATCGGCGAACCACTCACCGCCCAGCCCGTCCAGGCCGATGCTGCCGAGGACGTGGTCGGCGAGGCCGTCGTCCGGGGCGAAGACCATGCCGAACAGCACGCCGGTGATGGCCTCGGACAGGACGTACGGCGCGAAGAACAGCATCCGGTACACGGCCCGCCCGCGCAGCCGCTGGTTGAGCGCCACGGCCATGGCGAGCGCGAACGGCAGTTGCAGGGCGAGGGACAGGGCGACCAGGACGAGGCAGCGCCACAGGTCGCCCAGGAAGACCGGGTCCTGGAAGAGCCGGGTGAAGTTGTCCGTGCCCGTGTAGTCGGAGGGCATGCCGAAGCCGCCCCAGCGGAAGAAGGCGGCGTACAGCGCGAACAGCATCGGCAGCAGCACCAGCGTGATGAACAGCACCAGTGCGGGCACCTGGAAGCCGACCGCGGTGAGCCAGTTCAGGGTGCGCCGCCGCGCCCGCCCCCGGGCCGGGGCCACGGCCGGGGACGGCAGGGCGACGTCGGGACCCGACCGCTTGTCCGGGAGGAAGGTGGAGGTCATCGCCGGCTACTGCTCTTCCTTCGCGGTCCGGGTGATCGACTGCGCGACCTGCTCGGGGGACTTGGAGCCGGCGATCAGCGCGGCGACGCTGTCGTTGACCTCCTGGCCGACGGCGGGCGCATACGCCTGGTCCAGGTAGAGCTGGAAGCCGGTGGCGCCCTTCAGCTGCGCCTGAACGGCCTTGGTGTTGGGGTCGGAGATGGCGCTCTCGGCGGCCGGGACCACCGGCAGGGTGCTGGTCTTCTTGACCAGTTCGATGTCCGTGGTGGCCGAGGCGAAGAACTTCAGGAAGTCGACCGCCGCCTGTGGGGCGCCCTTGCGCAGGGCGTGCCCGCCGCCACCGCCGAACACCTCGGTGATGGTGCCCTTGCCGCCCTCGACCGCGGGGAACGGGAAGAAGCCGAGGTTCGAGCCGAGACCCTTGCCCGCGTCGGCCTCCACGACCGGGGCCCACTGGCCCATGAGTTCCATCGCCGCCTTGCCGTTGCCGACGGTGGCGGCCTGCCCGGTGGGCGTGGAGTAGGCCGCCCCGAGGAACCCCTTCTGGAACGGCTGGAGCCCGACCAGGTCCTTGAGGTGCTGCCCGGCCTCGACGAACCCGGCCCCGGTGAAGTCCTTGGCGTCGTTGGCCTTCTGCAGGGCGTCGACGCCGGCGGTGCGCATCGCGAGGTAGGCCCAGTAGTACATGCCGGGCCACTTCTCCTTGCCCGCGAGGGCGAGGGGGGTGATGCCCTTCGCCTTCAGCGTGCGTACGGCGTCGAGGAAGCCGCTCCAGGTGGTCGGGGGCGCGGTGATGCCGGCCTGCTTGAAGAGCGCCTTGTTGTACCAGAAGCCGATCATGCCGATGTCGAACGGGATGCCGTACAGCTTGTTGTCGAGGAGGTACGGCTGCTTGGCCACCGGCAGGAGTCCGTCGGCCCATGGCTTGGTGCGGTCGCCGAGGTCCTCGACCAGACCCGCGTCGACCTGCTGCCTCAGCACGCCGCCGCCCCAGGTGTGGAAGATGTCCGGCAGCTTCCCGGAGGCGGTCAGCGCTGTCATCTTCGACTTGTACGCGTCGTTCTCCAGCTGGACGATCTTCACCTTGACCTTGGGGTTCTGGGCCTCGAACTTCTTGGCGAGGCCGGCCCAGACGGTCTTGGTGGGCTCGGTGGTCGAGATGTTCCACCACTCGATCGTGGTCGTCCCCGAGGACGACCCTCCGTCCGAGTCGCCGCCGCAGCCGCTGAGTGCGGTCACACCGAGACCGGCGGCGACGGAGGCCGCCAGGAAGCCGCGGCGGGACAGTGCAGGGTCGCCCATCATGCGCTCCTTCGAAACTTTCGGAGTTGCTTCGGAGAGGGTCCCGACAAGAGAAAGCGGGGCCCACCGCATGCAGCCGATTCGTTCGCCGCATCCCGGTGGGCCGAAACATTCGCCCAGATTCCCGAACGTTCCGAACCGCGACTCTAGGAAGGCGCGCTGGGAGCGTCAAGATGTCGTGCAGCAGGTCGCGGACTCGTAGTCGAACCAGTCGAAGGCCGCGCTCCCCTCGGTGACGTACACGCCGAGGACACGTCCGGTGAAGCCGCCGGCCACCTCGGTGGAGAGATAGCGACCGTCCAGTTCGGCCAGTCGAACGGTTCCTTCGGAAGTTTCGATCGAGAAGGCGATGCTGTCGGGTCCGCTCAGCGGTGCAGGTTCCCGGGTCGCACGGATGTCCAGAGCCAGGGTGACCGGGCCCGCGGGCACCGGGTGTGCGGCGATCCGCTGCCGCACCGGCCCGATCCGTACGACCACGGCGGCCTCGCCCCCGCCCACTTCGAGGTCGTAGTGGTGGGCCTCGTCGAGGCGGACGGACAGCCCGGAGCGCGACGCCGGTCCGGGGTCGAGCAGCACGGCGGCCCGGCAGTCGGGGTGCTGCTGGCGGCGGCCGACGAAGGTGTGCCCGGGCCGGTCGAGGCTGTCGCCGGTGGCCGTCAGCGACAGCCGGCCCGGCCGCTCGGCCAGCGACCAGCAGCCGTCGGGCCGGCGGCGCGGGGAGATCCAGTGCGGTGCGAGGGTCCGGCCGGTGAAGTCGTCCCGGACGGGCGGCGGCTGGAGGGGCACCCAGGCGGCCGGTGCCGGATGCCGCTCCCGCACCGGTCCCAGCCGGGGCCAGCCGTCCACCCACTCCACCGGCACCAGGAACGTCTCCCGGCCCAGGACGTGGAACTCCGGGAAGCAGCCGCGCGGCCGGGTACCGAGCAGCACCATCCACCAGCTGCCGTCGGCCGCCTGGACCAGGTCGGCGTGGCCGGTGCACTGGACGGGCAGACCGCTACCGCGGTGGGACAGCAGCGGATTGCCGGGCGCCGGCTCCCAGGGGCCGCGCGGGGATCGGGCGCGGGCGGCCGAGACACCGTGGCCCAGCGCGGTGCCGCCCTCGGCGAGCAGCAGGTACCACCAGTCCCCGATCCGGTACAGGTGCGGCGCCTCGGGGTCCCGCAGACCGGTGCCGGACCACATCGGCAGCGGCCCTTCGAGCACCGTCCCGGTCCGCGGATCGATGCGGGCCACGGTGACCCCGGCCATGGCGCACCAGCACTGCCCGTCTTCGTCCCAGGCGAGGTCGGGGTCGATGCCGGGCAGGTCGATCCACACCGGGTCCGACCAGGGGCCCTCGGGGCGTTCGGCGGTGACGAGGAAGGTGCCGCCGGCGCCGACACAGGTGGTGATGACGTGGAAGAGCCCGTCGTGGTGCCGGACGGTCGGCGCGTAGACACCTCCGGAGGCCGGCACGTCGTCGGACAGCGCCAACTGCCCGGGCCGGTCGAGGACGTTGCCGATCTGGCGCCAGTGCACCAGGTCCCGGCTGTGGAACAGCGGAAGGCCGGGGAAGTACTCGAAGCTGGAGCACACCAGGTAGTAGTCGTCCCCCACGCGGCACACGCTCGGGTCGGGATGGAAGCCGGGGATGACGGGGTTGTCGTACGTCCGCATGTACGCCTCACAGGTTGTCGAAAGTTTCGAACCTGGCGGCGAATCTTACTGACAGCCCACGGTGGGGCTCAGGCGGACGAAGCAACTGCGAGGCCCGGGCGGGCCGGCGCCGGCGAGGGAGGGAAGACCGACCCGCCCGGGAGTCCGGTGCGCGGCACAGTGCCGGCGGACGAGGGTGGCGTCGGACGGGGTGATGTCGGATGAGCTGGTGGGCCGGCAGGCCGACCATGCGGCGCACGGCGGTGACGTACGGCTTCGCGCCGGTGATCTGCTAGCCCAAGTGGCAGTGCAGGCCGACGAGTCGGAGCTACGGCTGGTCGAGGATGCAGGCGATGGCGTGCTGGGCGTGGCCGGCGGAGAGGGAGCGGCCGAACTGCTGGTCCTCGGTGCCGGTGCGGATCTTCTCGTGCCCGCCCGCGGCGATCTTGGGCACCACGCGGACCAGCACCTGCTGCCGGCCGTCGGGTCCGAGGGCGGCGGCCGGGCGGGCGATCTCCGCGGGGCTGTCGATCACGATCCGGCCCACGCCCAGGCGCAGCGCCGGCTCCAGGTCGCGCGGCGCTCGGCGTTGCCGTGCAGCACGATCGGCTCGGGCGGGAGCCCGTCGGTGACCGCCGGCTCAAGCTCACCGGCCGAGCAGACGTCCAGGCCCAGGCCCTCCTCGTCCGTCCAGCGGACCATGGCCCGGCACAGGAACGCCTTGGCCGCGTAGAGGACTTCGGCCTCGGGGAAGGCCTGCCGGTAGGTACGGCAGCGCTCGCGCACCTCGCCCTCGTCGAGCACGTGGACCGGGGTGCCGAACCGGTCCGCGACGTCGGCGAGCGGGACCCCGCCGACGGCCAGGTCGCCGGGACGGGGTTCGGCGGCCGAGGCGGGCCAGACGGACAGATCGGCGAGGGCGGCGGGGACGGCTGCTTCGTGCAGGGTGGTCATCGGGCGCTGCCCTCAGTGACCCGGAAGGCCGGGAGCGGGATCGACCGCGCGGCGGGTGCGGGGGCCGTGAACGTGGGGTCCGCGGTGACGGTGGTGACGCCGAGCGGCGCGGTCAGCGCGCGCAGCGCGGGCTCCGCGAGCCGGATCCGCGGCTGATCGGGGCCGAGCGTGCCGGCCAGGCGACGGGCGGAGGTGAAGGCGACGGCCGTGCGAGCGCCGAGAGGGGTGCGGAACAGGAGGGCCGCGCACCCGGCGCGTCCCGGCCGGACGAGGACGAACAGGGGTCCGGCCGGGTGCACTCGGAAGGCTCCGGGTCGTCGCCGCAGACGAGTTCGGGCATGGGTTGCCTCCTGGGAGGAGCGTGGTGGCCTTGAGCGCCCCGGACGCGGGGAGGCGGACCGGGGCTGCCTCGACGCTATGCCCGGCCGGCCGGTGCTCCGATCCCTCATGACGCGACGCTGACGGCGAACGGGCCGACGCTGACGGGTTGCTGACGGGCGCGGGCACCGGACGGGCCGGAGCCGTCAGGAAGCTGCCAGAGATTGCTCCCGTCGGCTGGTCGAATCGCCTGCACGGGAGTGGGATGGGAGAGAAGCCCTTTACGCGGGCCCACCTGCGGGGGTCGCCCGCGGGCATGCGTGAGGAACGGTGGAGTCATGTCCGGTTACGACGCCTCGGCGGCCGCCCGTGTGGTGGTCGGGGTGAGCGGTTCCCTGGGCAGCGTCACGGCCCTGCGCCGGGCCGCGGCGCTGGCCCGGCGGCTCGGTGCGGAGCTTTGGCCGGTGCTGGCCTGGGAGCCGCCCGGCGGCGATCCCGCCGCGCGCCGCTCCCCCGCTGCCGGTCTGCTGGTCGAGGAGTGGCAACGACTGGCCAAGCAGCGCCTGGCCTCCGTGCTCGAGGAGATCTTCGGAGAGGACGGGCCAGGGGTGCCGATGCACGCCGTGATCGTTCGCGGCACTCCGGGCAGGGCGCTGGTGGCGACCGCCGACCGCGACGACGACCTGCTGGTCGTGGGCGCCGGGCGGCGCGGCCTGCAGCGCGCCTTCTCGGGCCGCGTCTCCCGGCACTGCCTCGCGCACGCCGACTGCCCTGTCCTCGCGGTACCGCCGTCGCCACTGGAGTCCGACCTGGTGTCGGTGCACCGGCGCAACGCCTGGCATCTGCGCATGGACACGCGGGGCCTGTGAGGCGCTGCGAGCGCGTCAAGACAGGGCGCCACACCGTCAGGTTCGCATCAACATCCGGCACGGCCCTGCCCCACCAGGCTCTCCGCTCCCTACCGTCGAACTCATGGAGCACCACGACGACATCCGCTCCGAGGTGACGGTCCCGCACCCGCACGGCACCGGTTGCGTGGTGTACGACCGCCAGTGGACCTCGGACGTGTACGGCTCGGCCCGCTGCGCGGCCGTGCTGCTGGGCATGCTGCTGCTCGTCGACGGCGTGGCCGACACCCTCACCTGGTGGCGCTCGGCCCTGTGGGCGTCGCTGGCCCTGCTCCTCTTCCTGGTCCTCTTCCCCACCCACGTCTCGGCCGGCGAGGGCTGGCTGGCCTCCCGCCGCCTGCTGCGCACCCGCCGGGTCCGCACCGACCGGCTGGTCGCGGTACGCCCACGGGACGGCGTCGCGAAGAGCCTGGTCCTGCGCGACGCCCTCGGCGCCCGCGTCGAGATCGACCCCGAGGTGCTCCTCCGCAATCCCGACCTCTGGCTCCGCCTGACCGAGGCGGCCCACGCCTCGGAGACCTCCGGCACGCTCCGCTCCGGCACGACGGCTCTGCACCAGCTGACGGAACGCATCGACCGGGAGACGGCACTGAAGGTGTTCAGGGCGTCGGGTCTGGAGTAGCGGACGCGTCCGCCTGCACCACGGGGCGTCGGCCCACCGCGGGTCAGCCCGCTCGCAGCGGCTGCGGTTCCGCTGTCCGCGGGGCAGCATGGAGGTGTCGTACGAGATGACGCTGGGTGTCCGAGCCGGAGTTCGCGGCCGTCCCTGCCCCCCATACAGTCCGACGCGTGCCGTCGGCCTCCGGGCCTCCGCATCTTGATGTGTCGCCTCCATCCGTCGGGTCTTTCTTAACGCAAGATTGACGCCCCGAGCCCCCGGATCCGTGGGCCCAGGCGTCACTCTCTGCTTACGCTGGTGCCGCCGTCCGCGTGATGGCCGGAAACAGCTGAGCCGCACACCAGGAGCACGCCGATGGCCACGACCGAGCACCCTCCTCCCAGTCGCCTGCGCACCTGGATGCTGGAGGGGCTGTCGGACATGGGCAAGGGGCACACCCGCCCCGAGGCCGAGCCGGAGCCGGCGCACAAGGGCCAGCGCTGGTACCGGGTGATGTGCCTGACCGGTGTCGACTACTTCTCGACCCTCGGCTACCAGCCGGGCATCGCGGCACTGGCGGCCGGTCTGCTGTCGCCCATCGCAACCATCGTGCTCGTCATAGTCACCCTGGCGGGTGCACTTCCGGTGTACCGCCGGGTCGCAGAGGAGAGCCCGCACGGCGAGGGCTCCATCGCCATGCTGGAGCGACTGCTGTCCTTCTGGAAGGGCAAGCTCTTCGTCCTGACCCTGCTGGGCTTCGCGGCCACCGACTTCCTGATCACCATCACCCTCTCCGCCGCGGACGCCTCCACGCACCTCATCGAGAACCCGCACCTGCAGAGCACGCTGCAGGGCCAGCAGATGCTCATCACCCTGCTGCTGGTCGCCCTGCTCGGCGCCGTGTTCCTCAAGGGCTTCCTGGAGGCGATCGGCGTCGCGGTCGCCCTGGTGGTGGTCTATCTCGGACTGAACGCCGTGGTCGTGGTCGTCGGTCTGTGGCACGTCCTCACCGCCGGCCACGTGGTCACCGACTGGACCAGCGCCCTGACCACCGAACACGGCAACATCTTCGCCATGATCGGCGTGTCCCTGCTGGTCTTCCCGAAGCTCGCTCTGGGCCTGTCGGGCTTCGAGACCGGCGTCGCCGTCATGCCGCACGTCCAAGGCGACGAGGGCGACACCGAAGAGCGGCCCGCCGGCCGGATCCGGGACACCAAGAAGCTGCTGACGGCCGCTGCGCTGATCATGAGCGTATTCCTGATCGCCACGAGCTTCATCACGACGGTGCTCATCCCGGCGGACGAGTTCAAGACCGGCGGTCAGGCCAACGGCCGCGCGCTGGCCTACCTCTCGCACGAGTACCTGGGCAACGCCTTCGGCACGGTCTACGACGTGTCGACGATCGCCATCCTGTGGTTCGCCGGCGCCTCCGCCATGGCCGGGCTGCTGAACCTGATGCCGCGCTATCTGCCCCGTTACGGCATGGCCCCGCACTGGGCCCGGGCGGTGCGCCCGATGGTGATCGTCTTCACGCTGGTCGCCTTCCTGGTGACCTGGATCTTCGACGCCAACGTCGATGCGCAGGGCGGCGCGTACGCCACCGGCGTGCTGGTCCTCATGTCCTCCGCGGCGATCGCGGTGACCATCGCCGCCCGCAGGGCCGCGCAGCGCGGTTGGACCATCGGCTTCGCGGTCGTCTCGGCCGTCCTCCTCTATGTGACCGTTGCGAACGTCGTCGAGCGCCCGGACGGTGTGAAGATCGGTGCCTGCTTCATCGTCGGCATCATCCTGGTCTCGCTGGCCTCCCGGCTGGCCCGCGCCTTCGAGCTGCGCGTGACGCACGTGTCCATGGACCCGATGGCGGAACGATTCGTCCGGGACATGGCCAGCCGCAAGATCCGGCTCATCGCCAACGAGCCCGACCGGCGCGACAAGGCCGAGTACCGCGACAAGATCGAGCAGATCCGGGCCGACAACGAGATGCCCGAACAGGAGGACTTCGTCTTCGTGGAGGTCACGGTCACCGACCCTTCCGAGTTCGAGGCGGGCCTGACCGTGCGTGGCGAGGTCCTGCACAACCGCTACCGCGTGCTGACCCTGGAGTCCTCCTCCATCCCCAACGCCCTCGCCGCGATGCTTCTCCACGTACGGGACATGACGGGCTGTACCCCGCACATCTACTTCGAGTGGACCGAGGGCAACCCGTTCGCCAACTTCCTGCGCTTCTTCCTCTTCGGGCAGGGCGAGGTCGCTCCGGTCACCCGTGAGGTGCTGCGCGAGGCGGAACCGGACCGCGCCCGCCGCCCGCGCGTCCACACGGGCTGAGGCACACCCGCAGTCACATCAGCTCCATCAGGTCCATCAGGTCCATCAGGTCAGGGAGACGGCAGTCGTATCAGGCCAGGAAGACGGCACGCGCCTCAGGCCGTCGCCGTCTTCCTGCCGAACAGCCGCCGCGGCGGCCGCGCCTCCAGCCGGCCCATACTCAGCCGCCCGTGTATCTCCACGCGCAGCACGACCGGTGTCCCGGGGTCCCCGGCCGGCCGCACCTTGGCCGTGCCGTAGTCGATCACCAGGGAGTCGGTGTCCACGACCACGCCGGGCCGGGTGAGCAGCCGCAGGCTGCCCCCGCGCAGGTCCAGGTCGATGCGGAGCGCCTCGTGAATGATCTTCGCCCGGGTGAAGTCGATGGTCACATCGCCCCATTCCGAGTCGATCTCCATCCGGCGCGGCACCGACCATCCGTCGCCACGCCTGGCCGATGCAAACTGCTGCTCGATGCGGACGACGTCCTTGACCGGCGCCGCCCCGGCAGCGTCCGGCAGGTCGGTCGTCAGCTCGGCCAGCTCCCCGAGCGTGCGCGCCGACAGGGCGGCCCCGACCCGGTCCTCGTGTTCCTCGGCAGTGAGTCTGCCGTCCCCCGCGGCAGCCGTCAGGACGTCCACCACGCGGTCCCGGTCCGCGTGCGAGGCCCGCAGCCCGGACGGCACATCCGTGGGCACCAGCTCGGCCGACATACCCTCACCCCGATTCAGACGCCCCCACAGGAGCCCCACCGTCACGCACTAACGCTATATCGCGTTATACCCAACGGCCAACCCCACGTCCACGGTTCCCACGTCATGGCCCTATCGTGACCGGCATGCAGTCCTACACGATCGGCCAGGCCGCACGGCTGCTCGGCGTGAGCCCCGACACCGCCCGCCGCTGGGCCGACGCCGGCCGGGTGGCCACCCATCGCGACGTGGCCGGGCGACGGCTCATCGACGGCAAGGATCTCGCCGCGTTCTCGGTCGAACTGGCCAAGGCGGGCGGCGGCGAGGAGGACGCCTCCTACACCTCGGTCCGCAACGCCTTCCCGGGCATCGTCACCGCCATCAAGCTCGGCGACGTCGCCGCCCAGGTGGAGATCCAGGCGGGCCCGCACCGCCTGGTCTCCCTGCTGACCCGGGAGGCCGTGGAGGAACTGGGCCTGGAGGTCGGCATGGAGGCCACCGCGCGCGTGAAGTCCACGAACGTGCACATCGACCGCGTCTGAGACCGCCTCCGAAGCGGCCCCCTCACCAGCACGGCAGCGCCGCCCGCAGGTCGAACCGGTCGCTCAGCAGGGACTCTCCGGTACCAGTTGCTACACCTCGCCGAAGCCCACCTCGGCGCACCCCGCCAGCACTGCCGGCTCGCGGAGGAGGCGGTGCTGTACCCGGGCGGACGGCTCCTGCTGAAGGAGGTGCGTGCCGCAGGGGCAGGTCGAGGGCGGGGGCGCCCAGGCGCTCGGCGCCACGCTGTTCGAGCAGGTGCACCGGACGAGCGGGGCGCGGTGGAGACGGCCGCCTTCCGCCGCCACCGGCTCCCCCGGTACGCCTACGTGCCGCGCACCGAGGTGCACTTGATGGAGACGGCGACGCCATCGGGCCGCTGGGCGCCAAGTCGATGAGCGAGAGCCCGTTCAACCCGGTCGCCCCCGCCCTGGCCAACGCCGTACGGGGCAGACCCGGGAGCGGTTCACGGAGCTGCCGCTGACGTGCGACCGGGTGTGGCCGGCACTGGACCGTCGAAGCAGTAGCCCCCGTTCACCCGGATCGCCGTGATCCCCTGATGTGCCGGGCCCCGCAGCGGTCCTGCGGCAGCACCATCCGGGGGGCCGGCCTGGTCCAGCGGGGTGCCATCGATGAGGAAGCGCAGCCGGCCCTTGCGGCGGGCGGGGTCGAAGCCGGGTCCGGCGTCGGCGAGCACGTCGTACAGGCGCGGACCGGTGAACGGTGGTGCCGGATGCCGCTGGTGGCGCACTCGAAGCTGACGTCCGCCACGTGCTGCGGCCAGCCGAGCAGGTCCGGCACGGTCAGCCGGGCCGGGCGTACGAGCTCGCCGGTCAGGGCGAGTTCCGCGAGCCTCACGCGACCACCTCCCACAGGGCCTCCCCGACTGGGGACCGTATGAACGCACATGCAAGCCCCAAGCCGTAACTTCGCAGATCATGCGATGCCACAGGAGACTTACACCTGGCAGATGCGGCAGTATCATCGCCGCATGGCCGATTTGACCGGCCGTGCCAGGGCGCGACCGTTGTTCCGCAGAACCCGAGGAGTAGATCCGTGATGACCCGTTCCGTGCGCCGGACCCGGATGCTGCAGCTGGCCGGTGCGGGAGCCGCCGCCCTGATGGCACTGAGCGCCTGCTCCTCCTCGGCCGACGACTCGTCGGCCGCGTCGAAGGCGCCGGACGCGTCGTCCTCCGCCTCCCCGAAGCTCTCCGGGAAGGTCACCGTGTTCGCGGCCGCCTCCCTCAAGGAGAGCTTCACGGCCCTGGGCAAGGAGTTCGAGCAGGCGCACCCCGGCACCACCGTCAGCTTCAGCTTCGGCGGCAGCGACACCCTCGCCGCGAGCATCACCAGCGGCGCCCCGGCGGACGTCTTCGCCGCCGCCAGCCCCAAGACCATGGCGATCGTGACGGACAAGCAGGACGCGGCCGGCACCCCGGCCACCTTCGTCCGCAACCAGCTGGAGATCGCCACCCTGCCGGGCAACCCCGACAAGGTGTCCTCCCTGAAGGACCTCACCAAGTCCGGTCTGAAGGTCGTCCTGTGCGACAAGACCGTGCCGTGCGGTGCCGCCGCGCAGAAGGCCCTGGACGCCGGCAAGCTGAAGCTCACCCCGGTCTCCTACGAGCAGGACGTCAGGGCCGCCCTGACGAAGGTCGAGCTGAAGGAGGCCGACGCGGCCGTCGTCTACAAGACCGATGTGAAGGCGGCGGGTGACAAGGTGGAGGGCGTGGAGTTCCCCGAGTCGGCCAAGGCCGTCAACGACTATCCGATCGCCCTGCTGAAGAACGCCGGCAACGCCGCGGCGGCCAAGGCGTTCATCGAGTTGGTGCAGTCCGCCGAGGGCCAGAAGGTCCTGGGCGAAGCCGGGTTCCTCAAGCCGTGACCTCGCTCGACAAGCCCGGTGCCGCGGCCGGCCCCCGCACGAGTGGGCCGCGGTGCCGCCGCGTCGGCACGGGGGGCCGACGCGGGGTCCCGTTGCCGCTGCTGGTGCCGGGCGTGGTGGCCCTGGCGTTCCTGCTGCTGCCGCTGATCGCGCTGCTCGTACGGGCTCCGTGGCGGGGCCTGCCGCAGCAGCTGACCAGCGCAGAGGTGTGGCAGGCGCTCCAGCTGTCCCTGGTCACCGCCACGGCAGCGACGGCCGTGAGCCTGGTGCTGGGGGTGCCGCTGGCCTGGCTGCTGGCCCGTACGCAGTTCCCTGGCCGCGGTCTGGTCCGCGCCCTGGTGACCCTGCCCCTGGTGCTTCCGCCGGTGGTCGGCGGTGTGGCCCTGCTGCTCGCCCTGGGGCGCAACGGCGTCATCGGCAAGTGGCTCGACGCCTGGTTCGGGATCACCCTCCCCTTCACCACCACCGGTGTCGTGATCGCGGAGGCGTTCGTCGCGATGCCGTTCCTGGTCATCAGCGTCGAGGGCACCCTGCGGGCCGCCGACCCGCGCTTCGAGGAGGCGGCCACCACGCTCGGCGCGTCCCGCTTCACCGCGTTCCGCCGGGTCACCCTGCCGCTGATCGCCCCCGGCATCGCCGCGGGCGCGGTGCTGGCCTGGGCCCGCGCGCTCGGCGAGTTCGGCGCGACGATCACCTTCGCGGGCAACTTCCCCGGCCGCACCCAGACCATGCCCCTGGCGGTCTACCTCGCGCTGCAGAACGACCCCGAGGCGGCCATCGCCCTCAGCCTCGTCCTGCTCGCCGTGTCCATCGCGGTGCTCGCGGGATTGCGGGACCGGTGGCTGACGGGGACCGGGCGGTGACGCGAGGATGGAAGACGACGCTGTGCGTGTGCCGACGAAGGACGCCCTCTTCATGACCGACATCGACGCCCTCAGGGCCGACCTCGAAGTGGTGGGCGAGCAGGGGCTCGACGCCCGGCTCGTCGTCGAGCAAGGCTCCTTCCGGCTCGACGTGGCTCTGACCGCCGTCCCCGGGGAGGTCATCGCACTGCTGGGCCCCAACGGCGCCGGCAAGACCACCGCTCTGCGCGCCCTCGCCGGTCTCGTCCCGCTCACCGACGGCCATCTGCGGCTGGACGGCGCCTCCCTGGACCGCATGCCACCCGAGTCCCGCCCGGTCGGCGTGGTCTTCCAGGACTACCTGCTCTTCCCGCACCTGTCCGCCCTGGACAACGTGGCCTTCGGACCGCGCTGCCGGGGCGTCTCCAAGGCCGAGGCGCGGGCCCAGGCCGCCGCCTGGCTGGACCGCATGGGCCTCGCCGAGCACGCCGGCGCCAAGCCCCGCAGGCTCTCCGGCGGCCAGGCCCAGCGCGTCGCGCTCGCCCGCGCCCTCGCCACCCGGCCCCGGCTGCTGCTCCTGGACGAGCCGCTGGCGGCCCTGGACGCTCGTACCCGCCTGGAGGTCCGCGCCCAGCTCCGCCGCCATCTGGCCGAGTTCGAGGCGGTCGCCGTCCTCGTCACGCACGATCCGCTGGACGCCATGGTGCTCGCGGACCGGCTGGTGGTCGTCGAGCACGGCCGGGTCGTCCAGGTGGGCACCCCGGCCGACATCGCCCGCCATCCGCGCACCGACTACATCGCGCAGCTGGTCGGCCTCAACCTCTACCGGGGACGGGCCGAGGGGCATACGGTACGGCTCGACGCGGGACCCTCGATCACGACCACGGAGGTGCTGTCCGGGCCGGTCTTCGTGGCGTTCCCGCCGGCCGCCGTCACCCTCTTCCGGGACCGGCCCACAGGTGCCAGCGCCCGCAACCTGTGGCGCTGCGAGGTCGCCGGTCTGGAGACCCACGGCGACCAGATCCGCGCCGACCTCACCGGTGAACTCCCCCTGGCCGCCGACCTCACCACGGTCGCCGCGGCCGAGCTGGACCTGCATCCCGGCGCAGCTGTCTGGGCGACGGTCAAAGCGACGCAGACGCACGCATACCCTGCCTGAACGGGAGCGCCCTCTACCGTGGGTGCCCATGACACTGAGCATCCGCAACCAGCTCCCCGGCACCGTCACCGAGGTCCACCCCGGCGAGGTCATGGCCACGGTCAAGATCCGCCTGGACGGCGGGCAGGAGCTCATGGCGGCCATCACCCTGGAGGCCGTCGAGCAGCTCGGCCTCGCTCCGGACTCCCGCGTCCTCTCCCTGGTGAAGTCGACGGAGATCTCGCTCGCCACGAGCCGGTTCGAGGGCCTGTCGATCCGCAACCAGCTCCCCGGCGCGATCGTCCAGATCGCCCTCGGCGGAGTCATGGCCTCCGTGAAGGTCTCGGTGGCCGGCGGCGAACTCACGGCCGTGATCACCAAGGACGCGGCCGAAGACCTCGGCCTCTTCGTCGGTTCCGACGCGATCGCCCTGATCAAGGCTACCGAAGTGGCGCTTGCCTCGGTGTGAAGACGGCGGAGCCCCGCCCGGAACACGGGCGGGGCTCTCACCAGGAACTAGCTCAGTCCTCGTACGCGTCCAGCGGCGGGCAGGAGCAGACCAGGTTGCGGTCACCGAAGGCCTGGTCGATCCGGCGCACCGGCGGCCAGTACTTGTCGGCGGCCGAGACACCGGCCGGGAAGACGGCGTCCTCACGGCTGTAGGCGTGCGTCCACTCGCCGCCGAGCGCGGCCGCCGTGTGCGGAGCGTTCGCGAGCGGGTTGTCCTCCGCGGGCCACTCGCCCGAGCCGACCTTCTCGATCTCCGCGCGGATGGCGATCATCGCGTCGCAGAACCGGTCCAGCTCGGCCAGGTCCTCGGACTCGGTCGGCTCGATCATCAGCGTGCCGGCCACCGGGAAGGACATGGTCGGCGCGTGGAAGCCGTAGTCGATCAGGCGCTTGGCCACGTCGTCCACGCTCACGCCGGTCGCCTTGGTCAGCGGGCGCAGGTCGATGATGCACTCGTGCGCGACCAGGTTGCCGGGGCCGGTGTAGAGCACCGGGTAGTGCGGCTCCAGGCGCTTGGCGACGTAGTTCGCGGAGAGCACGGCCACCTGGGTGGCGCGCTTGAGGCCCTCGCCGCCCATCAGGCGGACGTACGCCCACGAGATCGGCAGAATGCCCGCACTGCCCCAGGGAGCCGCCGAGATCGGGCCGACGCCCGTCTCCGGGCCGGCCGCCGGCTGCAGCGGGTGGTTGGGCAGGTACGGCGCCAGGTGCCCGCGGACCGCGACCGGGCCGACGCCGGGGCCGCCGCCACCGTGCGGGATGCAGAAGGTCTTGTGCAGGTTCAGGTGCGAGACGTCACCGCCGAAGTGGCCCGGCTTGGCGAGGCCGACCAGGGCGTTGAGGTTGGCGCCGTCGACGTACACCTGGCCGCCCGCCTCGTGCACCTGGGCGCAGATGTCGGCGACGTGCTCCTCGAACACACCGTGCGTGGACGGGTAGGTGATCATCAGGACCGCCAGCTCGTCGCGGTACTGCTCGATCTTGGCCCGCAGGTCCTCGACGTCGATCTCGCCGTCCTCGGCGGTCCTCACGACGACGACCTTCATGCCGGCCATCACGGCGCTGGCGGCGTTGGTGCCGTGCGCCGAGGACGGGATCAGGCAGATGGTGCGCTGCTCGTCGCCGTTGGCCCGGTGGTAGCCGCGTACGGCCAGCAGACCGGCCAGCTCGCCCTGCGAACCGGCGTTCGGCTGGAGCGAGACCTTGTCGTAGCCGGTGACCTCGGCGAGACGCTCCTCCAGCTCGCGGATGAGCGTGAGGTAGCCCTCGGCCTGCTCGGCGGGCGCGAAGGGGTGCAGCTGGCCGAACTCGGGCCAGGTGACCGGCTCCATCTCCGTGGTCGCGTTGAGCTTCATGGTGCAGGAGCCCAGCGGGATCATGCCGCGGTCGAGCGCGTAGTCGCGGTCGGCCAGCTTGCGCAGGTAGCGCAGCATGGCGGTCTCTGAGCGGTGCTCGTGGAAGACCGGGTGCGTCAGGAAGTCGTCGGTGCGCAGCAGCGCCTGGGGCAGGGTGTCCGCGGCCGTCACGTCCAGCGCCTCGATGTCGCCCTCGACACCGAAGGCGGACCAGACGGCGGCCAGCTGGGCCCGGTTGCTGGTCTCGTCGCAGGCGAGGGAGACGTGGTCGGCGTCCACGAGACGCAGGTTGACGCCGTTCTCCAGGGCGGCGGCGACCACCTCGGCGGCCTTGCCGGGAACGCGTGCGGTGAGGGTGTCGAAGTAGGCGCCGTGGACGATCTCGACACCGCCGGCCTTCAGGCCCTCGGCGAGGATCGTGGCGTAGCGGTGGGTGCGGCGGGCGATGGCACGCAGCCCCTCGGGGCCGTGGTACACGGCGTACATACCGGCCATCACGGCGAGCAGCACCTGCGCGGTGCAGATGTTGCTCGTGGCCTTCTCGCGGCGGATGTGCTGCTCACGGGTCTGCAGCGCGAGGCGGTAGGCCTTGTTCCCGTCGGCGTCGACGGAGACGCCGACCAGACGGCCGGGCAGGCTGCGCGCGAACTTCTCGTGCACCGCCATGTAGCCCGCGTGCGGCCCGCCGAAGCCCATCGGCACGCCGAAGCGCTGGGTCGTGCCGACGGCGATGTCCGCACCCAGCTCGCCCGGCGAGGTCAGCAGGGTGAGGGCCAGCAGGTCGGCGGAGACGGTGACGAGGGCGCCCAGCTCGTGCGCCTGGTCGATGACCGCCTTGATGTCGCGTACGGCACCGGAGGCGCCCGGGTACTGGATCAGCACGCCGTTGATCTCGCGCGCGGCGACGTCGGCCGGGATGCCGTTGCTGAGGTCGGCGACGACGACCTCGACACCGGTCGGCTCGGCACGCGTCTCGATGACGGCGACGGTCTGCGGCAGCGCGTCCGCGTCGACCAGGAACAGGCCCTTCTTGTTCCTGCCCATGCGCCGGGACAGCGCCATCGCCTCGGCGGCGGCGGTGCCCTCGTCCAGGAGGGAGGCGCCGGAGGTGGGCAGGCCGGTGAGGTCGGCGACCATGGTCTGGAAGTTGAGCAGCGCCTCCAGGCGGCCCTGCGAGATCTCCGGCTGGTACGGCGTGTAGGCCGTGTACCAGGCCGGGTTCTCCATGACGTTGCGCAGGATGACGGGCGGGGTGAAGGTCCCGTAGTACCCGAGCCCGATCATCGAGCCGAGCACCTGGTTGCGGTCGGCGAGCGAGCGCAGCTCGGCGAGCACCTCGGCCTCGGTACGGGCACCCGGCAGATCGAGCGCGTCGGCGTTCTTGATCACATCCGGCACCGCGGCGGCGGTGAGCTCGTCGAGCGAGCCGTAACCGACGTGCGCGAGCATCTTGGCCCGCGCCTCCTGGTCGGGCCCGATGTGGCGCTGCTCGAAGGGGATGCCCGCTTCGAGCTCGGAGAGCGGAATGCGATGGGGGGTCATTGCGGAGGCCTCCTGGTCTGACGCGACCTTCGAGGGGCACCACGGCGGTTGCCCCGACGGCCTCCCCCTCTGTCATCAAAACCTGAGAGCTTCACCGGGCGCCCGAGGGGCCCGGCTTTCACCGTCGGTGAGGGCGGGAGCCGTCGACACTCGCCCTGCTTTCCAGAGTGACCTCGTCCGTGCGGTACGTGAGCCTGAGAGATTCCGGGGAGGATTTGCTCCTTCGGCGCCTCCGAGGTGGTCGGAGGACTCTCCCGCACGGGGTCAGCAGCCGCTGCCAGCCTACCAGCGAGGTCAACGCACGGGCCCTCGAGTGGCCGCCTCCTTGAATGTGCTCTTTTGTAGTGCTTACGGATGAGTTGCGACCAAGTGGAGGGAGAGGGACGGTGCAGACCGACATCGATCCGCGCAACCTGATCGGCCGCAAGGCGTTCGACCGCAATGGCACCAAGATCGGCACCATCGACGAGGTGTACCTCGACGATGCCACGGGCGTACCGGAGTGGGCGGCCATACGCACCGGCCTGTTCTCCCGGGACGCCTTCGTCCCCCTGGAGCCCAGCGAACTGGTGGAGGGCGCCCTCCGGGTCCCCTTCGACCGCGCGCTCATCAAGGACGCCCCCGACTTCGGCGTGGGCCGTCACCTCTCCCCCGAACAGGAACTCCAGCTCTACCACCACTACGGCCTCGATGCGGCAGCACCTCCCTCGGTGCCGGACCACGACTTCGGCAAGCTGGCGGGCACGGAGGAGGTCTGATCCTCGGCCGGGGAACCCGTCTCCTCCCCGGGAACGGTGGTCTGCCGCACGGGCGGGTCGGCGACATCGGTTCCCTGAACCAACGGCAACGGCTCAGCCGACTCCAGCGAGGGATCGTCGGCAAAAAACGTCCGCACCCGCCCCGGCTCGGACAGCGGTGTCTCGAAGCGAACAGTGACCCGTCCCAGGCCACTGCCCTGCACCCAGCCGTGCCCGTACTCGGTGTGCCGCACGTCGTACCCGGCACGCCAGTGCCGCTCGGCGGGCTCCGGGCGCTCCTCCACGGCCTCGGGTGCGGGCTCCTCCGGCGCGTGCGCGGCCGCGGCGGCGTTCCGCTCGCCCGCCGCCGCCTGCGCGAACAGGTCCTCCTGGGTGTAGTCGGCGAGCCCCGAGACGCCCACGCCCAGCAGCCGTACTCCGCCCGTGGTGTCCACCGACTCCAGCAGCCGAGCGGCCGCCTCCCGGATCACCGCCGGATCGTCGGTGGGGCCACGGAGCGTCTCGGAGCGGGTCAGCGTCGAGAAGTCGTACCGCCGCACCTTCAGCACGATGGTCCGCCCGGACAGCCCCGCCCCGCGCAACCGCCCCACGCACCGGTCGGCGAGCCGCTGCACCTCCAGGCCGACCCGCAGCCGGTCATGGATGTCCACGTCGTAGGTGTCCTCGACCGACACCGACTTGGTCTCCCGCTCGGCCACCACGGGCCGGTCGTCGTGCGCCAGCGCCATGGCGTACAGCGCGTGCCCGTGCGCCTTGCCGAGCATCCGTACGAGTTCGTCCTCCCCCGCCTCGGCCAGCTCCTCGACGGTGGTGATCCCGGCCCGCCGCAGATGGTCCCCGGTGGCCGGCCCGACCCCGGGCAGCGTCCGCACGGACATGGGGCCCAGCAGCGCCCGCTCGGTCCCGGGTTCGATGAGCACGAGTCCGTCGGGCTTGGCCTGCTCGGAGGCGATCTTCGCGAGCATCTTGGATGCGGCCAGCCCCACCGACCCGGTCAGCCCCGTGACCGCCCGGATGTCCGCGCGCAGCTTCGTCCCGGCCAGCCGCGCCGACGTCTCGTCCCAGGCCGCTCCCCCGGCCTCCAGATCCACGAACGCCTCGTCCAGGCTCAGCGGCTCCACCAGCGGCGACAGCGCCCGCAGCAGCGCCATCACCTGCTCGCTGACCGACTTGTACAGGGCGAAGCGCGGCACGAGGTACGCGGCGTTCGGCGCCAGCCTGCGCGCCTGGGCCATCGGCATCGCGGAGTGGACCCCGAAGACCCGTGCCTCGTACGACGCGGTGGCCACTACCCCGCGCGGTCCGAGTCCGCCCACGACGACTGCCTTCCCGCGCAGGCTCGGCTTGGACGCCTGCTCCACCGAGGCGAAGAAGGCATCCATGTCGAGATGCAGGATCGTGGGCGCGTTTCTCACATCTCCGATGCTGCACCACGCCACTGACAACGCGCCCCCCGAGGGGACGCCGTCAGACCGCCCGGTTGCGGCGCCTGGCCAGTTCGTCGGCCGGGTTGTGCCCGACCAGGGTCTCCCCGGTGTCGATGCGTTCGCCGTGCAGCTGGGAGAGCGCGCTTTCCACGTCCCGCCAGACCACTCCGACGGCGATGCCGAAGATGCCCTGACCGCCCTGGAGCAGGGCGTGGACCTCGTCGGGAGAGGTGCACTCGTAGACCGTGGCACCGTCACTCATCAGCGTCATGCGCTCCAGGTCGCGGAAACCGCGTTCCCTGAGGTGCTGGACGGCCGTACGGATGTTCTGCAGCGAGACCCCGGTGTCCAGGAACCGCTTGACGATCTTCAGGACGACGACGTCCCGGAAGCTGTACAGGCGCTGCGTGCCCGAGCCGTACGCGGGCCGCACGCTCGGCTCCACGAGGCCGGTGCGGGCCCAGTAGTCGAGCTGCCGATAGGTGATGCCGGCGGCCGCGCAGGCGGTGGGCCCGCGGTAGCCGATCTCTTCGGACGCCATGGACGCCGCCCCTCCGCCGTCGGGCACCGCCGTCGGTCGCTGTGAGGCGTGGTCGACCGCGCTGCTGGGATGGGGGTACCCCCTGTTCGAACGCAGCTGAAAACCTGGGGGAGGGTACGGACCGCTCTCCCCGAGTCGTCCGGGGGCACCCCCAGCCGTACCGTCGCCGCTGGTTCTCACGCCGACCTCCGTCCTTGACCTGCCTTCTCGACGGTAGGCAGTCACCAGGGGTGCGTCAACGATCGCCACACTCGGCACGCCGAGTGATAATCACCCTAGGAGTGGTTTCCCGTGCCCCACCGCGGGGAAAGGCTAGCCGAATGCTCCGGCGGGGGACCGTAGGACGCTCTCAACGGCCGGTGGCAATTGCCATGGCACCGGGCTCGTACGAGCGGTCGACCGGCCGGTCACGGACCCCGCGGCTCGCCCGGCCGGCCCCCGTCTCACTGGCTGCTGGTGCCGAAGTCCTCGGGCGAGATCTGGTCGAGGAACTCGCGGAACTTCTCCACCTCGTCCTCCTGCTCGTCCGGGATCGCGATGCCGGCGTCGTCCAGCACCGTGTCACTGCCGTAGATCGGCGTTCCGGTGCGCAGCGCGAGCGCTATGGCGTCCGAAGGACGTGCACTCACCTCGACCCCGCTGGCGAAGACCAGCTCCGCGTAGAAGACGCCCTCACGCAGATCCGTGATGCGTACTTCGGTCAGCTCCTGGCCGACGGCCTCCAGCACGTCCTTGAACAGGTCGTGGGTCAGCGGTCGCGCGGGCGCCATGCCCTGTTGGGCGAAGGCGATCGCCGTCGCCTCCCCCGGCCCGATCCAGATGGGGAGGTAACGGTCGCCCCCCACTTCGCGCAGGAGCACGATCGGTTGGTTGGAGGGCATTTCCACCCGGACACCTACGACATCGAGCTCGTTCACACAGCAACCCTAGGCCGTGCCCGGGACGTTTGGGTAGTCGGGCCGGGAACAGGTGCCCGATCCGGCCCCCGGAACCCCCGCCGCTCAGGGCAGCCGGACACCCAGGGCGATCTGCACCAGCGCGGCGTGCAGCTTCACCGTGAGCGCCGCCAGCTCCTTCGCCCGGGCCTCGGCGTGCGCCCTGGTCTGCGGGTTGCGGTGGCGCTTCAGAGGGGCCACCACCTGGTCCACGAGCCCCGCCTCACGGTCGGCGGCTGCCTTCATCACCCGAAGGTGGCGCGGCTCGATCCCGAAGCGGCCCAGCTCGGCGATCAGCGAGGCCACGGTGACGGCCTCGGCGTCGTACGCCCCGTCCTGCAGGGGGGCGATGAGCCCGTACGACTCCCACTCCTCGAGGTCGCCCTCGGCGATGCCTGCGGCCGCCAGCAGCGCGTCCCGCCCGATCCGGGTGACCGTGGGCCGCTCGGGCAGCTCCGGCACGTCCTCACCGGTGCGCTGGCGCCCCACCAGGGGCAGCTGGACGGCCTCGCCCCGCTCCATGGCGTCCAGGTGCTCCCGGATCACCTTGAGCGGCAGATAGTGGTCCCGCTGCATCCTCAGCACATGAGCTAGGCGCTCGACGTCGCCGGCACTGAACTTTCGGTACCCCGAAGGGGTCCGCTGCGGCTCGACGAGGCCCTCCGACTCCAGGAAACGGATCTTGGAGATGGTGACCTCGGGGAACTCGTCACGCAGCGCGTTGAGCACCGCGCCGATGCTCATCAGCCCACCGTCCGCGGCGGCGGTACCGCTTCGGGCACCGCCGCTCGGTGTTTGAAGCATGGACCTTCCCTGGGGTCCCCCCCGGACGGAGTCCGGGGGGTCAGATGCCCTGCCGGCTCGCGTAGAAGACCAGCCGGTACTTGCCGATCTGCACCTCGTCACCGTTCGAGAGAGCGACCTGGTCGATCCGCTCACGGTTGACGTACGTGCCGTTCAGACTGCCCACGTCGGCCACCGTGAACGAGCCGTCCGGGGAGCGCCGGAACTCCACGTGCCGACGGGAGACCGTCACGTCGTCCAGGAAGATGTCGCTCTGCGGGTGACGGCCGGCCGTGGTCAGGTCGCTGTCCAGCAGGAAGCGGCTGCCCGAGTTCGGGCCCCGGCGCACCACCAGCAGCGCCGAGCCCATCGGCAGCGCGTCGACCGCGGCCTGCGCCTCGGGCGAGAGCATCGGCATGGCGGTCTGACCGGTCGCCTCGGCGTCGTAGGCCTCGAGACCGGAGATGGAGATCGTGGACGTGGTCTCGGACGCACGCTCCGGCGCCACACCGGGCCGCAGCGGCGCACCGCAATTGGAACAGAAGCGGGCGTTCTCCGCGTTGCGGTTACCGCACCTCGTACACACCAGGACCGACATGGACGGATCCTCCTGCCGCGGCAGCCCCGCGGGGGCGTTGGACGCATACGGGTCGGGGGTAAACCCTCCACCCGCACTTGAGGTTGACGGTTGCCCGAAACCTATGCCGCCGGACTGGGCAGGGTCAACAGACGCCGCGCCCTGACCTCCGGAAATGTCACCGCCCGGACCAGCGACCTGGTCGCGGAACAACGGGCGCTGGCCCTCTGCGTCAGGCTGTGCGCGATGACGAGCGGTCGCGTTGTCGCTACCCTCTCGCGCGCTCTTGCCGAACAACTTCGCAAACAACTTCACGGGCGATTCCCCTTGACCGAAACAGACCCGCCCGTGGGGCAGGACGAACCCTGATTGCCTACACCGGCCGACCCGGACACTCTCACAACGTCCGTATCCACCAGACAGTTTCCACCACGCACAACCCCTTCGGTGCGCCGACCCCCCGCAACCTCATGCCCCTGCCGGACGTCCCCCATGCACCGCCGGTTCACTGGGAGGACGACCGAGCGTAGTCAGGCTGCTTCGCATGCCGCAAGGCGTCCACGACGATCTTGGTCGACCGCTCGACGGTCGCCGTGGCCTGCTCCTTCTCCAGCGTCTGCACCACGCCTCCAGGAATGTTCAGCGCCGGCTCGAGATCCTGCGGCTTGCCGATGACCTTGAAACGATAGGGAGCGTTGATCTGGTTCCCGTCGACGCTCACGGTCTTGCCGGAGTCGGTGAAGTAACTGCTCGCGACCACCCGTACCCCGTTGACCTGGATCGCCTCCGCGCCGGCCGCGCGCAGCTCCTGGATCGCGTCGAGCAGCATGTCCGCCTTGACCGTCCCCTTCGTGTCCTCGATCGTCATGGTGATGCCGGGACCCTGCGCCGCCACGGTGCCCGCCAGAATGCCGAGTTGCCTCTCCTTCTCGGCGGTCTGCCGGCGTGCCTCCGCGGCCTGGTCGGAACTGCTCTGCAGCTCCTGGCGCTGCTTCTCGAGTCCCTGCTTCTCGTCCTCAAGACGCTGAGTACGGTCATCCAGTTCATCGAGGATGCGAACAAGATCTTCCTGACGGGCGCCGCGCAGCGCGCTGTCGCTGTCGCTGTTCGACGCCACCTGCACGGCCAGCCCGAAACCGAGGCCGAACAGCAGCAGCGCGACTATGAGTTGCGCCCGGGTGACCCGCGGCGGCCACAGCCCTTTGACCAGCCGCTGGCGCCCGGTGAGCTGCGGCTCGGCGCTCTCGGCGGGTGCCTGCTCGGGCTCGGCGGCAGGGGCGGGCACCTCGTCGGGCAGTTCCTTGCGCAGCCTGTTCTCCGACTGCTCTTCCTGGTTGCTCATCGCTCTCACGCCCGGAAGACGTGCCGCCGGATCGCCGCGGCGTTCGAGAAGATCCGGATACCGAGAACGACCACGACTCCCGTGGACAGCTGGGCCCCCACGCCCAACTTGTCACCCAGGAAAACGATCAACGCGGCCACGACCACGTTCGACAGGAACGACACCACGAAGACCTTGTCGTCGAAGATGCCGTCCAGCATGGCCCGCAGACCACCGAACACGGCGTCCAGCGCCGCCACGACGGCGATCGGCAGATAAGGCTCGACGACCGCCGGAACCTCGGGCCGGACCAACAGGCCGGCCACGACTCCCACGACGAGGCCCAGTACGGCGATCACGATGTGCCCTTCTCAGTCTTCTCGGCGTTCGGCTGTGCTGTGCGTACGATCACACTCGGTGCGGCGGGCAACCGGACGTCACCCTGCGTGGAGATGGTGGCGCGGATGCCGAAGTTCTGCTCCAGGGCATGCAGATACAGCCCGTCCGCGCTGTTCTGGAACCCCGTGCTCAGCTGCTCTCCGTCCCCCACCGCCAGCACCGTGTACGGCGGCACCAGCGGCCTGTTGTCGACCAGTATCGCGTCACCCGCGGCCCTGATCGCGGACAGGGCCGTCAGCCGCTGTCCGTTGATCGAGACGGCTTCGGCCCCGGAGGCCCACAGCCCGTTGACCACCCGCTGCATGTCCCGGTCGCGCAGGCGTCCGGTGTCGGAGAATCCGGAGGTCTCGCGCGGATTGGTGCCGTCGCCGCCGGTGCTGGCCTCCTTGGCGTCGTCGACCACGAGTTTCACCCCGGGGCCGTGCACCGCTGTGGCACCCGACAGGACGCCCACCAGGTCCGCCTCGGAACTGCCGCCGCTCTGCTTCAGCGCCGTTCGCTGGCGGGCGCTGACGTCGTCGCGCAGCTTGTCGACATCGCCTTCCAGGCTGTCCGCGGCCGCCGTCTCGCGGTCGATGCGGTCGATCAGCTCCTGGCGCTCCTTGGCCACCACGGGCGCCGCCACGCGCGCCTGGGCCGCTCCGACGGTCACGACCAGCGCCGCGAGCACCAGCCCGGCCGCAAGGCCCAGCTTCGCCCTGAGGGTCTTCGGCAGCCCGCCTTCGATCCCCTGGGACCTTTTCCGGGCGGCGGCCTCGGCGTACCCGTCGTCGAGGCTGTGGTCCATGACGTTGGTGATCAACGACATGGAAGCGTCCGGACGCCGCGGCCGCGAGGGGCTGCTCCGAACGGGGGGTTGCTGCGGCATGCCGCACATCGTCGCATGTCGCGCGCAGTACCTCCGAATGGCCCCACCGGCGTGCCGGACAGGCCCCCTTGGGGGACACTTGTCCGGCACGCGCGCGTGCTGTGGCTTTTGCCGTCCGGAGCTGCCGGTTCTACCGCCCGGCGCTGTCCACCACGGCGGACCACTCGTCCAGCAGGGCCTGTGCCGAGGCGTCGTCGGGGCCCTCGGCCCACAGATGGGTGACGGCCTCGGCGGGGTCGGGCAGCACCATCACCCAGCGACCATCGGTCTCCACGACCCGCACACCGTCCGTGGTGTCGACAAAGCGATCACCGGCCGCCTCGACGACACGCCGCATCACCAGACCCTTGACGGCCCACGGGGTCGCCAGGTCCCGCTTGAGGACGTGCGCCCGCGGAATCCGCGCGTCGATCTGGCTCAGCGTGAGCTGCGTTCGCGCCACCAGCCCGATCAGCCGTACGAAGGCCGCCGTGCCGTCGTAGACGCTGCTGAACTCGGGGACGATGAACCCGCCCTTGCCGTCACCGCCGAAGATGGTGCCCTCTTCGCCTCCCACGCGCGTGAGGTCGTCGGGCGACGTGGTCGTCCACTCGACCTGCGTGCCGTGATAGGCGGCCACCTGCTCGGCGATCCGGGTCGTGGTCACCGGCAGCGCCACACGTCCGCTGCGCCGCTCCGCGGCCACCAGGTCCAGCATCACGAGCAGGGCCCGGTCGTCCTCGATGATCCGGCCCTTCTCGTCCACGAGCGACAGCCGCTCGCCGACGGGGTCGAACCGGACACCGAACGCGGCCCTGGAGGACGCCACGATCTCACCGAGGCGCACCAGCCCGTTCCGGCGCATCTCGGCGCTCTCCGTGGGCCGGGACTCGTCGAGGCCCGGGTTGATGGTCAGCGAGTCCACACCGAGCTTGCCGAGCAGGCTGGGCAGCACGAGGCCGGCGCTGCCGTTGGAGGCGTCCACGACCACCTTCAGGCCCGATTCCGCGATCCCGGTGATGTCGACGTTGCGCAGCAGCGAACCGGTGTAGGAGTCGAAGACGCTCGCCGGGAAGTACAGGTCGCCGATCTCACCGGGGAACGCCCGGCGGTACTCCTGTCGCGCGAACACCCGGTCGAGCTTGCGCTGACCGCCCTGCGACAGATCCGCGCCCCGTCCGTCGAAGAACATGATGTCGACGGAGTCCGGCACACCCGGCGAGGTTCGGATCATGATGCCGCCGGCACTGCCCCGCGCGGTCTGCTGCCGGGCCACGGGAAGCGGCACGTTCTCCAGGTCCCGTACGTCGATGGCGCTGGCCTGGAGCGCGGAGATCACCGCTCGCTTGAGGGCACGGGCGCCTCGGGAGTGGTCACGGGCCGTGGTGACCGTGGAACCCTTCTTCAGCGTGGTCGCATAAGCACCGGCCAGCCGTACGGCCAGCTCGGGTGTGATCTCCACGTTCAGGATTCCGGACACACCGCGGGCACCGAAGAGGTGCGCCTGTCCCCTCGACTCCCAGATGACCGAGGTGTTGACGAAGGCGCCCGCCTCGATGGTCTTGAACGGGTAGACCCGCACATTGCCCTGGACGATCGATTCCTCACCGATCAGGCACTCGTCACCGATGACCGCGCCGTCCTCGATCCGCGCCGCCCGCATGATGTCGGTGTTCTTGCCGACGACACAGCCACGCAGATTGCTGTGCTGACCGACGTACACGTTGTCGTGCACCACGGCCCGGTGCAGGAAGGCACCGCTCTTGACGACGACATTGGATCCGACGACGGTGTGCTCGCGGATTTCGGCGCCGGCCTCCACCTTGGCGTAGTCGCCGATGTAGAGCGGACCGCGGAGCACGGCATCGGGGTGAACCTCGGCGCCCTCCGCCACCCAGACGCCCGGCGATATCTCGAACCCGTCGATATCGACGTTGACCTTGCCCTCGAGGACGTCGGCCTGGGCCTTGACGTAGCTCTCGAGGGTGCCGACGTCCTCCCAGTAGCCCTCGGCGACATAGCCGTAGATCGGCTTGCCTTCCTTCATGAGCTGCGGGAAGACATCGCCGGACCAGTCGACGGGCACATCGGGTTCGACGTAGTCGAACACCTCGGGCTCCATCACGTAGATGCCCGTGTTCACCGTGTCGGAGAAGACCTGCCCCCAGGTCGGCTTCTCGAGGAAACGCTCGACCTTGCCTTCCTCGTCGACGATGGTGATACCGAACTCCAGCGGATTGGGCACCCGGGTCAGGCAAACCGTGACCAGGGCTCCCTTCTCCTTGTGGAAATTGATCAGGTCGGTGAGGTCGAAGTCCGTCAGAGCATCGCCGGAGATGACAAGGAAAGCATCGTCCTTCAACGCCTCTTCGGCGTTCTTGACGCTTCCAGCGGTACCGAGCGGCTTCTCCTCGTTGGCATATGTGAGCTCCATTCCGAGCTCTTCGCCGTCGCCGAAGTAGTTCTTGACGAGCGATGCCAGGAACTGCACGGTGACAACTGTCTCGTTGAGCCCATGCCGTTTGAGCAGCCGTAGCACGTGCTCCATGATCGGGCGGTTCACCACCGGCAGGAGCGGCTTGGGCATGCTCGAGGTCATAGGGCGAAGGCGAGTGCCTTCGCCACCGGCCATCACGACGGCCTTCATGTCGGAAGCGTCCTCCTAGAGAGACGACGGTCTAGCCGACTTCACCCGTCCAGATTGTCCCGCAGTTTTCCGCAGCGGGCCATCGGGCCACTATGTCCGGACAATCAACGAGCTCAATCGGCCGTGGCATCCGCGCGGACCAGGCGGCGGACTTGTACCACGTAGAGCACTCCTGCCCACCAATAGAGCGTTGTACCCCACCCTGCGAACGCCCATCCGAAAACAGCGGCAAGTGACGCGATCCATCCGTTTCCGTCGCTGAGGAGCAGGAGCGGGAAGGCATACATCAGGTTGAAGGTGGCGGCCTTCCCCAGGAAGTTCACCTGCGGCGGCGGATAGCCGTGACGCCGGAGGATACCCACCATCACCAGCAGAACCAGCTCTCTGGCGAGCAGGAGGCCGGTCAGCCAGATCGGCAGGATCTCCCGCCAGGTGAGGCCCACCAGAGTGGAAAGCACGTACAGCCGGTCGGCGGCCGGATCGAGGAGGCGGCCGAGGCTGCTGATCTGATTCCAGCGCCGGGCGAGCTTGCCGTCGAGATAGTCACTGATCCCGCTGAAGGCCAGCACGAGGAGGGCCCAGCCATCGCTGTTGGGACCCCCGAACTCCGGCCTGAGGATCAGCCAGAGGAAGAGGGGTACGCCGGCGAGCCGCGCCATGCTGAGGATGTTGGGGATGGTGAGGACCCGGTCAGTCTGGACACGGGTCTCCTGGACCTCCACCCGGGGGCCTCCTGTGCGAAAACGAGCCAACGATGCCCCCTGACCTTACCTCAACGCAAAAAAGCTCCGGCCCCTGGGCTGTGTGCCCAAGAGCCGGAGCTGTAAAAGGAGTTCGGCGGCGTCCTACTCTCCCACAGGGTCCCCCCTGCAGTACCATCGGCGCTGTGAGGCTTAGCTTCCGGGTTCGGAATGTAACCGGGCGTTT
>NZ_JBSFHY010000039.1:0-105886 GCF_053597295.1 Streptomyces sp. NPDC001450
GTACGTGGGCACCGGGCGCTCGTGCGGATTGCGGATCCGGACGCCGACGTGGAGGAAGTCGGAGCCCTCCGGGAGCCACAGGTCGACCTGGAAGGCCCGCACGCCTCCCGGCCCCACCAGCCACTCAGACACCCCATGACACCCATGGCCCGGACCACCGGGCCGTGCCGCTCACAGAAAGCAGATCCTCATGGACACCATGCTCGCCGGACGCTTCCACCTGGACAGCAAGAAGTTCGCCGTGGAAGAGGTCCCGATCCCCGTGCCGGGCCCGGGCGAGGTCCTCATCGAGGTCAAGGCCGCAGGCGTCTGCCTCTCCGACGTCCACCTGCTCGACGGCTCCCTCGTCCCGCTGTTCGCCACCTCCGACACGGTCACCGTCGGCCACGAGGTCTCCGGCGTCATCCACACGCACGGCCCCGACCTCAAGCGCGGCCTGCCCGTCGGCACCCGCGTCACCCTGGAGGCCGGCAAGACCTGCGGCACGTGCGCCGGCTGCGTGCGCCACCGCCCCTGCACCCAGATGCTCACCGCCGGCATCGACTACGACGGCGGCTGGGCCGAGTACGTCATCGCCCGCGAGGACACCCTCATCCCCATCCCCGACAGCCTCCCCTTCGACCAGGCCGCGATCATCCCCGACGCGGTCTCCACCCCCTACGCCGCCGTCGTCGCCACCGCGGGCGTCCGTGCCGCCCAGTCCGTCGGCGTCTGGGGCGTGGGCGGAGTCGGCGCGCACAACGTACGCCTCGCCCGTCTGGTCGGCGCCGCCCCCATCATCGCCGTCGACCCGCTGCCCAGCGCCCGCGAGCGTGCCCTGGCGTTCGGCGCGGACCTCGCGCTCGACCCGGCAGCTCCCGACTTCGCCGACCAGGTCCGCGCGGCCACCGGTGGACGCGGCCTCGACTTCGCCTTCGACTGCGCCGGCGTGCCCGCCGTCCGCGACCAGGCCGCCTCCGTGCTCGGCCTGGGCGGCTCCCTGATCCTGGTGGGCATCACGCCCAGGCCGCTCACCATCACCGAGGGCCTGACCTTCAACTACCTGCAGAAGCAGGTGCGCGGCCACTACGGCGGCTTCCCCGAGTCCGTCTCCGAGCTGGTGCAGCTGACCGCGGCCGGCCGCCTCGACCTGGCCCCCTCCATCACCGACCACATCCCGCTCGTCGAGGCCGCCGACGCCGTCCACCGGCTGGAGAACAAGATCGGCGACCCGATCCGCCTCATCCTCGTCCCCTGACGCCCGTCAGCAGGACGACAAGCCACCCTGGGCAGGGGTGAGTGGGCGCCGGTGCGTGAGGGAGCACCGGCGCCCACGGCTTTCCGGCAACCGTGGAGAGAAAGAACCATGCAGACGACCGACACCCCGGGCCGTACTTCGCAGCGCAGGGATGCCCACTCCAACCGCCGACGCATCCTCGCGACCGCCCGGCAGAAACTGCGGGAGGACCCGGACGCGAGTCTCGACAGCATCTCGCAGGCGGCCGGCGTCGCCCGGCGCACCCTCTACGGACACTTCCCCAGCCGGCATGCGCTGATCGCCGACCTGACACAGGAAGCAGGCAATGAACTACGGCAGGCGTTCGCCGGAGCCCATACCGCGGATGCCGACCCGGTCGAGGCGATGACACGGATGGTGCTGGCGGCATGGACGGTGGGCGACCACTACCGCGTGCTCATCGCCTTGGGACGGCGCCATCTGGGAGAGGACGAGATCCGCACCACCCTGACACCGGCCCGCACAGAAGCCGTCGCAACCCTACGGCGCGGTCAGCGCGAAGGCGTCTTCGCGGACCACCTTCCAGCACCCGTGCTCGCCCAAGCACTGGAGGCACTGATGCTGGCCCTCGCCGAGGAGAACGCCGCATACCCGTGGGCAGACCCCACTGGTGCGGCCGCGGCAACCGCGTTCCTCGTCGCCGCCGGCGTAGCACCGCAGAGGGCCGCGCTTCAGGTGCAGGAGGTCATCGGGCGAGACCGGGCAGCGGGCGACGGGTGACCTCGTGTGCGTCGTCCGCAGCGAGGCCGAGCATGCGCAGGACCATCTCGGCCAGGTCGGAGGCGGCTTCGTCGCCGTCGAGGTCCGGGCGGTCCAGCCGGAGAGCCACCAGGGAGAGCAGGGTGCCGCCCAGGGCGGACAGGGCGGTGGTCGCGTTGCCGCAGGTGAAACGGCCTGAGGCGATGCCGATCTCCAGGTCGCGCAGGGCGCGTGGGGAGAGGCCGCGGTCGGAGTGGATGTGGGCCAAGCCGCGGTCGCGCAGGATTCGCAGGAGTTCCGGGTGGGAGTCGGCCATCCGGGCGGTGAGCCGGAAGCCGACCGCGACCAGCTCGGCCGGGTCGTCGATGCCTTGCACGCATGCGTCGATGACCTGCCCGAACTCCTCCAGGGCGTCCGTCACCGCCGCGTCGAACAGCTCCGTCTTCGACTCGAAGTGGTTGTAGAAGGACCCGAAGCCGACATCGGCGCGCTCGGCGATGGCCTGGATGCTCGCGCTCGTGTCCCCGGTCTCCGCGAGGATCTGCCGGCCCGCGCGAACGAGCGCCTGGCGGGTCTCGGCACGGCGTCGCTCGAAGCGGTTCTTGGGCGGGGCTGACGTCGGCATAGGGCCCAGTGTAACCGGCGCGACGATGATGCTGCCATTACTGATGAGATCCTCAATTATTTGGGCTGCACCTATTGACGACGAGAAACGGCAGAGTTGATGATTTCCTCATTACGGCAGTGTTGCTTGGAGGACACCATGTCCCACATCCCCGTTAACAAGGGCGGTCCTCTGACGCCCCACCAAGACCTCCACAGTGAGCAGGGCGCCATACGCGGTGAGCACCCCGGACGAGCCCGGAATCCGGTGATCAAAGTGGCGGATCTGGCCTGGCTTGAGTTCGAGAAGCCGGACCTGGACCGGGCCGAGGTGTTCGCCCGTGACTTCGGATTCGCCGTCGCCGCCCGCACCGAGCGGGAACTGTGGCTGCGCGGCACCTTCGCGGGCTCCCCCTGCATGGTCATCCGCCGCGGGTCATCCCGCTTCATCGGGCCGGCGTTCCGCGCCGCCGAGCGGGGCGATCTGGACCGGCTCGCCCGCGCGACCGGTAGTGAGGTCCGGGACATCGACGTACCCGGCGGCGGACAGTCGGTCACGCTGCTCGATCCCTCCGGCTTCCCGGTCCGGGTCGTGCACTGCGACGAGCAGCTGCCCGCTCTGCCCGGGCAGCAGCCCCTGATCATCAACAGCGGAGTCGAAGGCCGTCGTACGAACGCCACCCAGCGGCCGCCCCGCGAGCCGTCGCGTATTCAGCGGCTCGGGCACGTGGTGCTGGAGACACGGGTGTTCGTGCGGGCCCTGAACTGGTATCTGGACACGCTCGGAATGATCGTCAGCGACTTCCTGTTCCTGGACGGACAGCGCCAGCGCGGGCCGACCATGGCGTTCATCCGCTGCGACCAGGGCAGCACGCCCGTGGACCACCACACCCTCGCCCTGCATCTGGGGCCCGGCACCGGCTACGTCCACTCCGCCTACCAGGTCACCGACCTCGACGCGATCGCCGCCGGCGGTGAGTACCTGGCCGAGCGCGGCTACCGGCGCAGCTGGGGCATCGGCCGGCACATCCAGGGCAGCCAGCTCTTCGACTACTGGCGCGACCCCGACCGCTTCATGCTGGAGCACTTCGCCGACGGCGACCTGTTCTCCTGCGACCTTGAACCCGGATGGGCGCCGATGTCGGCGAGCGGCCTCGCGCAGTGGGGGCCGCCGGTCACCCGCGACTTCCTGGGCGCCAACCCCTCCCCCGCCAAGCTCCGCGAGGTCATGACGGCCCTGCGCGGCGACAACGAACTCGACCCCGCACGCCTGCTGGGCCTGATGAAAGCAATGAGCTCATGAGCACCAACGTTCTGCGCACCCCCGACGGCTGGTGGGCCGTCCGGGGCGAGCGCGCCGTCCGTATCGAGACCAAGGCGGTCACCACCGCCGAGCTGATCGCCGACCGGGACGCGGTCCGCGAGGCCGCCGCCTCCGACGACAGCGGCACGCCCGTCGCCGGTCTGGTGGCACTGCCCCCGGTCACCACCCCCTGCCGGGTGGTGGCCCAGATGGTCAACTACCGCAGCCACGCGAAGGATTCGGGCTTCACCGGCGACATCCCGCCCACCTTCTTCCGCAAGGCGTCCGGCTCGGTCAGCGGTCCGCACGAGCCGATCGTCCGCCCCGCGCACGTGAGGTTCCTCGACTACGAGGTGGAACTCGGCCTCGTCATGGGCGCGCCGCTGCCCGTGGGCACCGTCGTCGAAGAGCAGGACCTCCCCCGCTACGTCGCCGGCCTCGTCCTCACCAACGACGTCAGCGCCCGCGACGTCCAGCTGACCAAGACCCAGTTCTACGAGAGCAAGTCCTACCCGACCTTCACACCGACGGGGCCGTACCTGGCCCTGCTGGAGCCCGAGGACTTCGCACGTCTGATCGACCTGCGGCTGCGGCTGTCGGTCAACGGCGTACCGCGCCAGGACCGCACCCTTGCCGACATGATCGTACGACCGGCGCAGGCGCTCACCCTGCTCGCCCGCTTCCAGACCCTCGACCCGGGCGACCTGCTGCTGACCGGCACACCCGGCGGCACCGCCCTGAAGGCCCCGCCCAAGCCGGTCGAGAAGATGGCAGCCCTGCTGCCGCCGGCGCTGAAGTGGAAGGCGTTCTTCAACGGTCAGGCCAAGAACCCCCTATACCTGCAGAACGGTGACCTGGTCACCGCCACCATCGCCACCCCTGACGGGCGGATCGACCTGGGTGAGCAGCGGACCGCCGTGGCGGACGTGACGTGAGCGCCGCAGCCCGGAGACCGGTAGTGATCATCGGCGCGGGGCCTGTGGGAGTCACGGCCGCGCTCCTGCTCGCCCGGCACGGAGTGCCCAGCCTGCTCCTCGAACGCCACCGGGACGTCTACCCCTTGCCGCGCGCCGTCGTCGTGGACGACGAGGTTCGCCGGATCCTGCAGAGCGTCGGCGTCCACGAGGAGTTCGCCACCCTCGCCCGGCCGGCGCCCGGGTTGCGGCTGCTGGACGCCCGGCGCCGCGTGATCGCCGAGTTCCCGCGGTCCCTGCGCGGACACCACGGCTTCCCGCAGACCAGCATGTTCGACCAGCCGGAGCTGGAACGGCTGCTGCGCGACGCCCTGGCCCGTCGCCCCGAGTGCGAGCTGTGGGGCGGGGTGGAGGTCGTGTCCGTCACCCAGGACAGCGACGGATCGCCCGCTGCCGCGGGTCCGGTGCGGGTGACCTTCCGCCGCGACGGCAGCGACGAGGACGAGCACGTGTGGGCCGATGCCGTCCTCGGCTGCGACGGCGCCGGCAGCCTCACCCGCGACGCCATCGGCGCCGTGTGGGAGGACCTGCACTTCGAAGAGAGCTGGCGGGTCATCGACGTACGCACCAGCCTCCCGGTGCGCACCTGGGAAGGCGCCGAGCAGATCTGCTGCCCCACCCGGCCGGCCACCTTCATGCGAGTCGGCGAGGACCGCTACCGCTGGGAGTTCCGGCTGGCCGAGGGTGAGCCCTTGGACGGCCCGGAAGGGCTGGAGCAGCTGCACGAGCTGGTCGCCCCCTGGGTCGACCTGCCGTCCGCTGCCCACGGGGGCGACGACTTCGAGGTGATCCGGCAGGCGCAGTACACCTTCCGAGCCCGCCTCGCCGACCGGTGGCGCCGGGACCGCGTCTTCCTGCTGGGCGACGCGGCCCACCTCACCCCGCCCTTCATCGGACAGGGCCTGTGCGCGGGCCTGCGCGACGCCCGAAACCTCACCTGGAAACTCGCCCGCGTCCTTCAGCAGGGCGCGGACGACCGACTGCTGGACACCTACCAGCAGGAGCGCAAGCCGCACGCCCGCCACGTGATCCGTGTAGCGGTCGCCGTCGGCTGGGCCATGACCGGGGGGCAGGACCGCGGTGCGGCCCTCCGCCGGGCCGTGGTGGGCGCGGCATGCCGCATCCCCGGCGTGACCGCGGCGGTGAGCCGCGACCTCAGCCCCGCACTGACGGCCAATCCGCTGGTACGGCGCCGCCCCCGGCTGACCGGCCGTTCTCTGGCCGGCACCTTCTGCCCGCAACCCTGGGTGCTGCACGACGGCAGGCGAGAGCGCCTGGACGACATCCTCGGGGACTCCTTCGCCCTCCTGACCGCTGTGCCGCCCACGGCACGGATGACGGGCGTGGCCACGGCCCTGGGCGCATCCGTGATCCATGTCGACGACCTGGACGACGACGGCACCCTGGCCGCCTGGCTGGCACGCGGCCGGGCGGACGCCGCCCTGCTGCGCCCCGACCGCGTCGTACTGGACACCGTCCCCACCGGCACCGGCGACTTCACCGACGCCGCCGCCTGGGCTCCGCTGCTGCACACGGCCCGCCGCTCCGCCGAAGCCCGGCCCGCACCCTGACGAGGAACACCAGACCATGACCACCCCGCACGCCACGCCTTGTCCGGAGCCCTTCCTTCCGCCCGACCCCCAAGTGGCCGTCGGCAGCCGCATCGCGGACTTCGCCCGCTGGGCCGCCCGGCACCAGGGCGCCGACGGCATCCAGGACCCCACCGACTACCAGGCCCTGCACCACTGGTCCGTCACCGACCTGGAAGGCTTCTGGGCCGCGGTGTGGGAGTACTTCGACATCGACGCCGCCACACCGTACGAGCGGGTGCTGGCTGAGGAGACCATGCCCGGCGCCCGCTGGTTCCCCGGCGCCACCCTCAACTACGCCCACCTCGCCCTGCGCAACCTGCACCCGGACGCACCCGCGATCACCGCGCTGGACGAGACCGGAGCCGCCTACGAGATCACGGGTCGGCAGCTGCGTGCCCAAGTCGCCTCGGTCGCCGCCACCCTGCGCGATCTGGGCGTCGGACAGGGCGACAGGGTGGTCGGCTACCTGCCCAACACCCCCCACGCCGTCATCGCCTTCCTCGCCACCGCCAGCCTGGGCGCGGTGTGGTCGGTGTGCGGCCAGGACTACGCGCCCAGGGCTGCGGCCGACCGTTTCACCCAGCTGGAACCGACGGTGCTCGTCACGGCCGACGGCTACCTCTTCAACGGCACCCGCCACGACCGCCGCACCGCTTCCCTCGAACTGGCCGACGCCCTTCCCACGCTCAAGGCCACGGTTGTCGTGGATCACCTGGGCCTTGCGTGGTCCGAGACCCGGGCCGAGGGACTGACGGTTCCCTGGGAGGACGCGGCCGGCCGCACCGAGTACCTCGGGATCACTCCGGTGCCGTTCGACCATCCGCTGTGGATCGTCTTCTCCTCCGGCACCACCGGCCTGCCCAAGGGCATCGTGCACGGCCACGGAGGCGTCCTGCTCGAGCACCTCAAGACCCTCGGCCTGCACTGCGACCTGGGCGTCGGGGACCGCCTGCTGTGGTACACCACCACCCACTGGATGATGTGGAACCTGGTCGTCTCCACCCTGCTGACCGGCGCCACCACCTGCACCTACGACGGCAGCCCCGCGCCGGTCGCACGCCCGGACATCCTGTGGGAGCTGGCGGCCCGCCACAAGGTCACCGTGTTCGGCACCAGCCCCCAGTACCTGCTGGCCATGGCCAAGCTGGGCATCGAACCCGGCGTGCACGACCTGTCGGCCATCCGGGCCATCGGCAGCACCGGCTCCACCCTGCCCGCCTCCGCCTACCCCTGGGTCCGCGACCACGTGGGCGCGGGCATCCAGCTGGCGTCCACCAGCGGCGGCACCGACGTCGTCTCCGGCTTCGCGGGCAGCGCCCCCACCACCCCGGTGTGGGCGGGTGAGCTGTCGGCTCCCAACCTCGGCGTGGCGCTCGCGGCGTACGACGACGCGGGACGGCCGGTCGTCGACCAGGTCGGCGAACTGGTCGTCACCCGCCCGATGCCGTCGATGCCGCTGTACTTCTGGAACGACCCGGACGGCAGCCGCTACCGCGACGCCTACTTCACCGCCTACCCGGGCGTGTGGCGGCACGGCGACTGGGTCACCCTCACCTCCCACGGCTCGGTGATCGTCCACGGCCGTTCCGACGCCACCCTCAACCGCAACGGCGTGCGCCTGGGCAGCGCCGACATCCACGACATCGTCGAACGACTCCCCGAGATCACCGAGGCCCTCGTCATCGGTGCGGAGGAACCCGGCGGCGGCTACTGGATGCCGCTGTTCGTCGTCCCCGCGCCCGGTGTCAGGCTGGACGACACCCTGCGCGAGAAGATCCGCGACGCCATCCGCACCGGCGCCTCGCCCCGCCACGTACCCGACGAGATCCTCGCCGTGCCGGCCATCCCGCACACCAGGACCGGCAAGAAACTCGAGGTCCCGGTCAAGCGCCTCCTCCAGGGCGCACCCGCCGAGCAGGTCCTCAATCCCTCGGCGGTCGACAACCCGGACCTCGTCGCCTACTTCGCCGACCTGGGGGCCGAACGCCGCCAGGCTCGTCACCGGCACACCGTCAAGGACGCCTCATGAGCCTCTACGCCGCCCTGGCCTGTCCGATCGTGTTGATCTTCGCCCTGCTGGGCGTGGCCAAGATCCTGGCTCTCGGCCCGATGCCCGAGCTGGCCGCCCACGCCGGCTTCACCACCTCGGCCTACCGGCTGATCGGTGCGCTGGAGCTGGCAGGCGCCATCGGCGTGGCGATCGGCCCGGCCCTGCCCTGGTTCGGAGAGCTGGCCGGCCTCGGCCTCCTTGCGCTCCTCGCCGGTGCCGTGACCACGCACGTGCGCAAAGGAGACGGGCCGCCCAAACTCGTCCCCGCGGTCATGTGCGCCGCGCTGGTCGCCTGGTATCTCGTGGTCCTTGCCGGTGGCGGGTCGTGACATCGGCTGCGCGCCGTAGCTGCCACCTCTGACAGGCGGGACCGCCGTGCTCGTCGGCTGCCGCGCGCAAGGGGCAGAGGACCCTGAGTGCCGTTAGCGAGCCCACGCCGGGGCTGACACACTGAATCCGTGGTTCCACTGATGACCGCGACCGATCAGGCCGCGTCCTCATCACTCACGGGCGCCGGCGTGGTGTCGGTCTGTGCGTTGCTCTTCACCGTGGCGTCGTTCTGGTGGCTCAACGCCAGACAAGGGCGGCTGAAGACCTGGGAGCCTCACGCCTTCGCAGCGATCATTCACTCGTCCACGGCCCGCCTGCGGCTCCCGCTCGTCCTTCACAACACCGGCCCCAAGCCGATCGTCGTACAGGACCTCATCCTGACCTTCCCCGACGAGCCCGCTTCTCACCTGCCGCTGCTGTGGGTGTCTACACCGTCCCGCCTTCAGCCGGGGCCGGACGAGGATGCGAAACTGCCGGCCGGCTTCGTCGTGCCCGGCAGAGAAGCGCAACAACTCTTCATCGAGTTCGAGGCACCCTTTTCCGGGTTCGTGCCGGAAGCCCGTGACTACAAGGTCCAGCTGCAAGCAAGAGTCGGCCACCGCAAGGGGTGGCGCCGCCTGCTGTCGTTCACTCTGCGGGCCGCCAACATCATCGATCCGGATCGCTACACCGTCTACAACAACGCACCGGTCGAGCTGACGAAGGAGGATCAGAGAAGAGCGGATGCCGCACTCCTTGAGTTGTTGCAAGAGCAAGGGGACGACTCCGCGCCGGGCGGCAGGAGACCGCGGCGTTCTTCCCATGACGACGGCGACGCCGGTACCAGCCGCTGACGCAGCACCCGCCGGCCGAGCACCGCTCCTGCTGCGATCAGACTGGAAGGCGGGGCCGATGAACCGGGAGGCGGGACCACGGCGGATCACCAGGCAGTGCGCTCCGGCCAAGGCGCCGCGCAGAAAGAGGGTGTCCCCGGTGCGGGCGGCGGTGGTGAAGCCGAAGTCGTGGGCGAAGGTCTCGGCGCGGTCCAGGTCGGGCTTGGTGAACTCCAACCAGGCCAGGTCGACCACCTTGATTACGGGCTGGGCGGCGCGGCCGGGGTGCTCCCCGCGCAGGGCGCCCTGCTCGCTGTGCAGACCCTGATGGGCGTCGGCAGTGGGGGCGGCGGGGGTGGGTGTCGGGTCGTTCACGGGGTTCCTTCTTGTGGCCTCCACGACCTGTGGCGAGGGTGGGGGAGGGTGCCGCGGTGCCGCGGTGCCGCGGGTGTCCCGGAGGCCAGGCGGGGGTGAGGGTGGGGCCCGGCCCGCCGACTGCGGCGATGATCGGCAGGCCGGGTGGCACGGCAGGCGACCGGTTCCTACCGTGCGAGGAGGGAGTCCAGTGCGGCGGTGAGTTCGGCGACCGGGTCGGTGGCCGCGCCATGGACGCGCCAGCCGATGAAGCGGTCCGGGCGCACGAGGACGGCGCCTTGCGGTGTGTGGCCGCGGGCGGCGGTCCAGGTGGAGCGCAGGTCGCGGTAGTCGCCGTCGACGTGGCCGATCCGGATGGCGTCCAGCGGCAGCCCGCTCTTTGCGGCTATCTTTTCGGCGGCCTCGCACCAAGCCTGGCCGTCCTCCCCGGCGATCAGCAGGAACCGGCCGGGGCGCACCAGGCGGGCCAGGGCCACGCGATGGCCGTCAAGGTCCTCCAGCCAGGAGTGGGGCAGCGGGTGTCCGGGGCGGGCGGCGGGCTGGTAGATGCGGACCGGGTCGGGGTTGTCGGGTGCGGGACTGCCGTCGGGGACGACGGCCGCGGACTCGTACGTGTAGCCGAACTCGACGCCCAGTTCGTTGAACTCCATGGACTGGGCGGCCACGGCGGACAGGAAGGTGCGGCGGAGGTCGCCGTCGGCGGGGTCCTCGCTCCACAGGCGGCGGGCCTGCCGCCAGTTCTCCTCCTCGTCGGCCTCGGGCCCGCCGCCGAAGAGGGCGTTGATGGCGATGTGGTTCATGGCGTTCTCGAGCGAGCGCTGGACGTTGGTGGCGTCCACGGGGCGCCGCTCGGCCTCGTAGCTGTCCAGCAGGGCGTCGTCGGCATGGCCGTTCAGCACGGCGGCGAGCTTCCAGGCGAGGTTCTGGACGTCGTGCATGGCGGAGGTCAGGCCGAGGCCGCCGGTGGGCGGATGCCGGTGGGCGGCGTCCCCGGCGATCAGAACGCGGCCGACGCGGTAGCGGTCGGCGACCACGCCCTCGAGGGTCCAGCGGGAGATCATGTGGACCGTCAGGTCCTCCTCGCTCAGGCCCAGCCCCGTGCGCAGGTCGGCCAGTACCGACTCGTCGTCCAGCGCGCGACCGTCATCGGGCCCGTAGTTGAGGTGGAAGACCCACTCCTCGGACTCCGGGCCCCAGTGGTCGGGGCCCATGGGCACGAGCACGCCCGGGATGCCGAGGTCGGGCAGCCACAGCCAGCGGATCAGCACGTCAGGGTCGGTCGCCGCCTGGGACAGGTCGGCGGAGATGTGGAAGGAGACCACACGCGCGAGGTTGCGCACGCCCTCCTGGACGATGCCCACGGCGGGGCCGACGGTGCGGCCGCCGTCGCAGCCCAGCAGGTAGCGGGCCCGCACCCGGTAGGTCTCGCCGGTCTCGCGGTCGGTGACGGCGGCGGTGACGCCCTCGTCGTCCTGGGCGAGTGCGGTCAGCTCGTGGTGGAAGCGGACCCGGCCCGTGGCGAGTTCCTCGGCGCGGGTGCGCAGGACCGGCTCCAGTCGGATCTGGGGCAGGTTGGCCTGCCGCTCGGGGCTGGCCGCGAGCCACTCCGGAGAGTGCCCGCCGGCTCCCCAAGCCTCCATCCTGGCGACCCTGCGGCCGTAGTCCTCGTGGTCGCCTGCCAGGCCTACGTACCAGGCGGTGTGGGACATCTGCTCGGCCGGGGCGGAGGCGGCGTAGATGGTGTCGGCCACGCCGGCGTCGCGCATGATCTCCATGGCGCGCTGGTTGAGGACGTGGGCCTTGGGCAGGACGGAGGTGCTGGGCCAGGCGGTGACCAGCAGGGACTCGATGCCCATGCGGCTGAGCAGCATGGAGGCGGTGAGCCCCGCACCGCCTCCACCGACGATGAGGACGGGGACGTCGATGTCGTTCATGGGTACTCCATGGGGTGTCACGGCTCGGGGCCATGGGGTGGGGACGGCTCAGGAGCGGCGGGGTAAGGGCGCCAAGGGCGTTTCCCCGGTCGATTGATCGAGGCGGGGTGTCCGCGAATTGAGCGGGCGGCGGCGCACGGATGCGAAAGGCTGGTCGTTCCGAGAGGCGCCCGCTCGCTGCGGGCGGGCGTCGGCAGCCCGGACGGCACGGAGGGGATGCCGGAAACAGTGGTGTCGATTCAGAGGCCGCACCCGGCCTCGGCGGCCGAGGCGGTGAGATGCGGTGGGTGCCGTCCGCGCCGTGCGAAAGGCGGCCTGCGGAGGCGGACTGGGTATGAACGCTGTGCTAGGCCAGCCACCGCGTGGAGGCGCTGGCGGACGTCGATGCGGCTCATCGTGATGCTCCTCGGAGCCCAGGCGGCGGCGATGCTAGCCGCCGACCAGCGCGACGAGATGGGCTCCGGCCAAGGCACCCGCGATGACGGCCGGCAGGCAGCGGGCCGCCGGATCGCCGCTGCGCAGGTGGACGACGACGGCTCCGGCCATGAGCAGGATCAGGCCGATGCATGCGGCAGCACCGAGCGCGGTGATCCGCAGGCCGAGCAGCAGTCCGGCCGCTGCCGCCACCTCCAGGGCACCCAGGAGACGGTAGTGGGTGGTGGTCATGCCGACGTGGGCCGCGGCCTGGCGCATAGCGGGTACTGCCGCGAGCTTGGCCGACCCGAGCAGGAGGAAGATCCCGGCGAGGAGGACGGCGAGAACGATGGCGGTGGTGCTCATGGGGTTTCTCTCTCAAGTGGCTTGCTGGGGGCGTACTGCCAGTGCAGGACGTACCGGTCGAGGGCTGCGGTGACCCTGCGTTGTACCGCCTCGTCGGCAGGGGCGGGCACCGTGACGCGGACACCGCCGTCGTGCGGCCGGCACAGGATGCGTTCCGGGTCGCAGTCCGCGCCCTGGGCGGCCAGCTCGGCGTGGACCGCGCGGCGGGTGACGTCCAGGCGGAGGCCGAGCTTGTAAGGCTTGCCGACGGCGGTGAGCGGGATGGCGTCGATCACGAGCACCTCGCGCGGGGTGGCGGCGCGTTCGGGGACCCGTTCGGTGGCCCAGGTGAGCAGTTCGGCGGGCTCGGTCCGGGCGCCAGGGGCGAGGGTGACGTAGGCGACGGGCACCTCACCGGCGTGCGGGTCGGGGCGGCCCACCGCCGCGGCGGCGGTGACTTCGGGGTGGGCGAGGAGGGCGTCCTCGATCGCGGCGGGATCGATGTTGTGGCCCCCGCGGATGATCAGGTCCTTGGCTCGGCCGGCGAGATGGATGAAGCCGTCGGCGTCGATGCGGGCCAGGTCGCCCGTGTCCAGCCAGCCGTCGCGGATCTTCCCGGCGGTCTCCAGGCGAGGCCCGTGGGCGGTGTGCTCGGCGACGTACCCGGCGAAGACGACCGAGCCCCTGACGGCGAGCACCCCGGTGGCGCCCGGCGGCAGGTCGTGCCACTCACCGGTGTCCGGGTCGATCCGCACCGTCTTGACCTGCTGGTAGGGCAGGCGCCGGCCGACACTGCCGGGGCGAGTGTGGCCGGGCAGGCCGAGGGCGGAGGCGCAGGTCGCCTCGGTCAGCCCGTAGCCCTCGCACAGGGGGATCCCGGTGTGCTTCTCGAAGGACTCCCGTACGGCGGGCGGCAGCGGGGAGGCGCCGACGGCGGCGAACCGCATTCTTGAGACGTCCGCGTCGACGGGGACACGGGCGAGGACGGAGTACACGGTGGGCACCGCCGACATGGCGGCGATGCGGTAGTGCTCCACCAGCTTCCAGAACACTGGATACAGCTCGGGATCGCGGTAGCCCAGCGGCCCGGCCCACACCACTTCCCGGCCGCGCAGCAGCGGGCCGAGCAGGGTGACGATCAGGGCGTTGACGTGGAACAACGGCAGCGCCGCGAACATCACCGAGTCCTCGTCGAGAGGAATGCTCGCGGCCACCATCCAGGCGTCGACGACCTCGTTGGCGTGCGTATGGGCGGCAAGCTTGGGGATGCCGGTGGTGCCGCCGGTGTGGAAGTAGGCGGCCAGGTCGTCGGCGGCCGGCGACTCGATGTCCACCAGCCGGTCGGCGGGATGGGACGCGGCAAGCTCCGCGAGGTAGCCGACGCGTACGCCCTTGATGGGGTCCAGAGCGGGGGCGGTCCCGTCAGCCAGGGTGGGGGTCAGTGCCAGCAGCGCGTCCAGCCGCAAGGCCGCGGCGACCTGCCGGGCTGTGGCCCATACCTGTGCATCCAGCTGCGGACCGGCGGCGATGAGCACCCGCGCGCCGCTGCGCCGCAGCAACTGCTCGACGTGCTCGGACGCCAGGCCCGGGTTGACCGGGGCGGCGATGCCCGCTGCCTGCGCGGCCAGCAGCGCGCCGGGAAGCTCCGCGGTGTTCGGCGCGAGCAGGCCCACGGCGTCCCGGCGGGTCACGCCTAGAGACCCCAGCAGATTGGCTGTGCGATGCACCTGGCCACGCAGTTGCGCGAAGGTGGCTGTGGCGGGGCGCAGGAAGCGGGCGGCATCGGGTAGCACCCTCAGGGCCGGCCGGTCGGGCCACAGGCGGGCGGCGCGCAGCAGGGCATCGTAGGTGGTGGCGGGCAGGCCGCGCTCGTGCAGCGGTACGGCCTCGATCGCGGACAGGTCCGCGCTGCTGTCGGGGGCGGGCCACAGCAGGTCGGTGGGTGTGAGTGTCACCGGTGCGCCTTTGCAGGGTGAGGGATGGGTTCAGGTGGCCGGCCCGGTACGGGGATGCCGGGCCGGCCGGTCCCGGGCGGGGGTCCCGGGAGCCGTCAGCGGGCGCGCACCACCGTGCGCTGCTCGCCGAGATCGAGTGCGCCGTCGTCGGTCGCGATACGGGCCGTGACGACGTCGCCGTCCTTGAGGTAGTCGGGGTTCGCCTGCTGGCGGGCGAAGAACTTCTGCCAGCGCTTGTGCGGGGGCAGCAGGGCGGCAAGCGTGGCCAGGAGCCTGCCCGGCGACTTCAGGGCGGTGCCGCCTGGGGTTCCGGTGAGCAGGACGTCACCGGGCTGCAGGTGCTGGAAGCGGGCGAGCAGACTGAGGGCGTGGGCGGGCCGGACGATCATGTCCGTGGTGGTGCGGTCCTGCCGGGTGGCCCCGTTGACCTTGAGGGTGAGCCGCAGGTCCGGCAGGCGGGCCAGGTCGTCGGCGTCGACCAGGAGCAGCCGGGGCCCAAGCGGTGTGAAGGTCGGGTACGACTTGGACTCGTAGAATTGGGTCTTGGGCAGTTGCAGATCGCGGGCGCTGACGTCGTCGGCGACGACGAGCGCGGCGACGAACGTCGGCAGGGTGGAGTCGGTGACCTCGGTACCGACCGGCAGATCGGCACCCATCACCAGCCCGAGCTCCACCTCGTAGTCCAGGAAACGCACGTGCTGTGGACGCTTGATGTCCTGGTAGGGCCCGCTGACGGACCCGGACGCCTTACGGAAGAACGCCGGCGGAACGGTGTCCGGGTCGAATCCGGAGTCCACCGCGTGGGAACGGTAGTTGACCATCTGCGCCACCACCCGGCAGGGCGTGGTGACGGGCGACAGCAGCTCGGCCTCTCCAACCGAAACCCCGGCGTCGGGGTCACCCGTGGCGCGGGCAGCCGCCTGCTGCACGGCGGAACGGTCGGCGAGCAGGCCGGCGGTGGTGTCCGCTTCGGTGTCGACGCGGTGCAGCCGTCCTGTGCCGCTCTCCACCCACCAGCCGTCTCTGGTGCGGACGACCTGGATACTCATCGGCTCTCCTGAGTCCTGGAAAGGCACCGACCGGAACGCGCCCGCGAGCAGCTCCAGTCAGCAGTGATGAGAGAATCAGTCCAGATGACGACCCCGTCAACAGCAGTCAGTCGTGATGAAACAATCAAAGCTGATGCGCCTGATCGTGGTGGAGAGATGAGTATCGATCGACAGGGCAGGGCCAACACACCCAGCCACACGCCCAACCGCGTGGACCGACGCAAGGCGCGCACCCGTGCCGCGCTGATCGCCGCCGCACAGCGGTTCCTCGCGGATCAGGGGCGGACCGACGTGAGCATCCAGGAGATCACCGAGGCGGCGGACGTCGGCTTCGGCTCCTTCTACAACCACTTCACCAGCAAGGACGAGCTGTTCGACGCCGCCGTCGCCCTCACCCTGGAGGAACACGGCACACTCCTGGAATCAGTCGTGGGAGACCTGAAGGACCCCGCGGAGACCTTCGCCGCCAGCGTCCGCCTGACCGGCCGGCTGCAGCGCACCCACACACAGATAGCCAGGATCCTCGTCCGTACGGGCATGCCCTATCTGACCTCCGACAGCGGCTTGGCACCTCAGGCGATGCAGGATCTGCGGGCCGCCGCCGACACCGGACGGCTGGACATCGACGACCCGCGCACTTCTGTGGCCATGGTCGGCGGCGCCCTGCTCGGAGTGCTCCACCTCCTGGAGACCCGCCCGGACCTCGACGCCGCGCACGTTTCCGACCAGCTGGCCTTCCGCCTGCTGCGCATGTTCGGCATGACGCGCGCCGAAGCCCTGGAGATCGCCACTCGGCCCCTGCCATCGCTGCCCCGGACCTGACAATGGTGAGCAAGTTCGGTGACGCATGCGGATGTGACCGGCGCCCGTAACGCGGTCTACCGCACGCCGCACCCGCACAGAGACACGTCGCCCATCTCCGCCAATGTGACGCTCAAGGGGGGCGGGGCGGATCCCCGACGGATCTCCGTGCAGAGGACGGTTGTGCCTGCCCGGGAGGCGCCCCGGGCGACGACCTTTCCGTCCACCAGCACCTCGGTCGAGCCGGAGGCACCTGTCAGCTGGACGCCTGCCGCACCAGCAGCGCGCCAGGGAACGCAGGATGGCCAGTGTGATCTGGCCCTGGGCCGCCGGGGCTCTGACGGCTGCCGGTGAAGGTGCTTCCGAGATGTTGACAGGCTTGCGCGATCATGAGCAGCCCGCCGACGAGAAGCCCGTGCGCCCCGGATCTGTTCGGTGAGCTGTCCGATTGGCTGGGCAAGCAGGCACACAGGGTGGTGCGGGTGGCCCGCAGCACCGTCTCTTCACCGTCCTCGTCGTTCTTTCTGTCGTCGGCGAGCCCTGCGCAGCTACGGAAGAGTGCTGCGTTGTGCAGCAGGGCCAGTTCTTCCCGCAGGTTCGGGTCGGCACTGACGAGGACAGCCTTGAGCTGGTTGATCGCCTGAGTGCGCGCCTTGACTGCCGAGACCTTGGCGAGTTTGTACATCCGGGCGATCTCCACCGGTCCATCGCCTGACTTGGCCCGGGCGCGCGCCCGGCCGCTCAGCACCGCCCGGGCCGCGTTCTGGGCATCGAGCGGGTCCGACTTGCCGCGCCGGCGGCGGTCGGTGCGGTCGGGCCGGTTCACATCGAACACTTCAACGCCCTGGGCCAGCAGGTAGCGGGACAGAGCCGCCCCAAAGGAGCTGGTCCCCTCCGCTCCGGCCCGCCGTACCGTGCCCAGCCCCCTGGCCCACTGCAGCAGTTCGCGGTACCCGGCCGCGGTGGCCGGGAACACCTCCGTACCGATCACCGCCCCCACCGGGGAGAGCACAGCAGCCACATGAGCGTCCCGGTGCGTGTCCACTCCAAGGACCACCTCCCCCGCCGGACGACGTCGGCGGGCACGCGATGCAGGGGACGTACCGGTCATGCTCATTCACCTTCCGACCCGATGACGCATCGCGTAGCCGGCACCCGACCGCACGGACGGTCAGAACCGTGACGACGCCTGCTCGGCAAGCCCCTATCGAGACACCCCGGCCGGCCCTATACCAGCAACGCACCATCCCCGGCCACCAGTCGACACAGCGTGAGCAAGACACCCGGTCAGAGATCTCAAGAGTCAGACCCCGCCCAAGGACAGCACCCGCCAATTCTCCCCACACGCACGGCCCCCGACCCCGGCCCGGCGCCGCCGCCGATTGGGCATCCGAAGGACTACGACGGAACCCCGCCGGGTGCACAGCCTGCCCGACCAACGACTGCGCCACTCCCCTTCCCGAGGCGTGTTGTAGAAGAAGTACAAGCAACCTCTGTATGTCAGGACCTCTGACGGCAACGCTGACGCTGAGGTTGAAAGGTCGGGGTGACTGGGTTACGGGGGCTCCAGTGTCAGTCCCGTCTCGGCTCTGAAGCCGTTGAGGACCTCGGGTCGGCGTTGGATGCCGCGTAAGCGGTTCTTCACGAGCGGAGTGAGGTCTTCGACCTTGTGGGGTGCGAGGTTGGCCAGGGACTTCTTCAGGTGGGCCCATACGCCTTCGACGGGGTTGAGGTCTGGCGCGTAGGCGGGAGCTTGACGATGGTGAGCCAGTCGCTGTTGCGATCGCAGAACTCCCGCAAGGGCTTGGAGTGGTGGGTGCTCGCGTTGTCCCACACCAGGATCAGCGGGGCGCCGTCGAGCTGACGGCTGCGGCGGTGATCAGTTCGGCGAACTCGCGGGCCCGGAAGCCCTTCTTCTCGCCCGTGCGGCCCCGGTATGTCTGCGTCCGGTAGATCATCATCGTTTCGTGGCCCGGCCTGACGCAGATCATGCCGGCCATCAGGCCCCGGCCCGAGCCCTTGCCTGTCACCTTGACCACCGGAGTCCGTCCGCGTCTCGACCACGTGCGGCCCTTGCCTGGTTTCAGGTCCTGACCGGCCTCGTTCTCGAAGACGATCCAAGCGCCCAAGAACTTCGCTGTCCTCTTACCCGTGACCACTGCTCCGTCCGCCACGCGGCAACGGCCTGCTCATCCCGCTCGGCAGCCCGGTGTGCGGGGACCTGTGGTGACCAGCCCAGCCGGTGCAGCAGGTAGGACACCCCGCGCGGGGTGTACCGGTACCCGAAGTGCCTGTTGATCAGCTCCGCCATCCTGACCAGGGTCCACCGCTGGTCCTCGCTCCAGCCGTGTGCGGCCGGGCCAGCCTCCAGCTCAGCTTGAAGCCGCTCGACCTGGACATCGCCGAGCCGCACGGCAGGCCACCGGCCCCCTTGGACATCAGGGCCGCTCTGCCGTCGGCCGCCAGGCAGCGTGCCAGGCATACACCGTCTTTCGCGACACCCGTAATCTGCGGGCCACCTCCGGCGGCCGCACCCCCTGTCCGAACATTCCCGCGGCTTCGAAGCGCACCGCCTCGCACTTCGCCCGCCCCGCAGCGGTCAGACCGCCGCCATCCGCGTACCTCATGACGACGACGTAGCACCGCCAACACCCGCTGTCACTCCGACCTTTCAACCTCAGCGTCAAACGCCCCGCGGAAGGCCTTTACGGAGCCAAACGGAGTTCCCTCGAGGGAAACACCTGAGCATTTTCCTCAGTCGATCAACTGGACATCAGGGGACACATCCAAGCGATTAAAAACCATCCACACCGCTCGAATCCGCTCCCGAAGGCAAGATTCGTCTCCAGGAAGAGAGACTTTGACGTCAACGTCCCCCTCTTCGTCCAAGCGCGAAACCTCGACGCGAATCGAGACTCGCCCGACCAGAGGGTAATCGAACCAGCCCTCATCTTGATCTGATGATTCCAGGCCGACTTGAAAAGCACCCCAATCCGAGTCACCGAAGCGGTATTCGATCACTTCTGAGATCATAAGCAGGAACCCTTTCAGGTTGTCCCGCCTCAGCCATCCTTCGAGCTGTTCCACCTGGTTCACCTGTCTATCCCCCGCTCGGCGGGCCGACCGGCCAAGCATGAATCATTCTTCCCTCTCGGGTAACCCTGATCCAGTTGGTCAGCTCACCACTCCTGCCGACGACGCCAACGGGGCCGTTCTCGATGTAGACGCGAGCCTTGTTTCCCTGCCACAGGCCATGAGCGTCCGCATATGCAGCAGCGTCAAGCGTAACCTTCTCCGCTTCAACATTGAACAGGAACTGACTCTTACCCGTATCTGTCTTCCCGTTCATATGCGGTTCCATAGCTTTCTGTCGGACCGTATAGAGGTCGTTGGTCCAATTCCCCTTCGGGTTTATGTACGGGCGCGGCAGATTGCAGTTATGAACGAGCACCGGAGTCTCGCCCGCCAGCACATAGTACGTGTGGAGTTGCTGGACGGTGAGGTTGTACATGTCCGCGGCGCCAGGGCGGGCGATGACGGCGTCGATGCGAACGTGGTGGTTGGTCGCGGTGTTGAGGACGTGACCGGACTTGAGTTTGCCTGCGGGCATCCAGGTGTGGACGGTGTCATCCCAGAAGGGGTGACGCGAGGTGGTGTGCAGGGTCACGTCGTGACCGTCGGTGCCGCGGATGGTGATATCGACGAGGTCGTTGTCGTGGTGGACCAGGCGAGCGGTGACCTTGCGGGGCCCGCGGTGCTTACCGCTTTTCGGGTCGCCGCTCTCCACGCGGTCACCCGGTTTGATCTTGGCGATGGGTTTGGTCTTCCGGTCCGCCATCAAGACCGGCGTCTGGGGGTCGAAGCTGCAGAAGGAAACGCCCTCCAGCATGGCTTCTTCTTCGAGAGCTGCCGCGGCGGAGATGCCGACCGCCAGATCGCCGAGGGATTCGCACAGGCTCACAAGCGTGCAGGGGTTGCTCGGTATGTCCTTGATGTCGGCCCAGTAGTTGTAGAACTTCTGGAATCCCTGGCAGGAAGAGGTCCAGAGCAGCTCTTCACTGGTGCACCGCTCCCGGTAGTACAGCTCGACGTTCCGCGCCGGCGAGAGGTCCGCTCGGTAGGTTCCGTAGCCGATCATCTGTGTGATCGTGGGCGGGTGGTCGCCGAAGTCCTTCATGTGCTTCAGCGGCGGCAGTGTCCTGCTCTGCGGTGGCTCGTAGTGGGGCGACGCAGGATCGTTGTACGGCTTGTAGGGCGCGTCGGTTCCGTTGTCTCCGGAGCAGTAGTGCGGGTAGCACGATTCGAGGCCGCTGGGGTCGGCGGAGGTGACGGGATTGTCAGCGGCGTAGGTGTAGCCGCCGAGTTGCTGGGGGCTGGTGGCTTCCAGAACGGGGTCGACGCTGATGAAGCGGCCCAGGCTCGGGTCGTATTTGCGGGCGCCGACGTCGGTGTAGCCGGTGGAGCTGTCCTGGGGTGCGCCGAGGTAGGCGTGGGTGGGGTCGGGCCAGGTGGTGCTGTTGGCGCTGGCGCGTGGCTGTCCGTAGGGGGTGTACTGCTGACGGGCGACCTGCTGAGTGGTGGTGTCCATCGACAGGGTCGCGGTGCCGTGCGGGTCGTTGAACAGGTACTTCAGTCCGCCGCCGGAGAGGCTGGAGCGGACTGCTACGGGGGTTCCGGCGCCACCGTGGGTGTAGGTGCGGACGGCGCCGAGTAGGGCGTTGGGGGTGACGGCGGTGTTGACGACGATTTCGGTGTCGCCGGCGAAGAGGGTGGTCTTGCCGGGGTCGCGTCGGATGAGCTGGTTGCCGTCGGCGTCGTACAGGTATTTGGTGGTTGTGGGGATGGTGCCGCCCGCGTCCACCTGGGTCAGGTGGCTTTCGTCGTCCCACGTCAGGGTTTGGCTGGGGCCGGTGGTGGGGGTGCGGGTGTGCAGGTTGCCGTCTTCGTCGTAGACGAAGCTGGTGGGGTTGGTTCCTCCGGTGGTGGCGGTGAGGGTGTGAGGCTGGGCGCCGGTGGGGGTGCAGTTGGTGGTGCAGCCGTCGGTGTAGGTGGTGGTGGCGGTGGTGCCGGAGCCGCCGATGGCGTGGTCGACGCTCTGGTGGCGGTTGCCGATGGCGTCGTAGCTGAAGGACTGCCAGTAGGAGCCGGGGGTGGTGGTGAGGGTGCTGCCGGTGGGCGGGTTGGCGGCGCAGTTGTCTTTGGCGGTCCAGGCGTCGGTGAGCCGGTCGAGGGTGTCGTAGCTGTAGCACTGCTGGTCGGTGACGGTGTTGCCGGTCTCCGACTGCTGGTCGGTGGTGGAGGTGGGGTTGCCGGAGGCGTCGTAGGTGTACTTGGTGTCGTCGACCGTGGGGCCGGGGGCCTGGGTCCGCTCCACGAGGCGGTCGGTGGGGCGGCGGGTCTGGTCGTCGTAGCTGTAGGTAGCCCAGGCCGGGTTGGTGGAGGCGCCGAACGTCAGCCTCGACGGTTCACCGTAGTTGGTGTAGACGGTTGCCCCGACATAGATGTTGGCACTGCTGCTGGTGGTGGTCGGGTTGCCCAGCGAGTCGTGCCCGTAGGTGATGACCTCGTTGTTCAGCCCCTGGGTGCGCGGGTCGCTCTGGGTGGCGAGCAGCTGGTCCTTGACCGTGTAGGTGTAGGTCGTCGTGTATGTCGAGGGCAGTGGCGCCTCGGATGCCGGCAGGGTGATCTTTGTTCCTGTCGGCTTGCCGAGGGTGGTATAGCCGGTGGCGGCGACCGTGTAGCCGCCGGTGGTGCCCTGTACGTAGCGGGTGGAGGAGGTCGGCAGGCCGATGCGCAGGGTGTCGTAGGTCCAGGAGGCGAACTGGAAGTTGGACTTGGCCTTGTCGGTGGCAGTGAGCTTGCGTCCCAGGAGGTCGTAGGTGTAGTCGAGTTCGACCTTCTTGGCGTCGGTGGTGGAGACCTGGTTGCCGGCGTCGTCGTAGCCGTAGCTGCTTGCGCCCGCGTCCGGGTCGGTCTGGGACTTCTCGCGGCCGAGCAGGTCGTAGTCGGACGTCCACACCGTCTTGTCGGGACCCGTGACCTGGTGCTGCTGGCCCGCGGCCGTGTAGCCGTAGGTGGTGGCCGAGGTGGTGCCGCCGGTGGCGGTGAAGCCGTTGGCCGCAGTGCCGGACACGGTGGGCGGGGCGGTGTACTGGTCCAGTTCGGTGGTCTGGCCACGTGCGTCGACGACCTTGGCGGACGCCACCCCGCCCTTGGGAGGCAGGACGGTGGTCCGGTCTCCGGAGTAGGCGGTGGTCGTGGTCCAGGTCTTGACCCCGTCGTGTTCCTCGGTGACCAGGTCGGCCCGTCCCTGCCCGTCGTAGTCGGTGACGGTGGTGTCGGGGATGGAGACCTGGGAGACCGATATCAGGCTGTTGCCGGGGCTGCCGCCCACGGCGTAGGCGTTGTTGGTGGCCACCGTCCAGCCGTGCGAGTCGTACTGGGTGTCCGAGACCGCGGTGCTTGAGTTCTCCGCCGTCGCCTGTACCTGCAGTGGCCGCAGCATCGCGTCGAACAGTGTCTCGCTGGTCCGGTAACTGCCGTTGTCGAGAAGCGTGTTGGACGCGACGATCGACGGGGCCGACTGGGACATGCTGTAGGTGTAGGTCATGTTCGCCGGCGCGCCGTTGGCCTTGATCTCATTGGGCAGCCACACCCCGGTCATGCGGCCGAGCGCGTCGTACGTGAGCGAGGTGAGCAGGCCGGCCGCGTCCGTCTTGGCGGTGGGCAGGGTGCGGGCCGGGTCTACGGTGCTGCTGGTGAGCTGGCAGTCCTTGGATGACGTGGTGGCCGTGGAGCAGTCCACGCCGGGCGTGACCTGGGTGATGGTCGTGCTGCTGGTGGGGAGTTCGCCGCTGGACGGGGTGTAGTGGGTGAAGACCGTTTGGGCGAGGCTCTTGCCGTCCGGGGAGGTGGATTTGGGGGTGCGGGTCGCCTTGGTGGCGCGGCCGTAGGAGTCGTAGCTGGTGGCGGCCTGGTCCACGAACGCGGTCGCGGTGGCGCCGTTGGCGGCTGATGCCTGCTGGACCAGGGTGACGTCGCCGGTCTTGGGCAGAGCCGGGTTCTGCTGGCCGTCACCGTCGTAGGCGAAGGCGTTGGTGTCGTAGGAGCTGCGGGTGTCGGCGATCAGTGTCCCGCTGGGAGTGGCTCCGGCACTGGAACAGTCCTGTGCGGTTGTGATGACCTCGGCGGGGACGACCAGGGTGTTTCCGCTGCCGGTGAGGTAGTGGGTGTAGGTGCACTTGGCGACGTTGTGGCTGTCGGCGGTTTCGCCTCGGTCGTCGACCTGCACCGGCATGCCGGTCGTCGACTTGCCCAGGGTCGTGTTGTAGAAGGTGTCGGTCTCGGTCTTGCGCCAGCCGTAGGACACACCCTGTCGGGTCAGTGTCTTGGCGGGGCGGACCATCTGTGCCGTCAGGTCGGGCAGACCGCTGCGGTTGCGGCTGGCCGTGGGGCCGATGACCGTGGGCACGTTGACGACGGCCTTGTCCAGGCTGCCCGTGGCACTGGTGTAGGTGTCGGTCTCGAACGTCTGACCGGCCAGGGTGTCGTCGTCCGCGACCGAGGTGGCGCCGTCCTGGCTGGTCAGGTCGGGTACGGAACGGGTCTTGCCGCCGGGCAGGGTGTCGCCGTTCATGCCCAGGAAGTAATAGGTCTTCGTCAGAGTCTTCTGGTCGTGGACCTTGGCGCCATTGGTGTAGTGGAAGACGTTCGGGTCGCCGGTGGTGACGTCCACCTCCGGGTAGCCGCGGAACTGACCCCAGGTACGGTTCTTGGCTTTGACGAGCTCGTTGTCATCGTGGTGCCAGCCCGGCTTGCCCTTGTAGGTGTAGTCCGTCTCCAACTCGGGCTGGGTGCCGTCCTGGTAGGAGTTGTGCGGATCGATCGTGACGACCGAGGAGACCTTGTACTTGTAGAACCAGTCCATCCACGGCGCAGGCTGGCCGTCGGGTGTCCAGTACACCGGGAAGCAGGACAGGGTGTTGGTGGAGGCGAAGGTCTTGGCGGCCGCGTCGGTGGGATCGTTCGGATCGCTCGCCGGTGCGCTGGAGCAGTCCGGCCGGTCGTAGGTGACCGTCGTCTCGGCGCCCGTCTCGCTGGTGACCGTCTGGATCCGGTCGTGGTACATCAGCGGCATCTGCGGAATGGTGCCGACCCGGTTGGGCAGTTGCAGCGGCGGGTCGAAGCTCACGGCCGGTGTGGAGGTACTGCCCGTGGCTCCGCCCTGGGTGTCCAGGCCGGTGCGCTGAATGGAGTCCAGCCACAAGGTGGGGGCGTGGTCGCCGCCGTCGGGGAAGGACTGGGTGAAGCTGTACTTGTCGACCTGCTTGGTCGCACCGCCCACCTGGATCTGGGTGGTGATCGACGTCAGGCGCTTGCGTGTCCAGAAGCTCGGGCCGTGGTTGGTGCAGCTCGACGAGCCCGAGGTGCAGTTCAGGTCCACCGGAACGTCGGGCCAGTACGCGGCGTTGGCGGGGGTGAACTGGCTGTCCGCACATGTGTTGCCCGACGGAGTGCCCGGGATGCAGCGCTCGTCGGTGTCGAAGAGGATCTGCTCCGGCGCGGTGCCCGAGTAGATCGTCGAGGCGGTCATGCCGTAGTCGATGCGGGACAGGGTGCCGCCGCGGGTGTAGGACACCGCGGTGTTCTTCATGTCTGCGCCGTAGTAGCCCGTTTCCGGCGAGTAGTACCAGGCGGTGGCGTTGCCATGGGTGTCGACTGCGTAGTCCAGGTTGAACCGGTAGCCCAGCGTGCAGGAGGTGGAGGCGAAGTCCGTGCTGTCCGGGCAGTCGGACACGCCACTGTGGGCGTGGTAGACCGGTTCGGTCCACACGGACTTCGTCTCGTCCTTGCCGCTGGACCAGCCCGGCAGCCGGTTGCGGCCGAAGAAGTACTGCACACCGTCACTGGTGACCTTGAAGTACTCCCCGTTCGCCGTTCCGTTCGTGGCGTCGGTAAGGTCCTCGATCTTGGTGGTGGCGTTGTCGTCAGAAGGGCGGAAGGTCTTGGTGGCATCGTCGTAGACGATGTCGGTGGACTTGCCGTTCAGCGACAGGGTGAGGATCTGACCCGCCCAGCATTGGTCGCCATCATTGTCCGGTGCGCCGGACGACGAGTCGTCCCGGCAGGACTTGTACGTGCGCTCGACGTAGTTCTCCGTCGAGTTCCAGCCGTCGCCCAGCCACGAGGACTGGTTGTTGGTCCCCTCGGTGCGCGCGTCCTGGGTGGAGGAGCTGTAGGAGAGATCGACGTTCGGTACCGCTCCACCGATCGCCGGTGGCACCGAGATCGGATAGCTGTAGGTGAACGCGCCCGTGTTGCCGGCCATCGACCAGGAGCCGCCCGGCGACAGACTGGTCGCCGAGTAGTCACCGGACGGACCCGACGTACCCGAGGTTGCCGCCATGACAGTCGCCACCCCGGGCGACGCCGTCGCCGAGTGAGCAGAGCCGACGGCACGCGACACCGCCGCGCTCGGGCCCGGAATGGTGACCTGCGCGGACAGCGGCGTGCTGGGGGCGGTGCGCACTGCGGTCTGAGCCTGGCACTTGGCCAGCTTCGGTGTGGTCAGCGCGCAGGCCGGCAGCCGGACCAGGTGCAGTCGCGAGGCGAAGTCACCGCCGAAGGCGTAGCGGAAGGAGGAGTCGTCGACCCGCAGGGCGACCTTTCCGCCACCCGGACTGGTGCGCTGGAGGGTGAAGAGCACACCGTGAATACCGGCCGCCCGCGCGGCCTTCTGGTCCAGCACAGTCACCCGCACCCGCTGAGATCCTGTGACAGCGGTCGCCGGGGGCTGTGCACCCGCGGCGGCGCCGAGCAGGACGGGCGTGTTACCGGCCCGCACCTGAGTCACCTTGGCGGTCAGCCGCGTGGAGGCTGCCACGACGGGCAGGGTGACCGTCGCGCTGCCCGGCGCGGGGAGCTTCGTGTGCGCGGTGGGATCGAAGTGCTTGAACGCCTTGCGCGCGGGAACGTGCTTGGGCGTCTTGCGGGTGAAGGGAATCCGCTTGTCGTGCGGAACGGCTGGAGCAGACACGTGCCGAGTCTCCGAAGCGACAGCAGGGGCGAGGCCGGCGGGCAGCAAGCCCGCCACCAAGGCGCCTGTCGCTACGAATGCCATGCGATGAGCCCGCCGGGCGGCCCAGGCCGCCCGAACGCGTCTCCACCCCGATGTCCGCTCCATGCGGTGCGTTCCCCTCCTCGATCCCAGCACCCACAAGCAGCCCGCCGGTCGAGCGGGTGCATGTCAAAGGGGTGGCAAGTCGATCAGGCCCCCCGCGAAGCTTCACGCTAGGGCCTGACTTCGACGCAATACGCAAAGCTTCTCCACGGGAGGAGCAAAAGAATCACTTGAGCCGACACGCAAGTCGATGTCTATCCGTCAAAAAGTGACTGTGCCGAGGCACTTGACGAACAGTTAGCAATGGACCTCGACCTTGGCGGCCCTGAGAATTGCACACCGCTCGGGGCCCACGGGGGGAACCGCATGAGTTCGAAGGACACCAACTTCGATGTCCGCCTCTCGCACACCCAGACGCGGTTCCAGACGCCCCACGGCGAGGCCGCTCGCCACCGTCCTCGCCGCGACCCTGGCAGCCGGGTCGCTGGCCGCCATGGCACCAGCACATGCGACACCCACCGCTCCAGCTTCCTCACGCCCTCACACCGCACGCGGCAGCGGTCCTCGGTCCGCTGAAACGCGTCTCAACCCCACAGAGGCGGCGTCCGCCCGGGCGAAGGCGACCGGCAAGCCGGTGACCATCGACCAACTCACCGACACGGGAACGGTGGTGGTGGCCAACCCGGACGGCACGTTCACCCGCACCGACTCCTCGATGCCGCAGCGCACACTGCAGCGTGGGAAGTGGGTGCCGATCGACACCGCACTGGTGCGGCGGGCGGACGGGACCTGGGCGCCCAAGGCCGCCGTCACGGACGTGGCCTTCTCCGGCGGCGGCTCCGGTGCGCTGGTCACGCTGCGCAGCGGCAGCGACAAGCTGGGGTTCTCCTGGCCGAGTGCACTGCCCAAGCCTGTGATCTCCGGTGACACTGCTACCTACCCCGAGGTGCTGCCCCAGGTGGACCTCCAGTTGACCGCGGACGCCTCTGGCTACTCCTCGATCCTCGTGGTCAAGTCCCCCAAGGCCGCTGCCGATCCACGCCTGCGAAACCTCGCGCTCAGGACGACGGCGAGCAATCTCAAGCTCGTTCCCACGCGTGACGGTGGCGCGCAGGCCACGGACGAGCACACCGGCGAGACGGTGTTCCACAGTGACACCGCGCTGATGTGGGACAGCGCCGGCCGGAAGGGCACGAGCCTCGCCCACACCGCGACCGTCTCCTCCGCCCGGGCAGAGCACAAGGCGGCGGCGAAGGTCGGCAGGCACCGCGCCCAGGTCCGGGTGAGCCTCAAGCCGGGGAAGCAACTGCTGGGCCTGGACCAGAAGTTGCTTTCCGCCGAGAGCACCGCCTACCCGGTCTACGTGGATCCGGAGTGGAGCGGCCGGCCCTCCCAGCTGGACTGGGCGCGGATCTCCGACAACGGATGGAACGTCTACAACTCGACGTCCACCTCGGGATCCACCAATGCCCGCGAGGGGTGGGACAACAACTCCCCCGGCAACGGTGAACGGGCCCGCACCTACTACCAGATGAACACCAGCGGCATCAAAGGTGCCGTGGTCAGTCACGCCTCGCTGTACGTGAAGCAGCTCTCCGCCGCCTCCTGCTCCGACACCCCGGCGGCCGTCTACGGCACCGACCGCCCCGCCGGCTGGGGTTCCTCCTCGCTGTACTGGGGCCATGAGCCCGGGGGACGCACCGGCTCACTGGGCACCAACCCCAAGAGCCACGAGGCCGGCACCTGCCCAGTGACCGACGGTGCCCACTCCTGGGTCAGCCCGCCGTCGCTCGAGTTCGACGTGACCTCCCGCACGCAGAGCGCGGCGGCCGGCGGCTGGAAGAGCATGACGCTGATGGTCCAGTCGCCCGACATGAACGACGCCCAGCAGTGGAAGCAGCTCGCCTACGGCGGCGGCGCAACCATGTCGGTCACCTACAGCTACCGGCCCAAGCTCAAGAACGGTACCGGCACTCCTGCCATCAAGCCGTCCACGGTGAGCATGGGCAAGACGATGACCACCACCCACACCCCGACGCTGTCCGCACGCGCGGTCGACCCCGACCTGGCCGGCGGCAGCGAGCTGGTGCGCATCGAATACAACGTCTACAACTCCTCGGGCACCCTGGTGCATCAGGGCTTCGGACCGAGCACCGACTCGAAGAAGCGCGCCCGGTACAACACCAACGGCAGTGACTGGACGACCCCGAGCCTGCCGAACGGCACGTACACCTGGAAGGCCACCGCGCAGAACGCGGCCGGTTACTGGGCCGGCACCGGCTCCGGCATCTGGACCAAGACCCAGACCTTCACGGTGGACACCAGCGCGCCGCCCGCGCCCACGGTGACCTCCAGTCAGTTCCCGGCCAAGCAGATCGGCGCCGCCTTCGGCGACAAGGGCACCTTCACTCTCAGCAACAACCACACCAACAACATCACCGGCTACCTGTTCGCGCTGGACGCCACGCTCGGCAACACGGTCTACAGCACCAGCGTCACCCACTGGACCACGAGCACGACGATCGTGCCGGGCCATGTGTACTACGCCACCTCGGACAACGGCCCCGGCACCGGCACCTCGGCCGTCAACGGCAGCGCCTCCCCCGCCTTCGCCCCCGGCAAGGCGGGACCACACACCCTGTACGCCAAGGCCGTGGACCAGGCCGGCTCGACGTCCATCTCACAGACGGCCTACGCCTTCTACGCCGGCACCAGCACACCGACGTACGCCTATGGCGACAAGATGATCAGCGGTTGGACGGCGACCAACGCGGACAATACGACCACCGCTGTGCCCAAGGCGACCACCACCACCAAGGGCGGTCAGCTGATCAGCCAGGCAGCCGGAAGCGGTTACGAGTTCGCCGACGGCTACCAGGCCATGCTCGCCAACAAGAGCAGCACGTCAAAGGTTGTCTCCGGTGACAACGCGACGCTCGGCTTCGACATCCCCAAGGACGGCCCCTGGAGCTTCGGGGTCAACCTGACCAAGGCCAAGGACTACGGCATCTACAAGCTGGTCCTGGACGCCGGCAAGCCCACCGAGTCCACGCTGCTCAGCAACTTCGACGCCTACAACTCCTACGTCACCACCCGGTTCGTGAACCTCGGCATGCCCAAGGACGCGAACGGCCAGCTGCTCACCCTCAAGCAGGGCGTGCACACCCTGACCCTCACCCTGACCGGCAAGAACACCGCTTCCACCGGCTACCAGGCCGGCATCGACGTCCTGCGCCTCGCGCCGGCACTTACCTGCGCGATCAACAGCACCGGCAGCTGCCTGAACAACACCGCCACCAGCACCTTCACCACCGCGACCAGCCCGGCCGACGCCGACGGCTCAGGCAACAGCATCAACTCCGCCGACCTCACCAGCACGGCGGGCTGGCAGAGCGGAAAGGCGGTGACCGTCAACGGCGCCGGCATCACGCTGCCGAAGTTCGGCACCGGCACCTACGACAACATGCTGGCCTCCGGCCAGACCGTCACCGTGCCGGGCAGCGGGGTCGTGAACACCGGTGACGCCGTGGTCTTCCTCGGCTTCGCCACCGGCGGCGCGGCGAAGGGCGCCACCGGCACCATCACCTACGCCAAGAACAACTGCCTGGACCCGGACGGCAACCCCGCGGACCAGTCGTACACGCTGGACACCGTGCCGGACTGGCTCAGCGGCCCCGCCTCCGCGGCCACGCTGACCCTCGTCCACCAGAACCACAGCAACAACACCCAGACCAGCCCCAGCCCCGGACCGAAGATCTACGCCATCAGCGTCCCGCTGCAATGCCCCGGCTCGGTCATCAGCAGCATCTCCCTGCCGCTGTTCACCAACGGCGTCCAGTCCGGCCAGCCCACCCTGCACATCCTCGGGCTGGGCGTTCGGCCGCTGACCGTCACCGGCAGCGGATCCAGCGCCCAGCACTGGGTCGGCACCTGGTCCTCCGCCCAGGACACCGCCAAGGTGCAGCAGTCCGGCGGCAGCAGCGCCACCGTGAACGGGCAGACCCTGCGCATACCGGCGCACGTCAGCATCGGCACCGATGACGGCAACGGCGTGCGCATCCACCTGTCCAACGCCATGGGCACCAGCCCTGTGACCTTCGACGCGGCCTCCGTCGCCCTGCAGGACACCATCGCGGGCGGCGCCACGACCACCGCGGCACCGACGGCGCTGACCTTCGGCGGCTCCGCATCCGTCGCCATCCCCGCCGGCGGCGACATCACCAGCGACCCGGTGTCCCTGGCTGTCACGCAGCAGGCCACCGTGCTGGTCAGCCTGCAGGTACACGGCTCAGTGTCCGCCATGCCCGGTCATGCTGCGGCTCAGACACCCGTGTGGGTGAGCGACGCGGCCAACCGCACCGGTGACACCACGGCCACCAAGTTCACGCAGACGACGTACACCGGTCTGCCGTACCTGGCCGGTATCGACGTCACCACGCCCACCTCCGCCCCCACCGGCTCGCTGGTCCTGTACGGCGACCAGAGCGTGAACGGGGACACCGCGAGCGGCGACGGCCAGCACCACCTCAGCGACGCCATCACCAGCGCCATGGTCGACGACCCCAACGGGGACGACTCGGTGGACTACGGCGTACTCAACGCCGGCACCAACAGCAACAGCCTGAGCAACAACCTGCTGCCGCAGATCACCAACAGCGACACCCCGACCAACGCGCTCAACCCGCTGGACCGCAACGTGCTGGCCCAGGGCAACGTGCGCACCGTTCTGGTCTCCACCGGCGCCACCGACCTGCTCAACTGCACCAGTGACGCCAACACCTGCGCGACGAAGGTCGAAAACGGGCTGGCCTCGCTCAACAGCCAGCTCAGCTCGTACTACACCGACGACGGGCAGACCTACGTCAACGGGCAGCCTGTCACGCAGAACTCCAACATCACCGTCTACCTGACCACGATCCCGCCGTTCACCGCCGCCCACCCGGGCACGGCGACGCAGGAGACCGCACGCGAGCAGGTGAACCAGTACCTGCTCGACACCTTCCCCACCCAGGTCATCGACTTCGCCTCAGCCGTCTCCACGGACGGCACGGCCACCTCGTCGACCGTGAAGGCGGCCGACCTGTCCAGCGGCAATCCCTCCAACGCGTACTACGCCGACCTCGCCGGCCGGTACCTGAACGACACCAACACGCAGGTCGTCAGCATCGCGCCGAACCTGATCGTCCCGCTGGCCACCGGCAGCGACACCCCCGACGACGAGTGGGAGCTGTCCGCCGACGGCACCGACCAGCGCGGGGACAACCCGTTCACCGCGGTCGGGGCGGCGACCTTCAACGCGGGCGGGCCGGACGCGCTCAACGCCCCTGCCGGTGCCACGTCCTTCGACGGCAGCACCGGGTTCCTGGAGAGCGACCACACCGCCGTCAACACCCTCGCCGACTACACCGTCTCCGCATGGGTGAAGCTCGACTCGTCGACCGGTCCCGCCACCGCGATCTGTGAGGGGACCAGTCAGCACCAGGCGTTCTACATCGGATACGACAGCAGCAACAAGGGCTGGATGTTCCAGACCACGACCACCAACGACGACAGCGCCGACTTCCCCACCGCGGAAGGAGACACCGGCACCGGGGCCCTGGGCACCTGGACCCACCTCCTGGTCACCTACACCGCTCCCGTGGACGGCGACTCCAACACCGGCACGATGTCGATCTACCAGAACGGCACCCTGATGGGGACCGCCACCAACCTCACCCCGCAGTACGACTCGTCCATGCCCCTGACCATCGGCGGCTGCGTCAACAGCCCCGACACGACCACGCCGTACAACGCGTTCCCCGGTTCCGTCTCGGACGTGCAGGTCTACCCGTACGCCATGTCGGCGAGCGAGGCCGACGCCGGCAGCGTGATCGTGCCGACCGGCTGGGACAAGGGCATGCCCGAGGATGAGTGGAAGCTCTCCGGGGACGGCACCGACATCGCCTCCCTCAACCCGGTGACCCCGTCCGGCACCTTCTCCTTCGGCACCGACGCGCCGAGCGGGCTGTCCGGCAGTGTCGCCTTCGACGGCAGCACCGGCTTCCTCAAGAGCAAGCAGAGCGCGGTGAACACCCTCGGCGACTACACCGTCTCCGCCTGGGTGAAGATCAACTCAGCCCTCGGCACCACCGCCGTCTGCCAGGGCACCACCCAGCACCAAGCCTTCTACCTCTCCTACGACAAACCCAGTGGCGCATGGATGTTCCAGACCACGACCACCAACGACAGCAACGCCGACTTCCCCACGGCGGAGGGAGACAACAACAGCGGTCCGGTCGGCACCTGGACCCACCTGGTCGCCACCTACCGGGCACCGGTCGCCGGGGACTCCAGCACCGGCACCATGACCCTCTATCAGAACGGCACCCTGATGGGCACGGCCACCAACCTCAGCCCCCAGTACGACTCCTCCCTCCCCCTGACCATCGGCGGCTGCGTCAACAGCGCCTCCGCCACGATCCCGTACCTGGCGTTCCCCGGCTCCGTGGCAGACGTCCACGTCTACCCGCGGACGCTGTCGGCGACCGAGGTCAGCACCCTGCACTGACCGCGCAATGCGCCTCGGGCCCCGTCACTCCCGCCCAGGAGCGGCGGGGCCCGCCCACGTTTCGGACGGGGCACTCCAGGCGCACCAGAGCCAGGAGTTCCCGGGCGACTTCGGTGACCGTCCGGCCTGTGGAGCGGACGAGCTCGATCGCGTCCCGTTTGAACTCAGCCGTATACCGCTTCGTGTACTTGCTTCCCACCTGGTGCTACGTCCTCTGGAACCTCACGTCCCAGTCTCCAGGTGTCCACGATCAAGGGAAAGCTTCAGTCGAGCACCTTGCGCCAGTCGGTTCAGATCCGTTGGGCGCGGTGGAGGAGGGTGTGCAGTCCGTGGGTCCGCAGGGCGGCTCGGGCCGCGTTCGCTCCGGGAGCGCCGTGGACTCCTCCGCCGGGGTGGGCGGCCGCTGAGGCGAGGTAGAGGCCCTTGAGGGGGGTCTCGGGTCGGCCTGTGCCGGGGACGGGGCGGAAGACGGCCTGTTGGTGCAGGGCGGCGGTGCCGTTGTTGATGGCGCCGTTGTGGAGGTTCTCGTTCATGGCCTGGAGGGTGGTGGGGGCCAGGATCCGGCGGGCGAGGATCCGGGTACGGAAGCCGGGCGCGAACCGCTCCACCTGGGCCTCGATGCGGTCCGCCATCGCTTCCTGTTCGCGGGCGTCCCAGCGGCCGGTGATGCAGTCGGGGCCGGCGTCGGAGGTGATGTGCTGTGGGACGTGGGTGTAGGCCCACGCCGATTCCGTGCCGACGGGTGAGCGGCTGGGATCCGCCGTGGTCATCTGTCCGAACAGGGCGAACGGCTCGTCGGGGACATGTCCCATGGCGATCTGCGAGGCGAACCGGGTCAGGCTGTCCATGCCGTCGGCCACGTGGACCGTGCCCGCGCGGGCGGCTTGCGGGGCCGTCCACGGCACCGGGCCGGTCAGCGACCAATCGACCTTGAAGGTCGCGAAATCCCACTGGAAGCGTTCCAGGTCCCGTAGGAGGCGGAACGGAAGGTGTTCCTCGCCCACAAGCTCCCGGTACAGCGCAGGCGCCGACGTGTCCGCGAGCACGGCGCGCCGCGCGCTGACGGTCTCGCCGCCGGCCGTCCTGACGCCCACCGCCCTACCACCCCGTACGACGACGGACACGGCGCGCTCCCCACAGCGCAGGACACCGCCACGGCGCCGAAGGCGGCTCACGAGCGCCGCGGTCAGGGCACCGGCCCCGCCGACGGGGACCGGGAAGCCGTGGCTCTGTCCGACCATCGACATCAGCCAGCCGAATCCGCCGCTGCCCACCGCCTCGGGAGCCAGGTCGGCATGCAGGGCGTTCCCGGCCAGCAGAAGCCGTCCGCCCTCGCCCCGGAACTCCTCGTCGCCCAGCCGGCGCACCGGCAGGGCCAGCTTCCGGGCCAGCCGCAGTCCGCCCGCGGCCCGGAGCTTCGCCGCCAGACGGAGCCCGGAGCGGACCGGCGGGAACGGCGTGAACATGGTCTGCACCAGGTCCCGCCCGATACGGCTCCACACTTCGTACATGTCCCGCCAGGTATCACCGTCACCCGACGCGAACTCCTCCAGCCCGGATGCGGTCTCCTGCACGCGACGCTCCAGCACGGCGCACCTCCCGTCCCTCAGCGGGTGGGCCAGCACGCGCGGGGCGTGGCTCCATCGCAGTCCCTCCGCCGCAAGATCGAGACGGGCGAGGACCGGCGACACGGCAGCCAGCGGGTAGAAGGCGCTGAAGAGATCGGATACGTAGTCGGGATGGACACCGCGGTCACTGCGCACGGCGCCGCCGGGCTCCTGCTGAGCCTCCAGGACTTCCACGTCCCACCCGGCGTCCGCCAGCAGGTTGGCAGCCACCAGCCCATTGGGCCCGGCACCGATCACCACCGCGTCAGGCATGGCGAGCCCCGGCGTGATCCTGTCCGACGGGATCCTGTTCCACGAGTCTGGCCAGGCGGGTCAGCATCCCCCGGTGCCGTAGCTGGAACACCGCTTCACTCGCGGCGCTGTGGAGGGTGCCTCCCAGACCGCGCAGGGGGTGCTCGTCACAGATGACGAGGGTTTCCTGCTCGCCCCACGGCCGGAGCTGGAGGAAGATCCTCGCAGTGCCCAGCGGCTTGAACGAAGCTTCCAGTTCCAGCTCGCTTCCGGATTCCTGGTGACGGACCGTCGTCACCCCGTCGGCCGACCAGGGACCCAGCCGCAGGGTGTAGCGGAGCCTGGATCCGACAGCGGGCCAGGTCTGGTCGAGCGGGATGGACCTGGTGGGCCCTACCACCCACTCTCCGTAACGAGTCGGGTCGGCCAGCACCGCCCATACCGCGTGCGGAGGACGCCGGATCAGCTGATGACGGACGGCCATGGAGGGAGCCTCTCAACGGATGGGGGTGGCACAGCCGCACTGTGCGGCACTCGGAACACCTGCCTGTGTACGTACCGGCGCTCGCACAGGGCTGGAACTCTCGGGCACGGCGGAAGCCTTCACCCGCCATGTGATGTCACGGCCATGGTGCGCGAACTCGAATGCCCTCGCATCTCACCCACGCCGCAGGAGAGTGTGACGGCGCCCGTGGGGAGCTGCGGGACAGTGAGTCATCCATCCCGGCTGCGGAGGACTGGCGACGGTGAGCCGCGAAGCACCGAAGCCGCGCAGCCGGGGACACCCCCGGTCCTGAGAAATGCCCTTGTGCGTTTCCCGGTCAGGGTCCATCGCCCCGTGCCGGCTTCGACCCGGTCGATGGCGCCGTGGGATCCCCACACGGCCCGGCAACGACGCACTCCCCTCGGCGTCCGTGGCTCCCGCCTTGCCCCACGGGCGCGCCGTCGACGCCGTCTACCTGGGTGATCACCTGGGAGGACATGCAAAGACCCTTCACCAGCGGATCGGGAAGCCGGAGCCGGTGCTCGGGGCACACCTCGCCACTGCCCACTGGTGCTCGCCGATCACGGTTGCGGCGGCCTGCGGGCGGCAGCAGGGTGAATGAGGACGTGTCGGTCCTGGTTGGGCCGCGTTCCCCGGTGCCACCGAGAGGACGGCGATTGCAATGCACAGAGAACACCCCAAGGTGAAGCAGGTCAGGGGCAAGATGAAGGAGACACTCGGCAAGGCCCTGGGGAACAATGCCATGCGGAGGTCCGGCCGCAGAGAGCAGGTGCGCGGCAAGGCGCTGGAGATGACCGCAAGGGCCGCCGACCAGGTCCGCAAGCGGATCGGGCATTGACCGCGAGCGCACGGCCGACCTCGCGTGCCTCCGGCTACCGTCGCCGTGATCCGTGTGGCCATTGCGGCCGACGCAGCTGATCGCGAAGCAGTTTCAAGGCCGCGACGACGGTCATCTGCCGGACAGCTTTTCCTACGTCTGTCCCATCGGAGTGAGGTGGGCGGCGCGGCCACCGCCACGCTTGGCCCGGCGGCCGTGAGGGCAGCGTGCGACTCGCGCGCGGGCATCTCCGCCCGGATCAGGCGGCGGTCTCCGTCCCTGGGGACGGAGACGGAAGGGGTGCGGCCCACCATTACATGGCGAACTCCGCACGGACGTCACGCCTGTTGGACGTGATCGGGAAAGCGGGAGCACTTGTCTCTTCAGCATCCCGCCGACCGCGGCGGAGACAAGCGCGGGCAAGTTCGAGCGTCTTGCGGAGTACCTGTCGAAATTGACCAGCTCACCGGCGTTCTTCTTATTCTGCCTCGGGCTGGTCGTTGCACTGCTGAAGAACTCTGAACTACGGGCCGAGCGAGCAATCCAGCGCAAGCTTGACGCCCTCGCCGCCGCCCTGCTCGAAGAGCAGGAAGGCAAGCCGGGGAAGGCGCACGAAGACCTCAAGTCCGTGATCCGAATGGAGGACGACACCTGAGAGTCCGGGAGCACGAACCGACTCTCCGGGCGTGTCAAATCGAGGGGAGGAGTTCATCAGTTCGCGGAACGTCCGGCCCAGCTGTCCGAGCATGTCGTACGGGGGATAAAGATCTGTGCCGAGCCGTCCGCGGCTCCAGTCACCCCTGAGCCCCAGCAGACGGCGGACCTCACCCCCGGGCGTGCATACCTCCGGCCTCCGCGACCGCCAGCCTCGACCATCCCCCGTACAGCCCCGCCAGAGCTGTGTCCGCCCTCGAAGTGGCGTGCTCCATCCTGCCCATCGAGGCCGGCGGCACGCTGGTCCATGCCCGCCTCGCCCCCGTCCACGACGGTCCTGGCTGGGACCTGCCCTGGTGCAACGCTGGACACCCACCGCTACTCCTGCGCCCCCCGATGCCCACGTCGTTCTCCTCGCAGAGCACGACATCCTCCCCCACCAAAGCCTCGGACCGTTCCACCGCACCGACCACCGGCGCACACCCTCTCCGGGCTCGCCCCTGCTGCTCTACACCGACGGGCTCATCGAGCGCCCCGGCCACGACATCGACGCCGTCATCGCACGACTCGCTGGCCTGCTGGCCCGCCATGGAGACTGACCACTACCCGACCTGGTACGCCGGATCAGCAAACGACTGGCGGACCCACACCCCGGGGACGACGTCGTCGTACTCGCCGTGCGCGGGCCCTGACGAACGCCGTCCGGTCTCGTCGACCACGTCACCGAACCGTCTGCCACGCCGGGATCGACACCGATGATTTTCAGGCAACGACCTGGGCCGCTCCGAGGACCGGCCGTCACTCAGCGTGCGCGCCATGTGGAGATCGCCACAGAGCCGATCACCGCAAAAGGGATGAACAGCGGGCCAGCGGGTACCCGGAAGGGTAGATCACTACTCCTACGAGGAGCGTGCAACTCATGTCCACGGGAACGCTTCTGGCGATCATCATTGCGATCGTGGTGGTGCTCGCCCTGACCGCTGTAGCGGTCTCACTCATGATGCGACGCCGTCACCTCCGTGAACGCTTCGGCCCGGAGTACGAACGGACCGTCGAAGACTCCGACAGCCGGCGCACCGCCGAGCGCGAACTCAAGGAGCGCGAGAAGCGGCACGACGCGCTGGACATCAAACCGCTCTCCCCGGCCTCGCGTGACCGGTACACGCGGGAGTGGAGCAGCGTCCAGTCGGAGTTCGTTGACCGGCCCCAAGACGCGGTGCACGACGCCGACCGGCTGGTGACCTCCCTGATGCACGACCGCGGCTACCCCACCGAGGGGTTCGAGCAGCAGATGAAGGACCTCTCGGTGGAGCACGGGCGCACCCTCGAGCACTACCGCGCCGCGCACAAGGTCGAGTCCCTCAGCACCCACAGCCGGGCGACGACCGAGCAACTGCGGGGCGCCATGGTGCACTACCGCGCGCTGTTCGACGAGTTGCTCTCCGACGGCGGCCGGGCCCAGCCCGCCCGGTCCTGACGCCGACCCCCGGCCCGACCCGGCATGGAGGAAGCCCATGCACAGCAACGACGACACGGACCGCACCACCGGCGGCCTGACCACCGAGGATCTTGCACAGCCCTCCGGCGCCACCACAGGGACGCCCGGAGACACGGAGGAAGCCTCCGCGAGGGTCCCGATGTACCCCGGCGAGAGCACCGCGACGACCGCGACGCAAAGTCCGGCCGAGGAGAGGGACGGGGACCGGTCCGCCGCCGGATCCGACGCCCGAGCCGCCGCCCCGGACGCCGCGCGCACCCCGGACACCTCGGACACCTCGGACGACGAGGCTCCACAGCTGCTCACGGAGGACGAGGACCAGGGCTTCCGCGACCGCTGGCAGGAGATCCAGAACAAGTTCGTGGACGACCCCCGCGAGGCCGTACACGACGCCGACGCCCTCGTCGCAAACGTCATGCAGACCCTGGCCACCACCTTCGCTCAGCACAAGAAGGACCTGGAGGACCAATGGGGGCAGGGCGAGCAGGTGGACACAGAGGAACTACGCAGGGCCCTACGGCGTTACCGCTCCTTCTTCAACCGACTGCTCACCACGTGAGACCCCTTCCTGAAGCCCGGGCAACAAGGCGACGCCGTCGCACAACTCACGACCCCGACCACGCCGGCGAACGTCCAGCCACCGCAGTCCGTCCGACCCGATCGCCATCGCCCGGGTCCAGGTCGTCAACCAGTCCGCGTCTGCGGCCACTGACATGCCCCGGTCGACCGCTGAGGCAGAGGGCACCGTTCCAGGAGGGCACCCTCGTCCGGCATCATGACGGCGACGGCCCGCGGCGCTAACCGCACCGGCGGCAGGCGCCAAGCCAACGACACGTCCAGGCTGCCCGATGCTCACTCGCTCGCTCTCGCCGACTCGTCAACGCCTGCACCTGCACTTTCGTCGGTGGGGACACCGATCATTGGTCTCCCGTCGCCCCGACACCCGAGACAACTCCGGGCAGGTGGCTTGCCGCGCTTCACGGGTAGGGTTGGGGGCGAACTCACGGGGATGCCACATGAATCCGTCACCGTCCTCACCGTGCCCCGGTGGCCGGAGCCCCCTTTGCGGAAGCCGTGCATCGTGCCGGGCTCATGGGCACGCTTCGTTCCCTCGCCGCGGCCCGGCCGGGCATCCAGTTGCTTCCTATCGCGCTGGACGTCTCTACAGCCGACCTCGCTGCTCTCAACTGGGCGTGCCCATGGCTCCATATGGGCCTAGGGGCATCTCCCCGGGCGCCCTGAGCATCGCGTATCGCCTGAATACGAAAGCAGCATTCCGGGCGCTCGCCGCCGACCTCGGCATACGTATGCTGGCCGGCCGCTGTTACGACCGGTAGCGAACTCGAAGGTGCCGTGACTGCGATGCTGACCCGCCACGAGCGCGTTGTGGTGAAGCCGAACAGGTCTCGCCGGGGGGTACCAGCTGCGCTTTGTCACCCGCACCGAGCCCTGGTCGGCACCGGGCCCACTGACTGGCGAGTGGGTGGTGGAGGAGCATCTCGACGTGGCCCGTTCCCTGAGCGTCCAGATGGATGTGGGGAAGGCCGGCCCGCGCGTGGTGTTCAGCGGCGAGATGCATACGGCGGGCGGCGCATACGACGGCTACTTCTCGCCTGTGGAGGAGGGTACGGATGCCACGACGAAGGAGCTGACACGGTGGGCATGGGCGCTGGGCCTCCATCTGGCCCGGCACGGTTATGCCGGGAGCTGCGGGATCGATGCGGTTCTGGACCCGCAAGGCCGGCTGTTCGCCACGGAGAGCAATGTCCGGCGAACGGCAACGACGGCGCCGCACCGCCCTGGTGGACCGCCTCAGCCGTGCGGCGGCCCTTCGCGAGCCCGCATGGCTGCTGGCGACCGGGCGGTCGCGGGCACCACATACCTTCCCCCAGCCGCTCGAACATCGCGTCGAAGGCCAGGTCACGTGGCGTATGTGGCTCGGCGGAGGTCGGCTGATTACGGCATGAGGAAGCGGCTACTCGGAGGACATGAGACTCAGCACCCTCCAACAGCGAAATCCCACGGCGGCCGGGCGGCTCCTGCCCGATGCAGCGGGCCCTGGTCATGTCCTGAAAACCGTCGACCGATTGGAACGCTTCTCCAGCGCAGACACGTTGCTCGGGGTCGTGCAACGGATGGTGCGGGCGGCTCCACTCGGCCGGGCCAGAGACGGCCTGCACGGGCGTTGGCTGGGTCACCCTGTACACCCGCTGCTGATACAGATCCCCCTTGGCAGCTGGCTGTCCGCCGCGGTGCTCGACGCAATGCCGGGCCAGCGAACCGCGGCACGCACATTGATCGCCACGGGCCTGCTGGCTGCAGCCCCAGCCGCGGCGTCAGGCTGGGTGGACTGGGCGGAACTGAACCGCCGGCAGATGCGCGTCGGCATCGTCCATGCCGCAACGAACATCACCGGGGTCGCCCTGTACGCCACGTCCCTGACCGCTCGCCTGCGCGGGCATGAAGTCTCAGGCAGGATGTACGGCTGGGCAGGACTCAGCGTCGTCGGCATCGGCGGCGCGCTCGGCGGCCACCTCGCCTACCGCCAGGCAGCCGGCGCCAACCACGCCGCAACCGTCCCGCAGATGGTGGAGCCGGGCTGGCAATACGTTGCCGACCTCTCGGACCTTCCGCAAGGCCGACCGACACACCGTGACCTCGACGGCGTCGCTGTGGTCGCCGTCCGCCAGCCGGATGACAAGGTGTATGTGCTGGCCGAACACTGCAGCCACCTGGCGGGCCCCTTGTCGGAAGGCTCGCTGGAAGACAGCTGCCTGCGCTGCCCCTGGCACGGCAGCACCTTCCGGCTGACCGACGGCTGGAACGTCAGTGGTCCGGCCACCGCACCCCAGCCCGCTTTCGACACCCGCATCACCGACGGCCGGGTGGAAGCACGGCTGCGCACCTGACGCCGCCCCCAACGGACAGCTCCCCTGTCTGCATCGGCATTGGCGGCGCAGTCACGGCGGCAGCCGCACCGATTCAGATCGCCAGCCTGCAGCCTGGAACGATGCCCAGCCCACCTCACGGGCCGAGGCCGACTGGAAGCGACTCCGCGCTTCGAAGAGCGGCGCGCGCGAGCGGACCTGAGACGAGTTCGGTCGTGAAGTTCACGCCTCGGATCGGATCCCGCCGTCCGGGTGCCTCGGCCGCTCGGACTTACGACGGCTGGTCTCGCACCACGGGTAGATCTGGCTGCGTCTGCAGGTGCACAGGGCGACACAGAACCGGTCCGACCTCACGATGGTGCCGTCCTCCAGGGTGATCTCCATCGGTCCTTCGACCAGCAGCGACCCTGCACGCTGTGCCACTGTGCGGCGGCAGCGTTCATCCGAGTCGTACAGCACGAATGATCACCAGCCCTTCCCTCTCGTCACCGCCAGACGGCGTCGGCGAGGGGCTCCGGGGCATCGGCGTGGGCCAGCTACTCCAGCGCGGCGGGTATGAGGAACAGGGGTAGGCACGGGCTCGCTTGGTGATCAACGAACTCGACCCCCACATGATCATCGAGGCTGTGCCTGCGCTGCTTCGCGGGTTCGCCAAGGGACATGACGTCACGTCACGCGAGAACCGGACCAATCGCAATCACGCAGAGACCCATGGGGCACGCTCCCTCGCCTCGGGCCTCCCATGTGCGCCCACGGGTACGGAGCCGGCGCCGAGCTGCCAGGGGCGGTCGCCGGTGCCGCCGCTGCACGAACCGGTCGCGGCCCGGCCACTGGCTGCCGTCCATGGGGGCGCACGGAGCCCGGGCCGCCGGGCCGCCGCGTGGAGGTCATTCGTGCGCGCTGGGCACCCGGAGCGGGTCGTGAGGAGCGTCGGGCTTGGCGGCGGCGAGTTGCTCGCCCAGTTCGCCCAGCCGGCTGTGGCCGAGAGCGGAGCGGACCTTGGGGAACCACTCCTTCTCTTCCTCCTCGACGTGGTGCCGCACGTTCTCGATGAGAACGGTCATCTTGGCGTCGAACCGTTCGTCTTCGGGGTCTAGGCCCGCCAGTTCGGAGAGCATCCACAGGACGACGTGGTGTTCCTCGACGCTCTCCAGTACGTGGTCGGTGGTGTCCGGCACGGCGGCACGCGCGGCGGGGTAGAAGATCTCCTCCTCGATCCAGGCGTGGACCGTCAGCTCCTCGATCACCTTGTCGGCGATCTTTCGCTTGGTCTTGTAGGCATGGTCCCCGGCCTGCTCGAACTCCTTGAACAGCTTCTCGACCGTCTGGTGGTCGTCCTTGAGCAGCACAATCGCGTCCATGGGCCCGCCTTTGCGTTGTCCGGCACGTCCCGCAAGAGAGCGGGGTGTTTTCGCCGGTGGAAATACCGAAAGCCGATCGGCTCCCACGCTCCGGTTACCCCGGGCAGTGCGTCCGACTCATCAGAAGCGCGCCTTTTGCGGCGTTCGGTCACATCGTGGGTGCCGTGGGTGTACTGGCTGTAATCACGGCCGGTCAAGATGCACGTCCGCACCATGTCCCGGCTGCTGGTACGCCGCGGGTTGCGAAATGAAAGCGAACTGCCGTGCGCCGACCTCGACGCGTCGACAGACGGCGTCGTCCTTCGGCAAGCGGACCGGCTTCCCTGCGTCGGGTTCTGCGACGCCGGCGGTCTGAACGTCTTCCTCGAAGTCTCCCAGCACCTGGCGGCCTCGGAGGGCGAGCTGCGGCTGCACCGTCCAGCCCCGGTCGTGAGTCGGCTCCTGGATCTTACGGGCACGGGATTCCTCCTGGCAGAGGAGGACTCGGGCGTTGAACAGCCTCCAGCCGAGACAGCAGCTCAGCCGTCCAGCGAAGTCGCATGATCAGCGATCGGATGGCGGAGATCCTGCGGCTGCTTCGAACCGAGGAGTGGCCGGACGTGGCGGCGGATGTGGCTGAGCTGCTCGCTGTGGACGGGATTACGGTCAGCGCGGGCAACGCACCAGGAGGGACGGAGATCCTCTGGTCCTCGGGCAGCCTCTCGCGTGACTTCGAGGACCTGCAGCTCACCCTCGGATGATCTCGTTCGGTGCCGCCCAGTTACGCTCGGCTGGCTCAGTCCGCCGGGTGGCCTGGGGTGATGTCATGGGTGTCGTTCAGCGTCAGCAGCGGGCTCCTGGTGCCCGTGGGGTTGTCCGCCGCCTCCGGAGCGAGCAGGAAACCGACGTGGTCGCCGCCGTCGATCCGGTTCTCCACGCGACCGACGAACCAGGCGGGGGCCTCGTCGAGGATCAGCGATCCGCCCGGTCCTGGATGCCACGGGACGTGAGTGAACTTGTCGGTGCGGTCGCCGGTCTCGCCGCCGAAGAGCCGGGCCAGCCGGTTCTGGTCGCGGCGGAGGAGATGGACCGCGAGACGTTGGGCACGCTCGGCGACCTCGTACGTCCGGTTGGCTTTGGACAGCCAGACCATGAACCGGGCGGGCCGGATCGAGCACTGCGAGGCGAATCCGACCAGGCAGCCGGCTCTTTCCCCATCGGCCACCGCGGTCACGACGTACATCGGATAGTCGAGCAGGTCGGTGAAGGGATCAAGATCGGTCACGGTACCTGGCTCCCGCTTCAAGAGATCGGACATCGGGTCACTCCGCGCCCTGTCGGTGTGCAGCTGCGGCGCCCGGATGATCATCGAAGTGTCCGCTATGCCGCGTGAGGTCCAATTCGCCGGGCACTCGGAACAGTGACGCATTGGTCGGGTGTGCCCTGCGAGGCTCGCCCGTGAGGCGCTCCCTCATATCGAGCCACCCGACGGGTGAGTCCGGTGACACGCTCGGGGCGCGGGCTGCGAGGTGTACGGATGCCGGCGCGCTCAGAGGTCGTCCGGTGTGCCCAGGCCCGTGAGGGCGCCGACCGGGTCCAGGTCGGGTGTGCCGCGGGGCCACCAGTCGTCCTGGCCCGGCTCCGACTCGTAGGCGTACCAGAGGCCGTCGCGGCCCAGGCGGAGCTGGACATGGCCGCGGGGGTGGGTGAGGCGGTTGCGCCAGGGGCGGAACGCCGGGAGGTCGGCGGCGAGCAGCAGCGGGCGGGCCCGGTCGAAGCGGCCGGCGGGCGGATCCCACGGGTCCTCCAGGACGGCCAGCCCCTCCGGCCCGCCCTGCCGCCAGGCGGCGACCGCGCGGGCCAGGTCGGCCGGAGTGCGGTCGGTGGCCGCGGCCAGCGTGGCGTACAGGCTGCGGGTGGTGGCGGTCAGGCCGGAGCCGGGACGGGCGGCGGCGAGGCGTACGGCGTCCTGCCACAGGGTCAGTTCGCCGACCGGATCACGGCCGGTGGCGAGCAGCGCGTGCGCGCGGGCGGCGGCGTCTGTCGCCAGCTGGTCCAGCGCGAAGGGGTCCGGTCCGCCGGGCCCCGCCGGGTACACCGGCGGCTGCTCGGGGTGCGGCGGAACGGGCAAGGGCGGCGGCAGCTGCGGAAGCCGACGCGGGGCGAGGGCCTCGGCCGCACGAACGCCGGGCAGGGACCGCGGCGATCCCTCCTGGGCGGCACGGGCCGCGCGGGCGGCGCTGCGGCGGGACAGCGCGTCCAGGAGGCCCTTCTCGCCCCGGCCGCGCAGCAGGAGCAGCACGAAGGGGTCGGCGTCGAGCAGGCGTGCCGTCTGGTAGCAGAGGGCGGCCGCGTGCTTGCAGGGGTGGCCGGAGTCGGGGCAGCTGCACTGCGGGGCGAGGTCGCGGGGGCCGGGCAGCAGGGGCACACCGCAGTCGGCGAGGGACTGGGGCAACTCCTTGTCGAGCAGCGCCGCGATGTGCCCGGGGCGGTCGGCGGCCGCGTCCAGGAACCGCTCCCAGTCCGCGTCCTCCAGCGTGCGCAGCCGCACCTGCACCCGGTACGGACGGGGACGGCTTCCGCGGACGTACGCCAGCACCAGCCCCGGCGTCACGGTGATCGCGTCCACATGGCCCTGGTCCGCGTAGACCCGGCCGCGGCCCAGCCGCTTGACGTCCAGCGCACCCTGTTCGAGCGCGTCGGCCCAGGCGTTCCCCCACCAGGTCTCGGCGAACGCCGGGTCCTCCGAGGAGCCCTCCCGGGGCGGGAACGCGGGGAAGGTGCGGCGGAGTTCGGTGTCGCGGTGGGGGGTGGCCATGGTGGCGGGGATCTGCGGGGATGCCGGCGCCGGAGGGCGGGGTTCGCCGCGGTCGGCTTCGCCGACGGAGGTGTCCATACCGGTGTCGTCCATCACCTCGGCCGTGTCGGCCGTGTCGGCAACGGACGGCATACGGAAGGCGTTCGCCAGGAACTGGCGCATGTCGTGGGCGGCTTGGACGCGGGCGGTGGTCCGGGAGTCGGTACCGGGGCGTGCAAAGGCGGGTGGGGAGCCGGTTGTCCGCACCGGCGTACGCCTCCCACGCCGAGACCCTGCCGCCTCCGCCTCGGCACGCAGCGCTTCCCGGCGGGCGGCCCGGAGCGCTTCCCTGGCCGCGTCGGCGGGTCGTGGGGTGGGGGTGGAGGTGGCGGCCTGCGGCGCGTTTCGGTCGCCCGCGTGACCGGACTGCGCCGTGGCAACGGACTCCGCAGACGCAACGGGCTCATCGCGGTCACCTGACTCCGCGGTGGCACCCGACTCGTCCCATTCACCAGGCACCGCCGCGTCACCGGACTCAGCTCGGGGACCAGACCTCACCAAGGCCCCGAACCCGTCCCGGCTGCCCGACTCGACAGAGGCACCGGCCTCACTCCGGCCGCCCGACGTGGCGGCGCGCTCGGTCGGGCGCTCGGGCCGCTTCGCCTGCGCGGCCTCCTCGCGCTCGGCCTCCGCCCGCTCCCGTGCCGCCCGCAGGGCCCGCCGGGCCGCGTCGCCGGGGCGCTGTTCCCCGGTCGTCATGAGGACCTCCGCAGGGAGACCAGGTCGGACAGCTCGCGGTCCGTCAGTTCGGTCAGGGCCGACTCGCCGGAGCCGAGGATGGCGTCGGCCAGGGCGCGCTTGGCCTCCAGCATCTCGGCGATGCGGTCCTCGACCGTGCCCTCGGTGACCAGACGGTGGACCTGGACCGGCTGGGTCTGGCCGATGCGGTAGGCGCGGTCGGTGGCCTGTTCCTCGACGGCCGGGTTCCACCAGCGGTCGAAGTGGACGACATGGCCGGCGCGGGTGAGGTTCAGGCCCGTACCGGCGGCCTTGAGGGAGAGGACGAGGACGGGGGTCGCACCGCCCTGGAAGCGGTCGACCATGCGCTCGCGCTCGGCCACCGGGGTGCCGCCGTGCAGGAGGTCCACGGGGACCGCGCGGGCGGACAGGTGGGCGGTGATGAGGCGGGCCATGCCGACGTACTGGGTGAAGACCAGTATGGAGCCGTCCTCGGCGAGCACGGTGTCCAACAGCTCGTCCAGGAGGGCGAGTTTGCCGGAGCGGGCCGACAGCCGGTCGGCGTGTGTGTCCTCCTTCAGGTACAGCGCCGGGTGGTCGCAGATCTGCTTCAGGGCGCCGAGCAGCTTCAGGACCAGGCCCCGGCGGGCGATTCCCTCCGCGGTCTCGATGGCCAGCATCGACTCGCGCACCACCGCCTCGTACAGCGAGGCCTGTTCCCGGGTGAGCGGTACGGGGTGGTCCGTCTCGGTCTTGGGCGGCAGCTCGGGGACGATGCCGGGGTCGGACTTCTTGCGGCGCAGGAGGAAGGGACGCACCAGGCGGGCCAGGCGGTCCACCGCCGCCCCGTTCTCATCGGCCCCACCGTTCTCCACCGCGCGCGCGTGCCTGGCGCGGAAGGACTTCAGGGGGCCGAGGAGGCCGGGGGTCGTCCAGTCGAGCAGGGCCCACAGTTCGGAGAGGTTGTTCTCCACCGGGGTGCCGGTGAGGGCCACGCGCGCGGGGGCCGGGATGGTGCGCAGCGCCTTGGCGGTCGCGGAGTACGGGTTCTTCACGTGCTGGGCCTCGTCGGCGACGACCATCCCCCAGGGCTGCCCGGCGAGTTGGGCCGCCGTGGAGCGCATCGTGCCGTAGGTGGTGAGAACGAAACCGCCGCCGAGACCGTCCAGGGTGCGGTCCGGGCCGTGGAAGCGGCGGACGGGGACGCCGGGCGCGAACCGGGTGATCTCCCGCTGCCAGTTGCCCAGCAGGGACGCGGGACAGACCACGAGGGTCGGCTCGGTGCGGGCCCGCTTCAGGTGCAGGGCGATGAGCGTGATGGTCTTGCCGAGGCCCATGTCGTCGGCGAGGCAGCCGCCGAGCCCGAGGGAGGTCATGAGGTCGAGCCAGGCCAGGCCGCGGAGCTGGTAGTCGCGGAGGGTGGCGGCGAGCCCGGCGGGCGGCTCGGCCGGGCCGAGGCCCGCGGTGAGGCGGTCACGCAGGGCGGCCAGTGCGCCGACGGGGACGGCCTCGACCGTCTCGCCGTCGACGTCGGCGGTGCCGGTGAGCGCGACGGAGAGCGCGTCCACCGGGTCGAGCAGGCCCAGTTCGCGTTTGCGGGCCTTGCGGACCAGTGCCGGGTCGACCAGCACCCAGCGGTCCCGGAGCCGTACGACCGGCCGGTGGGCCTCGGCGAGCGCGTCCATCTCGGCCTCGCTGAGCGGATCCCCGCCGAGCGCCAGCTGCCAGCGGAACTGGAGCAGGTCCTCGCTCTCGAAGAACCCGGTGCCGTCGGTCGCCGAGCCGGGCGCGGGCCGGACCACGGCGGCGGCGGTGAGGTCGCGGGCGAGGTCCCGGGGCCAGTGCACGGCGATTCCGGCGGCGGCGAGCCGGGAGGCCGCCACGCCGAGCAGCTCGCCCAGCTCCTCCTCGGACAACGCGAGCACGTCGGGGGTCTCCTGCTCGGCGAGCCGGTCCAGGGGCGGCCACACTCGGGCCGCGCGCCGCACGGCGAGGGCGGCGTCCACGCGCGCGCGTGGCCCGAAGGCCGCGTCGGCCTCCCCCGCCCACAGGGCCGCCGCGTCGGTCACCAGGGTCGGGTCGGCGAGGCTGTGCACCTGGAGGATCGCCGCGCCCGCGGCGCGGGCGCCCTCGACGGAACCCGCGTCGAAGACGTCGTACGCGGACAGGTCCAGGCGCAGCGAGATCCGTACGCCCGCGTCCATGCCGGCGGCGACCTCCGCCGCCCAGTCTTCGGCGGCGGGCAGTGCCTGGGGCTCGCGGGCGGCGAAGGGGCGGCCGGCGGTGTGGGGGGCGGCCGGGGTGCGGGGCAGGGTGTCGGCGACCGCGTCCACGAAGGAGCGGATCAGGGCCTCGGGCTCGGGCAGCCGGAGCGGCCCGGGGTCCGGCAGCGGCACGGCGTGGCCCTCTGGGGGCAGGGCCGCGGCCACCGCGCGCAGGTGGGCGATGTCGTCGGGTTCCAGCGGGCCGGCGCGCCAGGCGTCGTGGCCGCTCGGGGTCAGGCCGGGCAGCAGGCGGCCGCGGGCGACCAGCCGCAGCGCGTGCAGGGCGGCGGCTCCCCAGCAGGCCGTGGCCGGGTGGGCGGCCGGGTCGCGGCGGGCCCGGACCAGCAGCGGCAGGGCCTCGGCGAGCGGCAGGGTCAGCGCGGGCACCTGCCGGCGGCGCACGCTCGCTCCATGGCGTCGTACGACGGTCAGCTCGCCGGTGTCGCCGCCGGCGGGCAGCGGGCCGCCGTCGGGGTCCCAGAAGGCGACGCGGCCCTCGCGCGGGAGGGGCGCGGGCAGGTAGACGGACGCGAGGCGCACCGGAACGAGGTCCCCGGATTCCCGGGAACCTCCCATGCGCTCGGCCACCGCAGCCGTGCCACCGCTCATACGTCCTGCCACCTCCCGTCCGCACGTCGGATCAGACGTCCTCGACTCTACGGGCGGGGTCTGACAATCGGCTCCGGCGGCCGGCCGGGGCCCCTGTTACGGGACCGTGCGGGAGACGACGTACACCATCGGGTAGTTCGGGTCGGACATGTTGACGACCACGTCCTGGGTGGGCGCCGGGTTCTTCTGCTTGCGGGTGAGACCCGACCAGGGGCCGGGGCCGGTGAAGTTCCAGCCGGAGACCTTCTGGTCGCGGGAGCCGATGGTGATGTCGTCCTTCTTCAGCTCGTCCCGGCGTACGCCCATGGCCCCCAGGAAGCTGTCCAGGCCGGCGCTGTTGGTGCGGAACTGCACGTACAGGCGGCTGGTCTTCCAGTTGTTGGTCTCGTAGTAGGCGATGTAGTCGGCGGGGTGCGGGACCGCCACCTGGTAGAGGCGGCGCTGCACCTTCGACGGCCAGCCCGGGGTGAGGCCGGTCGCCGAGTACTTCGCCTCCTTGTCCTTGCCGCTGTTGCGGCTCTGGTTGGCGGAGATCACCAGATAGCCCGCCGGGACGCCGATGAGCAGCACGATGATCAGCAGGGTGAGCGCCCTGCGTCTGGCCTTGTGCCGCGGGTCCTCCGCGGGCCTTCGCGGTTCGTCCGGGGGCGCGGCCTGATGGGGCAGCGAGGCGATCATGCGGTGTCCCGGTCGCGGCGGGCCTGGGCGTACCGCTCGTAGCGCTCGTACCGCTCCACCCGGCGCCGCTTGGCCCGCCGGAACCGCCGGGCGACCAGCCGGGCCAGGTCGGCGGCGCCGACCATGCCGGCCTCGGGGCCGAGCTGGGCGCGGGTGATGCGGGCCTCGGGGCGGTATCCGCGGCCGGTGAGGTGGCGCTTGAAGGCGTCCCGGGCCGGGCCGATGAGCAGGTCGTCGGCGGCGCTGACGCCTCCGCCGATCACGAAGCAGGACGGGTCGAGGGCGGCGGCGAGGTTGGCGATGCCGACGCCGAGCCACTGGCCGATGTCCTGGAGCAGCTCGATGCACATGGCGTCGCCCTCGCGGGCCAGCTCGGTGATCATCGGGCCGGTGATGTCGTCGATGTTGCCCTTGACGTGCTCGATGATCCCGTAGGCCACCGGGGAGTCCGCGGCGGCCAGCTCCTTGGCCTCGCGGACGAGGGCGTTGCCTGAGCTGTACTGCTCCCAGCAGCCGCGGTTGCCGCACGGGCAGCGGTGGCCGCCGGGGACGACCTGCATATGGCCGAACTCACCCGCGACGCCGTACTTGCCGCGCTTGACCTGGCCGTCCTCCAGGATGGCGCCGCCGATTCCGGTGCCCAGCGTGATCATGACCAGATGGTCCTCGCCACGGCCGGCGCCGAAGCGCCACTCCGCCCAGGCGGCGGTGTTCGCGTCGTTGTCCACGAGGACCGGCACGGAGAGGCGGCTGGCGAGGCGGTCCCGCAGCGGCTCGTTGCGCCAGGACAGGTGGGGCGCGAACAGGACGCGGTTGCGGTCGGCGTCGACCCAGCCGGCGGCGCCGATGCCGACCGCGTGCACGTCGTGGCGGTCGGACAGGTCCAGGACCAGTTCGACGATGGTGTCCTCGACGACCTTGGGGCTCTTGGACTTGTCCGGGGTCTCCGCGCGGAGCTTCTCCAGGATGTTTCCGTCCGCGTCCACCACGCCCGCCATGACCTTGGTGCCGCCGATGTCGATGCCGACGGTGGGGACACGGGGGGCGGTCAGATGTGACCGGCGTTCCCTGGTGCCGACCGTTCGGAGCACGGGGGCTCGGCGGGAGCCGATGGGGGCGGTGAGGTCGCGGTAGGTGCTCATCGGGCTCGATTCTGCCGCACGCTCACGCTGAGTGCTGCGCGGGGCAGGGGGAGGGGGTACGCGATCCTTGCCGGGTGCGGGTCCGTTTTGGTTGCTCGCGCCCCGCGGCGGAGCCGCAGATCCACACAGCCCCGCGCCCCTTAACTACGCTGCAGTTCGTGGCGTAGAGCGTCCAGGTCGGCTCCACCCGCCATCTGCTGCGTCAGCTCGTCCAGGGTGATGTCGTCGCGTGTGTGGTTGCCCACCATCGTGCCGCGTCGCAGCAGTACGAACCTGTCGCCCACCAAGTACGCGTGATGCGGGTTGTGGGTGATCAAGACAACACCCAGGCCCTCGTCGCGTGCTGCCGCCACGTACTTCAGGACCACGCCGGACTGCTTGACGCCCAGGGCCGCCGTCGGCTCGTCCAGGACCAGGACCTTCGCGCCGAAGTGGACCGCCCTGGCGATCGCCACGCACTGGCGTTCGCCGCCGGAGAGGGTTCCGATGGGCTGGTCGACGTCGCGGAGGTCGATGCCCATGCGCAGGAGTTCGGCCCGGGTCGTCTCGCGCATGAAGTCGATGTCCAGGCGCTTGAAGGGTCCCTTGCCCCTGCGGGGCTCGGAGCCGAGGAAGAAGTTGCGCCACACCGGCATGAGGGGGACTACCGCCAGATCCTGGTAGACCGTGGCGATACCGCGGTCGAGGGCCTCGCGCGGGGAGGAGAGGGTCGTCTCCTCGCCCTCGATGCTCAGCGTGCCGCCGTCGTGCCGGTGCAGGCCCGCGATGATCTTGATCAAGGTGGACTTGCCGGCCCCGTTGTCACCGAGGACGCAGGTGATCTCGCCGGGGTTGACCTCCAGCGAGACGCCTTCGAGGGCACGGACGGTGCCGTAGTGCTTGCTGACGTCGGCCAGCTGGACGAGAGTCACTTGTCGGCCTCCGTGCGCTTGCGGACCCAGGCGTTCAACAGGGTCGCGAGGAGCAGCATCGCTCCGAGGAAGAACTTGAACCAGTCGGGGTTCCACTCGGCGAAGACGATGCCCTTGCTCGTCATGCCGAACAGGAGCGCGCCGACGGCCGAGCCGACCGCGCTGCCGTAGCCGCCGGTGATCAGGCAGCCGCCGATGACGGCCGCGATGATGTAGATCAGCTCGTTGCCGACGCCCTCGCCGGACTGGACGGCGTCGAAGGAGAAGAGCAGGTGCTGGCCGGAGATCCAGGCGCCGAACGCCACGCCCATGTAGAGGCCGACCTTGGTCCTGGCGACCGGCACGCCGACCGCGCGGGCGGCGTCCTGGTTGCCGCCGACCGCGAAGATCCAGTTGCCGGCGCGGGTGCGCAGCAGGATCCAGGAGGCGAGGGCGACGAGGCCGAGCCACCACAGGACGGTGACCTTGAAGTCGACGCCGCCGAGGGTGAGGGTCGAGGCGAAGACGGCGTGGGCGCTCGGGAAGCCCTCCATGTCGGCGATGGTCTTGGTGGAGACCGTGCCGTCGATCAGCTTGGTGAAGCCGAGGTTCATGCCGGTCAGCATCAGGAAGGTGCCCAGCGTGACGATGAAGCTGGGCAGCTTGGTGCGGGTGAGCACGAAACCGTTGAAGGCGCCGATGGCGAGCGTGACGAGGAGCGAGACGCCGACGCCGACCCAGGTGTTCGCCGTCATCTGGTAGCTGAACATCGAGGAGATCAGCGCGGATGACGTCACCAGGACGCCCGCCGACAGGTCGAACTCGCCGGCGATCATCAGCAGGGCCACGGGTACGGCCATGATGCCGATGGTCGAGGAGGCGTACAGGACCGTGCTGAGGCTGGCGGCGCGCAGGAAGCCGTCGGCCGCGAACGCGAAGACGGCGAAGACGGCGAGCGCGCCGACGATCGAGCCCAGCTCGGGGCGGGCGAGCAGCTTCCGCAGCGGCGAGGTCCGCAGAGTCCTCTCGTCAGCCGTGCGTTCCATGGTGACGGTCATCGGGTGCCCCGCTCGGTGTACTCCGCGAGGGCGGCCGTCTGGTCCTTGGTGATGATCTGCGGGCCGGTGAGGACCGGCTGACCGCCGCCGAGGACGTCGCCGTTGTACTTGTACAGCCACAGCAGGTCGACGGCCTGGTAGCCCTGCAGGTACGGCTGCTGGTCCACGGCGAAGCCGAGGGTGGCGTCCTTCAGCTCGGCGGCGACCTTGGCGTTGAGGTCGAAGGTGTCGACCTCGGCCCTGCTGCCCGCGTCGGCCTTCGCCTTCACGGCGGTGTCGGCGTAGGGGGCACCGAGGGTGACGACGGCGTCGACGGACTTGTCCGCCTGGAGCTTGGCCCCGATCGCGGACTGCACGTCGGGCATGTCGGTGCCGTTGACGTAGAGCTTCTCGACCTTGCCGTGGAACGTCTTCGCGACGCCGTCGCAGCGCTGCTCGTGACCGACGTTGCCCTGCTCGTGCAGGACGCACAGGGCGTTCTTGCGGCCGCGCTTGTTCAGCTCCTCGCCGACGGCCTCGCCGGCGATGGTCTCGTCCTGGCCGATGTGGGTGAGGGCGCCGAAGGCCTTGGACTCCTCGGAGCCGGAGTTCACCGTGATCACCGGGATGCCGGCCTTCTCGGCGCGGGCCACGGCGGCCTTGAGGGCGTCGGGCTTGGCGAGTGTGACGATGATGCCGTCGACCTTCTTGTCGACCGCCGCGTCCACCAGCTGGGCCTGCTGCTGGGCCTCGTCGTCGTGCGAGTACAGGAAGTTGATGTTGTCCTTGACGGCGGCCTGCTCGGCACCGCTCTGCACGATGTCCCAGAAGGTGTCGCCGTCCCCCGAGTGAGTGATCATCGCGAAGGTCCAGCGGGGGGTGTTCACCGCCGCCCTGCCCTGGGCGGCGGCGGCCTTGCGGGCGTCCTCGGCCCGTTTGCCGCCGGTGCTGCTGCACCCGGCCAGGGACACGGAGAGTGCCCCTGCCAGCGTTATGCCTACCCAGGTCCGAAACCGTGCCACGAGGCCGTGCCCTTCTTGCCGTGTTCGTCCGTACGCAAGGGGCCGGTGATCACCTCAGCGGCCCCAAACGCTCCAGTATCGAACACGGGGAACACTGCTGACACGACTGGGGAGCGTCCGCCCGGCGCATTGTCCGGACATTGCGACGAATGACCGGCGGGGCTCAGGGGCGCACCAGCAGCTGGAACTCGAAGGAGTAACGGGTGGGGCGGTAGGTGTGGTCGCCGAACTCGACCGCCCGGCCGGTGTCGTCGAAGGTGGTGCGCTGCATGGTGAGCAGCGGGGCACCCTCCGCCTCGGCGAGCCGCTCGGCCTCGGCGGCCGTGGCGCCGCGGGCGCCGATCGACTGGCGGGCGCTGTGCAGGGTGATCCCGGCGGAGCGCATCAGCCGGTAGAGGCCGGTGACCTCCAGCTGGCCGGTGTCCAGGTCGAGCAGGCCGGGTGGCAGGAAGTTGGTCAGGTAGGCCATCGGTTCGCCGTGGGCGAGGCGCAGGCGCTCGATGCGGTGCACGTCGCTGCCCTCGGCGACGGCGAGCGCGGCGGCGACCTCGGCGGAGGCGGGGACGACGGTGTTCACCAGGACCTTGGTCGCGGGCCGCTGGCCGGCCGCCTCCAGGTCGTCGTAGAGGCTGCTCAGCTCCAGGGGGCGCTTGACCTGGCTGTGCACGACCTGGGTGCCCACGCCCCGGCGGCGCACCAGCAGGCCCTTGTCGACGAGGGACTGGATGGCCTGGCGGACGGTCGGCCGGGACAGGCCGAGCCGGGCGGCCAGCTCGATCTCGTTGCCCAGGAGGCTGCCTGGCGTGAGACTGCCGTGCTCGATGGCGGCCTCCAGCTGCTGGGAGAGCTGGAAGTACAACGGTACCGGCGAACTACGGTCCACACGGAGGTCGAGTGACACGGTCGGGTCCACATCTGGTTTCGGCACGGGCTCGAGCGTAGCCCCGTGCTCGGTTGACGGGAAGTTGTGTAGACAGATTGTCCAGTTGTTCGGACATTAGCATTGACAGCGCACGGGGTCGGCCCTCACTTTGTTTCCATGCGCATCGGGGTCATCGGTACGGGCCGCATCGGCACCATTCATGCGAACACGCTGAGCCGCCACCGTGAGGTCGGATCGCTGATCCTGACGGACGCGGATCCGGCGCGCGCGCAGGGGCTGGCGCACCGCCTGGGCGAGACGGCGGCGCCGGGGGTGGACGAGATCTTCAAGTGGGGCGTGGACGCGGTGGTGATCACCACGGCCACGGCGGCGCACGCCGAACTGATCGGTCGGGCAGCCCGCTCGGGCCTGCCGGTCTTCTGCGAGAAGCCGATCGCCCTCGACCTGCCGGGCACGCTGGCCGCGCTCGCCGAGGTCGAGACGGCCGGCACGGTGCTGCAGATGGGCTTCCAGCGGCGCTTCGACGCGGGGTACGCGGGCGCCCGGGAGGCGGTGCGCTCGGGCCGGCTCGGGCGGCTGCACACCGTCCGGGCGATGACCTCCGACCAGTCCCCTCCCCCGCCGGAGTGGCTGCCGCTGTCCGGCGGGCTGTTCCGGGACACGCTGATCCACGACTTCGACGCGCTGCGCTGGGTGACGGGCCGTGAGGTCGTGGACGTGTACGCGACGGGGTCGGACGCCGGCCCCGCGATGTTCCGCGAGGCCGGTGACGTCGACACCGGCGCGGCCCTGCTCACGCTGGACGACGGCACGCTGGCGACGGCCACGGCGACCCGGCTCAACGGCGCCGGCTACGACGTCCGCATGGAGCTGGCCGGGGAGCGGGACACGGTCGTGGTGGGCCTGGACGACCGTACGCCGGTGGCGTCCACCGAGCCGACCGGGCCGCCGCCCGCGGACAAGCCGTGGGCCGGCTTCCTGGAGCGGTTCGGGCCCGCCTACGAGGCCGAGCTGTGCGCCTTCGTCGACGTGCTGCACGGTCAGCGGCCCAACCCGTGCGACGGCCACGAGGCTCTGCAGGCGCTGCGGATCGCCGAGGCGTGCGAGATGTCCCGGCGGGAGCGCCGCCCGGTACGGCTGGCGGAGGTCCAGGACGGGGCGCAGCCGTCGTACGGCTGAAGCCGCTGCGCTCACCAGCGCACCGGCAGGGTGCGCATCCCTCTCATCAGCAGGCCTGGCAGCCACTCGCCGGGCGAGCCGTCGAGCGCGAGTCCGGGGGCGCGCTCCAGGAGGGTACCGATGGCCGTGCGGCCCTCCAGGCGGGCCAGGGGCGCGCCCAGGCAGTAGTGGATGCCGTGGCCGAAGGCGAGGTGGCCGCGGGTGTCGCGGCGGATGTCGAACCGGTGCGGGTCGCTGTAGCGGTCGCCGTCGCGCTGGGCGGCGGTGAGGCCTACGATCACTTGCTCGCCCTTCTCGATCGTCGTGCCGGCGATCTCCAGGGTCTCGGCGGCGTACCGGAACGTGCCGCTCTGTACCGGGCCCTCATAGCGCAGCATCTCCTCGACGGCGCCGTCGAGGAGGCTCATGTCGGCACGCAGGGCGGCGAGTTGGTCGGGGTGGGTGAGGAGGGCGAGAACGCCGTTGCCGATGAGGTTGACCGTGGTCTCGTGGCCGGCGATGAGCAGCAGGAAGGCCATGCCGCGCAGTTCCCGCGCGGAGAGCCGGTCGCCGTCCTCGGCGGTGGTGCGGATCAGGTCGCTGAGCAGGTCGTCGGTCCGTCCGGCGGAGCGCTTGTCCTCGATCAGCTCGGTGAGGTACTCGCCGAGGCGGATGACCGCCTCGTACTCCGTGTCCCCGTTGGTCGGCGCGACCACCTCGGTGGACAGCTTCCGGAACTCCGCGCGATCCATGTCCGGGACGCCCAGGAGTTCACAGATGACGGTGATGGGCAGCGGGAAGGCGAGTGCGTCGATGAGGTCGGCGCGACCGCGCGGCACCATCTCGTCCAGCAGGTCGTCGGTGATCTGCTGGATCCGCGGACGCAGCCGCTCCACCCGGCGCATCGTGAACGCGCGGGTGACCAGGCCGCGCAGGCGGGTGTGCTGAGGCGGGTCGGTGGCCAGCAGGTACTTGCCGACCATGTCCTCGTCCAGGAAGGTCGTGCCGATCTTGGATCCGTCCTTGGCCAGCCGGGGGTCGACGAGGGCCGCCCGCGCCTCTTCGTACCCCACCAACAGCCAGGCCTCGTACCCCTCGTCCGCTCCCGGCAGCCGGACGCGGTGCACGGGGCCCTGCTCGCGCAGGCGCTCGTACACCGGATGCGGATCCCGGCGGAAGGCGTCCCCGAACTCACCCAGGTCGACCACGTGTTGCCTGTCCATCGCTCCCCTTCCGGACTCCCCCGAGGCCTACCGGGCACCTCCCGGTGCAGGAACAACGCGCGGGGTGCCCGCTTAGTGCCCGTCCTCGTCGAGAAGTCCCGCGTCGTAGGCCAGCAGGGCGATCTGGACCCGGTTGTTGAGGCCCAGCTTGGCCAGGATGCGGGAGACGTGGGTCTTGACGGTGGCCACGCTCATGAAGAGCTCGGCGGCGATCCGGGCGTTGGCCAGGCCCCGGCCGACGGCGACGGCGACCTCCCGCTCGCGGTCGTTGAGCGCGGCGAGCCGCTCCCGCGCGTGTGCCTGCCGGGAGTCGGCGGCGGTGCCGGCCGCGTGCCGCATCAGCTGGCGGGTGACCGCGGGCGACAGCACCGGTTCCCCGGCCGCGACCCGGCGCACCGCGTCGACGATCTCGGCGGGCGGGGTGTCCTTGAGCACGAACCCGGCGGCACCCGCGCGCAGGGCGTGCAGCACCTGCTCGTCGGCGTGGAAGGTGGTGAGCACCACGACCTCGGGTGCGTCCGTCCGCTCCCGCAGCCGCTGGGTGGCCGTGAGCCCGTCCACCGACGGCATCCGGATGTCCATGAGCACGACGTCCGGCCGGGTCCGCTGCACCGCGTCCTCGACCTCGCCGCCGTCGGCGGCCTCCCCGACGATCTCGATGTCCCCGGACCCGCCCATCATCAGCGCGAGTCCGGCGCGCACCAGGGGGTCGTCGTCGACGAGGAGAAGTCTGATCGGAGTCACAGTCATGGGAGTTACGTAATCACGGGGACGCGGGGTGGTGGGCGCGTCCCGGCCAAGGGAGGCCGCCCCGCCGCAGCTCAGTCACCGCCCCACGGCAGCCACCCCCGCACCTCGAACCCCCCGTCCGCCGTCGCCCCGTGCTCCAAGTTGCCGCCGGTCAGCGTGGCGCGTTCGGTCAGGCCGATCAGGCCCTGCCCGGAGCCGGGCACCGGCGGGACGTCGGATTCGGGGGCGGGGTTGCGCACCGTGATCGTCAGGCCGGACCCGGGGGTGCCGGTGACCTGGACGGTGACGTCGGTGCCGGGGGCGTGTTTGCGGGCGTTGGTCAGGGCCTCCTGGGCGATGCGGTAGGCGGTGCGGCCGACCGAGGCGGGGAGGGCGGCCGGGTCGGTGACGCGCTGGTCGAGGGTGACCTTCATGCCGGCCTCACGGCACTCGGCGACCAGGGTGTCCAGCGCGGCCAGCGTCGGTTGCGGGCGGCTCCCGGCCGCGTCGTCGGACTCCCCGGCCCGCAGCACGCCGATGATCTCCCTGAGGTCCTGCAGCGCCTCGTGGGCGCTCTCCCGGATGACCCCGGCCGCCCGCGCTATCTCGTCGCGGGGCGCGTCCGGCCGGAACTCCAGGGCTCCGGCGTGCACGCTGAGCAGGGTGAGCCGGTGGGCCAGCACGTCGTGCATCTCGCGGGCGATGGCCTCGCGGGCGAGCCGCTGCGCCTGCTCGGCACGCAGCCGCGCCTCTGTCTCCGCACGCCGGGCCCGGTCGCGCAGGCTCAGCATGAGCTGCCGCTTGGAGCGTACGAACATGCCCCAGCCGATGAGGGAGAGGGTGAGCAGCACGGTGAAGGCGAGGACTCCGGCATAGGGCAGTTCGGGGTCGGGTCGCAGCCAGTAGAAGAGCGGGAGCAGGGCGAGGTCGATGCCGCCGACCAAGGCGACGTAGCGGAAGGGCCGGTGCACCGCGAGGGCGAAGATGACGACCATCCCGGCGCCGCCCGCGGTGTTGGACAGGAACCCGACCGGGATCATCGCGACGGCGAGTGGGACCGGCCACCGGCGGCGCAGCCAGAGCGCCCCGCAGGCGAGGGCGCCCAGCACCTGGTCGAGCACGGCGAGGGAGTCCGGCAGCCCGGCTTCCTCGGACAGGGACTGCGCGGCCGCCAGGCCGAGCACGACGGCCAGCAGGAAACACGAGAAGTCGACGACCCAGTCGCGCGCGGTGCGCCGTGGCCGTCGGTCCGCGGCCCCGGCGTCCGGGTCCAGCTCGTGCATCAGGGCGGACGGGAACAGCCACCGGCGGCCCGCGAACTCCTGCGGCGCCCGCGCCGACTCGACTTTGCTCACGGCCGACAAATCTACGCAGGATCGGCTCGGGCGAGCGCCCCGCGCTGCGGATCGCCGACCAAAGTCGCACCGCTGTGGACTTTCGGTGGTGCCGCCCGGACGGGAAGTCGTTCCTCCGGCACACACGCCTCGCCCCGCGGCCGATGTGTGGGGGGAAGCCGCGGGGCGAGAGTCGTGCCATGAAACAGCTGCTGGAACTTCTCGGATTCATCGCCCTGGTGCAGGGCGTCCTGGGCCTGGTGCACGAGTTCACCCACTGGCACGTGGGTCTCGTGCAGCGGATCGGATTCCTCGACGGCTACGAGGTCTACGCGAGCGTGGCGCTCCTGCTGCTCGCGTTCGCGCTGTTCGCCGTCGCGGACGGCCGGAAGTCCGGCTGAGCGCGGACCGGACCCCCGGCCGGGCGCGCCGTTCCCCGGGACCGGACCGTCCGGCTCAGCAGCCGAAGTCGATCAGGTCGAACGTGGCGTAGTGGTCCGAGGTGTAGTAGTCCTCCTGGTACTCCTCGCCGGTGACGATGCGCCGGGCACCGCGCGTGGAGGAGCCGGGGGTCTTCACCGTGTACTCGTGGTAGTAGCCGGACGACTGCTTGGGCAGGACGCCTTCACGGTTCGAGAAGACGGTGCCGTCCTGCGAGTACGGGAAGGGACCGCCCTGGTCGATCAGCTCCAGGGTGTCGTACGCCTGCGACGGCAGGTCGCTGTAGCAGATGCTGCCGGCGGAGACGGCGGCGGCGTCCGCCGTGGTGGCGGAGACGGTGCCACCGACGAGGAGGGCGGACAGGAGGGCGGCTGCGGCGCCGATGCGAGTTGCGCGTGGGGGGAATCTCATGGCTCCATGATGACGCGCGTAGACGTTGGCATGTCAACGACAAAGTTGAAGATTTTCCCGTCAAGTCCGATGAGTTTTCGGGAAGTTAACCTGCGGCTCTGCCTCAGGCCCGGGTGTCTTCGGGGAGGGCGTAGGAAACTCGGTTGAGAGCCAGCGGTTCCAAACCCCGCACACACCCGCAACTCATCGGTTCAGCCCGCGTGCGTCGAGAACAGTCCGCCGGTCGGGCCCTGCTTGTCACCGCCCTGGGCCTTCTTCAGGGCGGCCGCGAGGCTCTCGATGGTGAGGGACTGCAGGATCACCCTTCCGTTGCCCTCCAGGGTGGCCAGGGACAGGCCCTCGCCGCCGAAGACGGCGTTCATGACGCCCTGCCGGTTGAGGCCGCCGACGCGCTGGACGCCGTACTGGATGCCCTCCTCGAAGGCGACCACACAGCCCGTGTCCACCTCGATCCGGCCGCCGAAGTCCGCCGGGTTCAGGTCGATGAAGTTGCCCGCGCCCGCGATGATCACCGTGCCGTGCCCGGTGAACTTCTCCAGGATGAAGCCCTCGCCACCGCTCATGCCCGTACGGCCGCCCTGGAAGGCGATGCCGAACTGGACGCTGGACTCGGCGGCCACGAACGCGTCCTTCTCGGCGAACCACGCGCGCGTGCCGTCCAGTTCCAGGGCGCGCATCTCGCCGGGCAGCACGCCCGCGAAGCCGACCGTGCCCTCGCCGCCCTGGGCGGTGAAGTACTGGAACGCCAGCGACTCGCCGGCCAGCATGCGCTGGCCGACCTGCATGGCGGTGCCCATGGCCTGGCGCAGCATGCCGCCCATGCCGCCGCCCGAGCCGCTCTGCTGACCGCCGTTGCCGTTGCCCGACGGGCCGGACAGGCGAGTCTCCATGGTCACGTTCGTCGTCTTGAACAGGAACTTCCCCGCCTCGCAGTACACGGTCTGGCCGGGGTGCAGGTTGACGACCGCCATCTGCATGGCGTTGCCGACGATCTCTTGCTGAAGGGTCACGCGGGGAGAACGCGGGAGGGGGAGCGAAGAGTTCCGGCGGTGGCCGGATTCGGTGTCCGTTCGCCGCCAGCGGACGGCCTTCGCGGCCGCTGGGATGGAGGCATGACGGCTCATGGAACTCTGAACGGCAAGGTGGCCCTGGTGACCGGCGGCAGCCGGGGCATCGGGGCGGCGGCCGCCCTGCGGCTCGCGCGTGCGGGTGCGGATGTGGCGGTGACCTACGTGAACGGCAAGGAGGCGGCCGAGGACGTCGTACGGGCCGTGGAGGCGCTGGGGCGCCGGGCGGTGGCCCTGCGCGCCGACTCGGCGGACGCCGGTGAGGCGGCGGACGCGGTGGAGCGTACGGCGGAGGTCTTCGGCGGGCTCGACGTGCTGGTGAACAACGTGGGCGTGGGGCTGCTGGGTCCGCTGCACACGCTCACGCTGGAGGAGGTCGACCTGGTGCTCGCGGTGAACGTGCGCGGAGTGTTCCTGGCCTCCCAGGCGGCGGCCGCGCGGATGCCGGCCGGCGGGCGGATCGTCACGATCGGTACGTGCATGACGCAGCGGGTGCCGGGGCCGGGCGGGACGCTGTACGCGACGAGCAAGGCGGCTCTGGTGGGTCTGACGAAGGCACTCGCGCGGGAACTCGGGGAACGCGACATCACCGCGAACATCGTCCATCCCGGGCCGACGGACACGGACATGAACCCGGCGTCCGGACCCTACGCGTCCGCGCAGGCGGCGATGACGGCGCTCGGGCGGTTCGGGACGGCGCAGGAAGTGGCGTCCATGGTGGCGTACTTGGCGGGGCCGGAGGCGGCGTACGTCACGGGCGCGGAGTTCGCGGTGGACGGCGGACACGCGGCGTGAGCCGTTTCGGACCACGCCCGTCCTGAGAGGACCCGTGGAGCGCACCGGTGCCGTCCCGGCCGGTGCGCCCCACGCGCGTGTGCGGGTGGATCAGCCGCCCAGCTCCTGGTGGCGCGTCGCCAGGGCCGTCGCGCCCGCCTCCGTCAGGGTGCCGTACAGCCGCAGGCGGGAGATGCCGCCGTCGGGGAAGATGTCCACGCGCGCGTGCGTGCCGACGGCCGGCTGCGGGAGTACGAAGCGGTGGTCGGTGTCGGGCTGGAGGCGGGTGCGCGGGAGGATCTCGGTCCAGTCGCCGTCCTCGCCGTCCTTGACGGAGACCGACGCCCAGCCCGCGCTGTTGCCCTTCAGGTAGGCCGTGTCGATCTCGATCGCGCGGATCTGGGACTGGGCGGCCAGCCGGTAGCGGATCCAGTCGTTGCCCTGGTCACGGCGGCGGCGTGTCTCCCAGCCGTCGTCCATCTTGCGGGACCGGCCCGGCTGGATGGTGTTGGTGGCCGGCGAGTAGAACAGGTTGGAGGCGTCCTCGACCTGGCCGCCGTTCTCCAGGGCGACCACGTCGAACGTGCCCAGGACCGCCAGCCACTCGGGGTCGGGTACGACCTCGCCGTACACGCGCAGGCGCGCGATGCCGCCGTCGGGGTGCTGGTTGACGCGCAGGTGGGTGAAGCGCTGTTCGACGGAGACCGCGAAGCCGTTCGCCGCGTGGCCGCCCACCGCCGTGCGCGGGACCAGCGTCGTCCACTTCACGTCGTCGGACAGCAGGTCCTCGGGCGACGGGGAGCCCGGCACCGAGGCGCCTTCGACCGACACCGCCTGCGGGTAGTTGCCGCGGAAGTGGGCCGTGTCGACGACGATGCCGCGCACGACACCCGGCGCGCCGAGGCGGACCAGCGCCCAGTCGTGGTCCTCGGCCGTGGGCCAGGGGTGTTCGGCGCAGGCGCCGCGCCGGCGGCGGGTCTCCCAGCCGTCCATGATCTTGCCCTTGTGGCCGAAGTGCTCGGGGTCGAACTCGGCGGCCTCGGGCAGCAGCAGGTTCTCCCGCTGGGCGAAGAACTCGTCGTTGGCGGCGATGACTCCGGCGCCGAGCTGCCGGTCGGCGAGGTTGGCGTACTGGGTGAAGGGGAAGTCGGCGGTGCGGTAGTCCGCGTACGGGTCGCCTCCTCCGTAGGGGTTCGCGTCGCCGGTGAAGCTGGCCCAACTCGATGGTTGCTGCGCCGTCACGGTGATCAGGGGTTCCTTTCGGGAGTCGGCGGGATGCGGGTGCGGAGGATGGCTCACTGGGGGCGGGAGAGAAGTCGGCCCTTCGGCTCGGTGAACTCGCCGTCCGCGACGATGCGCTCGCCGCGCAGCCAGGTGGACTTCACGACGCCGTACAGGGTCTTTCCGGCGTACGCGGTGACCCGGTTGCGATGCTGGAGGCCGGCCGGGTCGACGGTGAAGGTCTCGTCGGGGGCGAGGACGGCGAAGTCGGCGTCGCGGCCGGCCTCGATGGCGCCCTTGTCGTGCAGGCCGACCAGGGCGGCCGTCCGCGTGGACATCCAGCGGACCACGTCCTCCAGGCCGTGGCCGCGCCCCCGGGCCTCGGTCCACACGGCCGACAGGCTCAGCTGGAGGCCGGAGATGCCGCCCCAGGCGGTGGCGAAGTCGTCGGTCTTCAGGTCGGCCGTCGAGGGCGAGTGGTCGGTGACGACGCAGTCGATGGTGCCGTCGGCCAGTGCCTGCCAGAGCAGGTCCTGGTTGGCGGACTCGCGGATGGGCGGGCAGCACTTGAACTCGCTGGCGCCGTCGGGGACTTCCTCGGCCGTGAGCGTCAGGTAGTGCGGGCAGGTCTCGACCGTGACCCGGACGCCCTCCGCCCGGGCGGCGGCGATCAGCGGCAGCGCGTCGCTGGAGGACAGGTGCAGGATGTGTACGCGGGCGTTGAGCCGCCTGGCCTGCGCGACGAGGTTCGCGATGGCCGTGTCCTCGGCGTCGCGCGGCCGGGAAGCGAGGAAGTCGGCGTACTTGGGGCCGCCCTGCTGCGGGGCGGCGGCGAGGTGGTGCGGGTCCTCCGCGTGCACGATCAGCAGGCCGTCGAAGCCGGCGATCTCCGCCAGGGACTGGGCGAGCTGCTCCTGGTCGAGGTGCGGGAACTCGTCCACGCCCGAGGGAGACAGGAACGCCTTGAAGCCGAAGACCCCGGCGTCGTGCAGCGGGCGCAGGTCCTTGACGTTGTCGGGCAGGGCGCCGCCCCAGAAGCCGACGTCGATGTGCGCCTTGTCGACGGCCACCTTCTGCTTCACCCGCAGGTTCTCGACCGTGGTCGTCGGCGGGAGGGAGTTGAGGGGCATGTCGACGAGCGTGGTGATGCCGCCGGCCGCCGCCGCGCGCGTGGCGGTCCAGAAGCCCTCCCACTCGGTGCGGCCCGGGTCGTTGACGTGCACGTGGGTGTCGACCAGGCCGGGCAGCAGGACGTGGTCGCCGAAGTCCTCCAGGTGTGCCGTGTCCGGGACCGCGGCGTCGTACGGCAGTACGGCCGTGATCTTGCCTGCGGACACGGTGACCGTGGCGGCCCGCGTCCCTTCCGGAGTGATGACACGCGTCGAGCGCAGCACCAGTTCAGCGTCGGACACCCGAGCCCCTCTCTCTGCCGCCGTTTTACTTCCAGGAAACGGGATTTACACCCACGTAACGGAATTCAACGTTCTGTTGAAGGAGTCTTCACTCCCGCCACCCCGCCGTCAAGAGGCACACTTCTGGACACCACCCCACGAGCGCCCACTCTGGACGTTTCCACAAAGCGGAATTAGAATTTCAGCAAGCAGAAGGTAGCTACGTACAAGCAGGGAGTCAACCGACTGCCGGGTAGGCTTCTGCCCTTCCCGCCAGTCCCGAAAGGAACGCGCCGTGCCGACGTCCAGCGCCAGCACCACCGACTCCGCGAAGTCCTCCGCCAGCGGCGGGGTCCAGTCCCTGGAGCGTGCCTTCGATCTGCTCGAGCGGATGGCGGACGCGGGCGGCGAGGTCGGCCTCAGCGAGCTCTCCGCGACCAGCGGACTGCCGCTGCCCACCATCCACCGCCTGATGCGCACGCTGGTGGCCTGCGGCTACGTACGCCAGCAGCCGAACCGGCGGTACGCGCTCGGCCCGCGGCTGATCCGGCTCGGCGAGTCCGCGTCCCGGCTGCTCGGCACCTGGGCGCGGCCGTACCTCGCCAGGCTGGTCGAGGAGACCGGCGAGACGGCGAACATGGCGCTGCTCGACGGCGACGAGATCGTGTACGTGGCGCAGGTGCCGTCGAAGCACTCGATGCGGATGTTCACCGAGGTGGGGCGACGGGTCCTTCCGCACTCGACGGGTGTGGGCAAGGCGCTGCTGGCGAACGTTCCGGACGACGAGGTGCGCGCGCTTCTCTCCCGTACGGGGATGCCGGCCGCCACGGAGAAGACCATCACCACGCCGGACGGGTTCCTGGCCGCACTGGAGGACGTGCGGCGGCTGGGGTACGCCGTGGACGACAACGAGCAGGAGATCGGGGTTCGGTGCCTCGCGGTGTCCGTGCCGGACTCCCCCACGGCGGCTGCGATCTCCATCTCCGGGCCTGCGGGGCGGGTGACGGAGGCGGCGACGGAGAACATCGTGCCGGTGCTGCAGGGAATTGCCGAGGAGCTTTCTCAGGCGCTGGCGAGTTCGGGCGCCTGAGGGGCGCCTGAGAGAGAGGGCTGCGGATCGTCGCGGGGCTCGGCTGCGTTGCGGCTCGTCGCGCCCACGCGGCCGAGCCGCATACCGACACAGCCCCGCGCCATGGCCGGCCCCCCGTTTTCGTATGACCACCGACGCGGCGTATCGACAGCGTGGCGGGCCAAAGGAGGCTGCGGCAGTCCTTCGCGGAAGTTGTCGACGAGGCTTGACGGCGGGCCGGTTCAGCCGCCCTGCCGGTCGCGCGGCGACTCCCCGAACAGGTCCACCGCGTCCCGCACCCCCGACAACCCCCGCGCCAGAGCGCTGACCGAGCCGATCGCGCCCGCGATCAGTAACAGGGACCTGCGCAGGCGCGGGATCTCCGGCATGCCGTCGACGGCCATCGCGGCCAGGGTGGCCAGCTCGTCCTCGGCTATGCCCCGGTCGGGGAACTCGGACGGGAGCGCGGCGAGTTCGCGGCGCAGCCGGGACACCGCGGTCCGCAGTTCCGCCACTCTCGGATCCTCGTCGCTGCCGGTCACTGGCCTCTGTCCCAAGCTCCGCAACGCAGCCCTCCCCCCTGGTACGCCGTCGTGCGCGGGTCAGTAAACGCCACGCCGTCCCGCGGCGCCACAGCACGGACCGAAATTCAGCCCAAGGAAACCGGCTGCCGCGGCCCGCGTCAGGTATGCAGGACGCATGACGGACAAGCGGGACCATCGTGCGGAGATCGCCGGGCTGCTGCTCGCGGCCGGCGGCGGCAGACGGCTCGGCGGGCGGCCCAAGGCGCTGCTGGAGCACCGGGGGCGCCCCCTGGTCGAACACGCGGTCGGGGTGCTGCGCGCGGCCGGATGCGACCGGATCCACGTCGTCCTCGGCGCACGGGCGGACGACGTCCGTGAGCGGGCCGAGCTGAGCGGCTGCGTACTGGTCGACAACCCCGACTGGGCCGAGGGCATGGGCTCCTCCCTGCGCGCCGGGCTCGGCTCGCTCGCCGGTACGGGCGTGCGCGCGGCCCTGGTGAGCCTGGTCGACCAGCCGGGGATCGGACCGGACGCGGTGGCCCGGGTACTCGGCGCGTACGAGGGCGACACCTCGCTGGTCTCGGCTGCCTACGACGGAGTACGCGGGCATCCGGTGCTCTTCGGCGCGGCCCACTGGGCGGGTATCACGGCGAGCGCCACCGGCGACCGCGGTGCGCGCGCCTACCTGAAGGAACACACCTCGGCGGTCCGTCTCGTGGAGTGCGCGGACGTGGCCGAGCCGTACGACATCGACACGGAGGCCGACCTGAGCCACCTTGAGTGAACGGGGTGGCACCGAGCGCCACCTTGCCTCGACTCAGAGAATCTCGACATCAACAAACCATTGAAGTTCCACGATGAGGAAACTACTATCCACTGCTCAGAAGCGTCCGACCGCACAGTGGGCGCTCACTGTCCTATTCGTGCCACTTGGCACCCGGTGCCACCGCTGAAGGAAGTGACAGCTCATGTCCGCACCAGCGCCGTCCCCGCTGGCCATCGTCGACGCCGAGCCCCTGCCCCGGCAGGAGGAGGTCCTCACCGACGCGGCGCTCGCCTTCGTGGCGGAGCTGCACCAGCGGTTCACCCCGCGCCGTGACGAACTCCTCGCCCGCCGTGCCGAGCGCCGCGCCGAGATCGCCCGCACCGCCACGCTCGACTTCCTCCCGGAGACGGCCGCCGTCCGCGCGGACGACTCCTGGAAGGTCGCCCCGGCCCCGGCCGCGCTGAACGACCGGCGCGTCGAGATCACCGGCCCCACCGACCGGAAGATGACCATCAACGCGCTCAACTCGGGCGCGAAGATCTGGCTCGCCGACTTCGAGGACGCCTCCGCGCCCACCTGGGAGAACGTGGTCCTCGGCCAGGTCAACCTGAGCGACGCCTACACCCGTGACATCGACTTCACGGACGAGCGGACCGGCAAGTCGTACGCCCTGCGCCCGAACGAGGAGCTGGCGACCGTCGTCATGCGCCCGCGCGGCTGGCACCTGAACGAGCGCCACCTCGTCGACGCCGACGGCAAGCCGGTCCCCGGCGCCTTCGTCGACTTCGGCCTGTACTTCTTCCACAACGCCCAGCGCCTGCTGGACCTCGGCAAGGGCCCGTACTTCTACCTGCCCAAGACCGAGTCGCACCTCGAGGCCCGCCTGTGGAACGAGGTGTTCGTCTTCGCGCAGGACTACCTCGGCATCCCGCAGGGCACCATCCGGGCCACCGTCCTGATCGAGACGATCACGGCGGCGTACGAGATGGAGGAGATCCTCTACGAACTGCGCGACCACGCCTCCGGGCTGAACGCCGGCCGCTGGGACTACCTGTTCTCCATCGTGAAGAACTTCCGCGACGGCGGGCCGAAGTTCGTCCTGCCGGACCGCAACGCCGTGACGATGACCGCACCGTTCATGCGGGCGTACACCGAACTCCTCGTCCGCACCTGCCACAAGCGCGGCGCGCACGCCATCGGCGGCATGGCGGCCTTCATCCCCTCCCGCAAGGACGCCGAGGTCAACAAGGTCGCCTTCGAGAAGGTCCGCGCCGACAAGGACCGCGAGGCGAACGACGGCTTCGACGGCTCCTGGGTCGCCCACCCGGACCTGGTGCCGATCGCCATGGAGTCCTTCGACCGGGTCCTCGGCGACCGGCCGAACCAGAAGGACCGACTGCGCGAGGACGTCCACGTCGAGGCGGCCGACCTCATCGCGATCGACTCGCTGGACGCGAAGCCGACCTACCACGGTCTCGTCAACGCCGTCCAGGTCGGCATCCGTTACATCGAGGCCTGGCTGCGCGGGCTCGGCGCGGTCGCCATCTTCAACCTGATGGAGGACGCGGCCACCGCCGAGATCTCCCGCTCCCAGATCTGGCAGTGGATCAACGCGGGCGTCGAGTTCGAGAACGGCGACAGGGCCACCCCGGAGCTGGCTCGCAAGGTCGCCGCCGAGGAACTCGACTCCATCCGCAAGGAGATCGGTGAGGAGGCCTTCGCGGCCGGCCACTGGCAGGAGGCCCACGACCTGCTGCTCCAGGTGTCGCTCGACGCCGACTACGCCGACTTCCTCACCCTGCCGGCGTACGAGCAGCTGCGCGGCTGACCCCGCCCACGCCCCCGGCGCCGGGTGGCGCCGGGGGCGTTCACGTGGACAGCCCGTACCGTCGGCGCTCCTCGGCAGTCAGCTCGCGCAGCTGGTCCGCCGACCGCTCCAGGAGCGCTTCGCACTGCCGGGCGTCCCTGCTGTCGGGCAGCGACCAGGTGTAGCGGCGGTGATCCTCGCCGATGACGGCGAACGAGCGGCCGTCGCCGGACCAGCGCGCGTCCAGCGGCACCCGGCACTCCAGCCGGGACACGGCCTGGCACGCTCCCGTCTCCGGCAGCCAGAAGGCGGCCCACCCGTCCCCCGCGGTCGCGAGCAGGCGTCCGTCGGGGGACCACAGGAGTGCGGCGGCGTTCCCGTAGGTGGCAGCGGAGCGCACCAGGGGCGTGCCGTCGTCGGCACCGCAGATCCGTACCGCCGATTCCCCGTCGAGGAAGGCGAGTCGCTGTCCGTCGGGCGACCAGCAGGCCGCGCGGGCGGTGACCTCCTCGCCCACGGGGATGTCGAGCAGCCGACGGCCGGTGGAGGCGTCCCGGACCACCAGGGGCCCTCTTTCTCGGCGGTCAACAGATGACGGCCGTCGGGGCTCCAGGCCAGCGCCCCGGTCCCGCGCTCGATGTCCTCGGTCCGGGCGATACGGCTCCCGGTCAGGGGATCCCAGACCTCGACGCGGTAGGTGGCCGTCACGAAGTCGTGGCAGACCGTGGCGAGGAGCGAACCGTCCGGGGACCACAGGACGCGGTCCACCATGTCGAACGCCGTGGACATCACGGCGGCACAGCGGCCTGAGGCGGGGTCCACGATCTCCACCCGGCCGCCGGCGAAGGAGACCGCCAGCCGGTCCACTCCCGGCCGCCAGACGAGCAGCACCGGCTTCGGATCGCGGGCCGTGACGGCCTTCCGCAGGCCGGCGCCGGTGCCGGGCTCCGTCACGTAGACGGCATCGCCTCCCTGCACGGTGGCGGCCACCCGCCCGGCTTCCGACGAAACGCTGCGCAGCAAGCCGCCTGGCAGCGGCCGGGGACGCCACGAGCCGTGATCACCGATCCACACGCCGCTGAACCGCGACCGCCAGGCGAAGCAGGTGCTGTCGGCGCGCCAGGCGATCTCCTCGGCACCCCAGGGGGCACGCAGGCGGCGCAGCATCGTGTGGTCGGCGACCCGCCACACGGTGATCGCCGCGCTCGCTCCCCCGGCCGGCGTCGGACACCGTCACGGCCACCAGCTCTCCGTCGGGTGACCAGAAGACACCGCCGGCTTCCACCCCGGTGTCCCACTCGTCCAGGACGGTGCCGTCCTCGGCGGCCCTGATCCGCAGGGTACGGCCGGACGCCTCCGCGGCTCGTCGGCCGTCCGGGGCCCAGGCGAACCACTGTGTGGTGCCGCGGAGTTCGTCGTCCGCCCTGACGACCCGCCAGGCCGGGTCGCCGTCCGGCAGCCGTGCGACGTGCAACTCGTTCCAGGAGAACAGCGCGAGGAGGGAGCAGTCGGGCGACCACGCCGACGCCTTGATCGGTGGGGCTTCGCAGGAGTGACGTACCTCCGCGAGCCGTCCCTGCGGCACAGGCGTGAAGTCGGACGCCGGCCGGGCCGGTATCACTCGGCGGCCCTGTCCGAGTGGCCCAGCGGCTTCCCCGGGGCCACGCGGTCGCGGACCAGGCGCTTGACCGCCGTGGGCTCCGGGAAGCCCTGTTCGAGGCGGTCCCAGACGACCTCGTCGTTCACCCGGACCACGAAGACGCCCCCGGTGCCGGGCTTGAGCGACAGCTCGGTCAGCTCGGTCTCGAAGGTGGTGAGCAGCTCCTGCGCCAGCCAGGCCGCACGGGGCAGCCAGCGGCACTGGGTGCAGTACTCGATCTGGACGCGGTGGGTCATCCGAGATGCGCCGACCAATCCTGTTCCGCCGCCGGCTTGCCGTGCAGGTCGGGGACCCGCTTGAGCCAGGCCGGGCGGCCCTGCTGGGTCTTCGCCACACGGGCGGCCTCCTCGGCCGCGAGTTCCTCGTGGCTCGGGAAGTCGGTGGGCAGCCACTCCCGGGACAGCCGTACACGCGCGAGGAGGTGGTCGACATAGGCGGCGCGGACGTCGTCGGGCGTGGCGAACCCGGCGTCCTCGGCCAGCCAGGGGTCCGGCACCTCGGCGACGACGGCCCGCAGCAGCTCCTCGGTCACACGCGGGGCCAGTTCGGCGTCGGCGGCCCGGACGTCGGGGCCGTAGTGCCCGAGGGCGTGGTGGCGGAAGTCGTACTTCTTGCCCGGGATCGTGGTGTCCCAACGGTGATGGAAGACGAGGGCGGCGCCGTGGTCGATGAGCCACAGGCGCGGGGGCGCGGTGCCGAACGTCGGCCAGACCATGAGGTTGGAGCTGTGGATCGTACGGTCCACGTTGACGGTCAGCGCGTCGAGCCAGACGATCCGGCCGGCCTCCACAGGGTCCACGGGGAAGATCTTCGCGATCTCCGGGGTGAAGTCCCTCGCCCCCGGCAGGTAGTCCATCCCCAGATTGACGCCCGCGCTGGCGCCGTGCAGCTCTCGCACCTCCTGGTGCGGCTCGTCAGCGGCGATGGCCGGGTCGAAGTGGACGAGGACCAGTTCGGGGAAGCGCAGGCCGAGCGCGCGGGCGAGTTCACCGACGATCACCTCGGCGACCAGCGCCTTGTGGCCCTGCGCCGAACCGGTGAACTTCACGACGTACGTGCCGAGGTCGTCGGCCTCGACGACTGCGGGCACGGAGCCGCCGGACCTCAGGGGGGTCACATATCGAACGGCAGTCACATCGTGCAGCACACCGGCCAGGGTAAAGCAGGTCAACCGGTGGCCAGGGGGTTCGGCAGTGGCAGATAGCGGGCGTCCGCGCCGTCCGCGGCCGTCCAGCGCAGCAGCAGGTTGGTCTTGCCTGGCAGGGTCGGTGAAGTGAGCAGGGCCGGGATCTCGGGCAGGTCGTGGCGGGCGAGTTCGCGGCGGGCGACGGGCCAGGGGTCGAGGCCGGGGTGGTGTTCGGCGAGGGCGGCTGCGATCTCGCTGAGGTGGTTGACGACCAGGCAGTAGACGAGCCGTTCCCAGCCGGCGGCCCGGGGGACGTCCGGCAGGATCTTGGCGCCCTCGGCGTCCCGGAACAGCGCCTGCACGGGCGTGCCCGTGGCGTCCACGGCTACGAGGGTGTTCTGCAGGTGCGCCTCGAGGACGACCCCGTGGACGTCGAACGCGGTGAGGGCGGGCGGGACGACCTGCCGCAGGTACGCCTCCCACCAGGCGCCCGGATCGGCCGTGGCGGCCAGGGGGCTGCCCTCGAAGCCCTCCGCGAGCCCGGCCGCGAGCAGGGGCGTGGCACCCGGCAGGAGGTGGCCGCGCAGCCCGTCCCGCACCAGCACGGCCAGCTCCTCGAAGGCGAAGGCGGCGGTGCGGTAGCCGCGGTCGCTCAGCCAGGCCGCGGGCGGGCCCATGGCGGTGAAGGCGGCGGTGGCGGCCGAGTCGGTGCGGCGCAGTTTCAGCAGGTCGTGGCGCCACAGCCGACGGATGTCGTTGGTGATGCGCACGTCCAGGCTGAACTTCAGGAACAGGTCGCGCCGGGGCTCGTACACCGTACGGATCGCCGCCGTGGGCCAGGCGTCGAAGGCGGTGGTGCCGAGCCGGACCAGGCGGCCGTCGGCGAAGGCCGGGGCGAGGTCGCGGGCGACGAGATCGAGCTGCCAGGGGTGGGCGGGCAGCAGCCGGTAGCCGGGCGGGGCCGTGCCGAGGGCGTCCAGGGCACGGGTGTCGCCCTGCTCGGCCACCTGGTCCTCGCGGACGCCGAGCAGCACCAGCGGGAACTGAGCGTGGGCCTCGGGGGCGTACGGCAGCCAGGCCGCCACCGGGCCGCCGCCGCGGGCCTTGGACGCCGGGTGGTAGGGGTGGCCGGTGATCAGGGACTGCTCGGAGCGCAGGTACGGGTCCTCGGGCGCCGTCGCCCCGGCGCGGGCGGTGAGCAGGGCGGCGACCGCGTCCCGGCTGTCGATCATCTCGGTGGGCAGGTCGCCGTTGGACAGCCCGGTGTGCCGGCGCAGCTCCTCGGCGACCAGTTTGACCAGCTCGGAGTGGCCGAGCCGGTGCCAGTCCCCGGCGGCGTGCACCTCGGGATCGGCGGGCCGCCGCCCGGGCCGCACCCGCAGCAGCCGGCCGGTGCCGGGCAACCGGAAGACCGGCCGTGGCCCGGGGGCCGACTGCGGCTCGGCGACCTCTCGCAGCAGGCAGTTGAGCAGGGGGCCGGCCGCGTATGCGTCGGCGCGGTGTCCGACGGTGTCGGCGGGAGGCTTGAGGTCCACGCGATCCATTCGTTCTTCGTCCTGGGCCCGAGCGATCAGTATGAATGCCGTCCCTGACAATCGTGCCCCGAGTTGCCCGCACCCGAGGAGCCCCCGCGTACCACTCCCCCACCATCGGGGCACCAGTTCGGACAGCGCGCCGGCGATGACCCAGAGGGTGGGAAGAAGCCGCCGGACGACCAGGCAGGATCGTGCGCTTATCCGCGCTCGGTGGTTTCCTCGAGCTGAATCCACTGGACGTTCATGTTTCTGCCGGCGAGTTCGGCGCGCAGATCTGTTTCGGAGTCCGTCGTGCCGGTGACCAGGACGGTGTAGCGCTTGGTCCCGGTGCCGCGCGCGAGGAAGGCGGTGGGGTCGGGGACTCGCCCCTGTGCGGGTGGGGGTGGGAGGAAGACGGGGTGCAGGAGGTGAAGGGCGTCCTGGTTCACCGCGTCACTGTGGCGGAGGACGGGGAGTTCGTTCTCGTCGGCCCCGTACATCCGGATCACCGCCCGTGCGGCCTCGTAGGCGGGGCCCACGGCCATGCCGGCGCCTACGCAGCGGTAGAACTGGGTCGCGAAGGTGATGGCCGTCTGGTCGCTCACCTTCGCGGGGTAGCCGATCGCGCAACCCGTGACCTGAGCCAAGTCCTGGGCGATGAGGTCGGTGCCGCAGGCGTTGAGCACCACGAGCCGCACCTGCTTGCCGGCGGCGGCCAGGAGGTCCGCCAGTCCTCGGGTGACCAGGGGCGCGTCACCGCCATCCGGGGTCAGGACGCGCAGGCCGGTGTCGCTCGCGTGCCCGGAGAAGTGCAGCACCGTCGGCTCGTGTTCCAGCAGGTGGCCGAGGATGTCCTCGCCCTGCACTGCCTGGGCGGTGCGCAGGGCCAGCCCGTCCCGGTAGCGGGCTTCCCGGATGACCCGGTCGACCTGCCGCTGCTCCTCACCGGTGTCCGGGCCGCCGAGTCGGCCGGCGATCGCGGACAGCATGAGGACGCCCGTCGGCTGTGGTCCGGTCATTCCCCGGGCACCTGAACCGGTGCGGCGAGGACCGCCTGGAGGAGTTCGCCGAGCGCGGCGGCCCGGCTGGGGCGGGCGGACATCAGGGCCGCGAGTTCGGCCACCGCCCGGTTGCGTTCGTCCTCGGCGGGTGGCTTCTCCCGTGCGACAACGCTCAGGAGCAGCGCCGGTTCGCGTTCGGCCGCCTGCGTAGCCGCGTGGACCGCTGCGACCGGGGCGCCTGGCCGGCTGCCGGCGTTGTCGCTGTCGCTGTCGGAATCACCGGTCACGGGGGCGTCGTCGAGGGCCTGGGCTGCCAGCCGGTGCACCGCGGCCGCCCATGGATCGTCGTACACGCCGTCCTCGATCAGCGCGAGCCAGCCGAGCGCCGGTCCGTCCGCGGCCTCCAAGGCCTTCTGGACACGGGTGTGCAGGGCTTGTCGGTCTTCCAGCAGCCTGTAGGCGGCATCGATGCCGTCGGCTACGGCCATCGCCGCGATGGCCCGATGGACGGCGACCACCCGGTCCGCGCCCCCAGGGCTCTCGCCCATCGCGGCCAGCGCCGCGTCCGCGTCGGGGGCGAGCAGGTCGGCCGCGTGCTCGGCCAGGTACGTCGCTGAGGCTGCCCAGCCCTCGTCGTCGGTGCTCGTCCGAATCCAGGCGGTCAGGATCTCCGGCAACACGAGCGGCCGGTACACCGTGTCCACCGGAACGCCGGACAGCAGCTGTTCCAGCATGTCGATGTGGAAGTCAGCGGGTCCGCCCAGCAGCGACCACTCCCGCAGGGCGGCACGGGAGGCGGCGTCGAGCAGGGCAGGGTGGGTGGTGACGAAGTCTCGTGACTCAACCCAGGTACTCGTGTTGACCCAGTCTGCGGTGAGCTGAAGGGCTGTGTCCGTGAGCTCCAGCCAGGACGGCGCCTCAGAGGCGGCACTCTGGTCCGCGCACAGCCGGGTGACCGCTTCACGCACTTCGGAATCGGATTCAGCGGCCTCCCGCAGACTCTGGTGGATTCGGAAGACGGTCTCGCCGCCCGTGGGGCCGGCCGGGGTGAGGAGGCCGCACAACGCCTCGACACTGTCGCCCGTCTCGCCGTTCCTCAGGAGGAACAGGGCGCGGTGGTAGGCGAGTTCGGCTGCGGCCTGCGGCGGACCGGGCCACTCGGCGATGATCTCCTCGTAGTGCTGAAGGGCTTCCTGGTGGCGTCCCACCCCCGACAATCGGTTGGCGAGGGTGTTCAGCGCGATGGCCAGGTTGGGGAGATAGGCATCCGAATTGGCCTCGGCCAGCACGCGATAGATACCGGCGGCCTCCTCGGCCGGGGCCAGAGCCTCCCGATGCCGCCCCATCTCCGACAGCCGGATGGCGAGGTTGTTCAGCACCATCGCCAGGTTGGGGAGATAGGCATCCGAATTGGCCTCGGCCAGCACGCGATAGATACCGGCGGCCTCCTCGCCCGCGGCCAAGGCCTCCTGACGCCGCCCCACCTCACCCAGCCGGACGGCCAGGTTGTTCAGCGCGCTGGCCACATCAGGGAGATAGGCATCGGGAATGGCCTCGGCCAGCACGCGATAGATACCGGCGGCCTCCTCGCCCGCGGCCAAGGCCTCCTGACGCCGCCCCACCTCACCCAGCCCGTTGGCGAGGTTGTTCAGCACCATCGCCAGGTTGGGGAGATAGGCATCCGAATTGGCCTCGGCCAGCACGCGATAGATACCGGCGGCCTCCTCGGCGGGGGCCAGCGCCTCCTGACGCCGCCCCATCTCCGACAGCCCGTTGGCGAGGTTGTTCAGCACCATCGCCAGGTTGGGGAGATAGGCATCCGAATTGGCCTCGGCGAGCAGGCGATAGATGCCGGCGGCTTCCTCGCCCGCGGCCAGAGCCTCCCGGCGCCGCCCCACCTCACCCAGCCGGACGGCCAGGTTGTTCAGCGCGCCGGCCAGATCAGGGAGATAGGCATCGGAATTGGCCTCGGCCAGCACACGACGCAGTCGGACGCATTCCTCGGCGGGGGCCAGCGCCTCCTGACGCCGCCCCACGTCCGCCAGCCGGTTGGCGAGGGTGTTCAGCGCGCTGGCCAGGTTGGGGAGATAGGCATCGGGAATGGCCTCGGCCAGCACACGACGCAGTCGGACGGACTCTTCGGCCAGGGCCAGCGCCTCCTGACGCCGCCCCACCTCCGCCAGCCCGTTGGCGAGGTTGTTCAGCGCGATGGCCAGGTTGGGGAGATAGGCATCGGGATTGGCCTCGGCCAGCACACGACGCAGTCGGACGCATTCCTCGGCGGGGGCCAGCGCCTCCTGACGCCGCCCCACCTCACCCAGCCGGATGGCGAGGGTGTTCAGCGCGCTGGCCAGGTTGGGGAGATAGGCATCGGGAATGGCCTCGGCCAGCACGCGATAGATACCGACGGCCTCCTCGGCCGGAGCCAGCGCCTCCTGACGCCGCCCCACCTCACCCAGCCGGATGGCGAGGGTGTTCAGCGCGCTGGCCAGATCAGGGAGATAGGCATGGGGAATGGCCTCGGCCAGCATGCGACGCAGTCGGACGGATTCTTCGGCCGGGGCCAGCGCCTCCTGACGCCGCCCCACCTCCGACAGCCGGATGGCGAGGTTGTTCAGCGCGCTGGCCAGGTTGGGGAGATAGGCATCAGGATTGGCCTCGGCCAGCACGCCATAGATACCGGCGGCCTCCTCGGCCGGAGCCAGCGCCTCCTGACGCCGCCCCACCTCACCCAGCCGAACGCCCAGATTGTTCAGCACGCCGGCCAGATCAGGGAGATAGGCATCGCGGTCGGCCTCGGCCAGCACACGATAGATGCCGACGGCCTCCTCGGCCGGAGCCAGCGCCTCCTGACGCCGCCCCACCTCCGCCAGCCGAACGCCCAGATTGTTCAGCACGCCGGCCAGATCAGGGAGATAGGCATCACGGTCGGCCTCGGCCAGCACACGATAGATGCCGACGGCCTCCTCGGCCGGAGCCAGCGCCTCCTGACGCCGCCCCACCCCCGCCAGCCGAACGCCCAGATTGTTCAGCATCACGGCCAGGTCCGGGAGATAGGCATCGCGGTTGGCCTCGGCCAGCGTCCGCAACGCGGTGACGCCGGGCCCGCCCGCGGCAAGGGCGTGATCGGGCAGGTGCCGTCGCAGATAGGGGTTGGCCTGTTCCGGACTGGCACCGTTCGCGGTCTGGCCAAGGCTGAGCGTGACGAGGGCGCGCACGATCGCAAGGGCGGCCGGGTCGGCGTGCCCGGCGCTTGTCGCGCCACGCAGGTAGGTGATGAGTTCGCGGTGATAGAGGCGGTAGACGGCCTGGTGTCCGTCGCTGTCCTCGACGATGTAGCGGCCGTAGTGCTGGAGGAGCCAGTCGATGTCCTCGGGCCCATACGGGGTGTCGCGGTTGCCGACAGCCTGCGCTGCGGTCTGCCAGACGCCGTGGGCGGGCATGCCGTTGCCGGCGGCCCAGGCGAGGGCGGTGAGCAGGTCGGTGGCGGCGTGGGGGAGTTCATGGCCGTCGCGGACCCTGGTGTGGGCGGTGGCGAGGTCGCGGGCGAGTGCCTCGGTGATGCCGGCGGGGACCTGGTCCCGCCAGGACCGGTCGGGATGGTCGGCGAGGGTACGGGCGAGGCGGGAGGCGACGATGCGGGCGAAGAGGAACCCGCCGCCGGCGGTGCCGGCCCGTTCGGCCAGGACGGGCGCGATGTCGTCGGCCGTCCGCTCCGCGATGCCGTCGGCCCGGAGGCGGCGGCGGACGTAGTCGGCGATGTCGCCGGTCGTGTCGTGGTCCTGGTCGAGGTCGAGGACGCGGACCGCGGCGCCGACGGTGCGGGTGAGGGCGGCCTCCAGGGTCTCGCCCGGTTCCTGGTGGGGTTGGAAGGGACGGTCGCGGGAGGCGAGCAGTACGGCGCACAGGCGGCTGAGGGGGACGAGCAGTTGCTCGGCGATCGGAGCGGCCTGGCCCGGGGACGCCTCGTCGAGGCCGTCGAGGACCAGAACGTGGCACCGCCCGGGAGGGGTGTCCGAGCGTTCGAGTTGGGCGATCAGGTCGGCGGGGGTCTTCGGCTCTGGCAGGCCCAGTCGGTAGGCCAGGGCGTGGGCGAGATCCTGTACGCCCATGCCACGCAGGTGGACGGCCGCGTCCACACTGCGCTCGCCGGGATCCGGGTCGTCCTGCGTGAGAGGGGCGTGCGCCTTCAGGGCGGCGCGCTCGGCCGGGTCGGAGAGGGCGGCGATGCGGCCCGCGACAGCGGACTTTCCGACCCCGGCGCTCCCGGTCAGCAGCAGCATCCCCGCCGCACCGGTGCCGAGCCAGTCGGTGATCTCCCGCAGTGCGCGTCTACGGCCGGTGAAGAACCAGCCCTCCTCGGTCGGGTCGATGCCCCTGGCGGCGAGCACGAGGTGTTCGACGAGAGCCTCGTGCTCGACGGATTCGGGGCGCCACAGGGGGTTGCGGAAGATCGGGGCGGGACGGCCGGCGGAGGCGCGTACGGGGATCTGGCCACTGTCGGGCCAGTCCTCCAGGACAGCGAGCGCGAGTGTCTCCCCGGTTATGCCTTCGTTGCGCACGCTCCACTCGTGGCGGTACTGGCCCCGCCGCTCCTGGCCATGGGTGTCGGCGCCCTCGTAGTGGCGGGCACGGGACCGGGGGGTGCCGGTGGAACGGTACGGGCCGTCCTGCAGCAGCCGTAGCACCGTTTCCAGAAGCAGCCCACGGGCCCCGGCGGCCTTCTCGTGGGCCTGGCAGGCTGCGAGCACACCGATCCAGGCCGTGCGGGGTTCGGGCAGGCTGCGGTTCTCCCAGGCGCTGAGTGCGTGGTCGAGGGCGGGGAGGGCGCCGGCGCCGGAGTGGCAGGTGTCGAGGAGGATCAGGATCTGGTCGGCGCGGCTCGCCAGAGCCTGGCCGGCGAGGTTCTCCGGGGAGTAGAACCTGTCCCGGTTGCCGAGGCCCTTGCGGGTGGCGTGGGTGACGAGCTGAAGGTCCCGTACGTTGTCGATCTCGGCGTGCCCGGACCAGGCGACGACGGCCGGGCCGTTGCCGCCGTGTTCCGACCAGGTGTCGGACCACTGGTTGAGTGCGTCGACCAGGCCGCCCTGTCCCAGGTTCTTCAGGATGGTCCCGCGGTAGCCGAACCGGGCCATGGTGGCGGCGAGTTCGTCGACCTGTTCGACCGCGCCGGGGAGCGGGCGGAAGGCCGGGTCCTGGTAGGTGTCGAAGACGACCGCCAGGAACGTGCCCTCGACGTCCGCACCGCGGTGGGCGGGGTCCTGCGTGTCGGTACCGGAAAGGTGCTCCGGCGCCGCGGTCCGGTCGGTCATACGTCGCCTTCGAGGATCAGGGTCAGCGCGGTCACCGCGGTGCCCGCGTCGTCGAGTGAAGCGTGCAGGGAGACCGCGTACGCGCCCGGGCCGAGACCGCCGAACGAGCCTTCGTACCGGCCGCCGTTGAGGTTGCGCAGAGTGCGGGTCGCAACAACCGAGCCGTCTTCGGCGGTGACGGTGGCCCGGACGGCGAGCGCGTCCGCTCCCTCCCGGGCGGTGGCGGCCGCGGCCTCCACGCGCAGGGGCTCGCCCGCGGCCAGGTATTCGGGGACACGGACGCTGAGCGGGTGGGCGGGCAGCGATCCCCGGTAGACGGCCGGGGCTGGGGCGAGCCAGTCGTACAGGTCTTCGCGGACCCCGGCGTGGCCTTTGATCGCACCGTGGTTGGCGAAGGAGGAGCGGACGGTCGCGTTGTCGTCGCGGGCGAGTTCGGCGGGGTAGGCGGCGAATCGCGGCACCCTTCCGTCGCCACCCTCGTCCTTGCCCTCGATGGTCTCGATCAGCCGCAGCCGGCCGTCCTCCACGGCGGCCGTGGTGGGGGTGGGCTGGCGAACGCCGACCACCGGCAGGCAGAGCCGGTCCGAGCCGCCCCGCCGTACGCGGTCGAGGGCGGCGGTCCGGATCTCCTCGTGGAAGCAGCACGCGTCCGTGAGCAGATTCCGGTCGATCCCTTCGAGTGCGGTGGTCAGTTCCCGGGGGTAGCGCAGGCCCTCGGGGCTCTCGATGCAGGCGTAGGCCGGTGTGAGCTGGTGGAGGGAGGGCAGGCTGCGGCTGAAGGCGGTCAGGTCCGCGGCCAGCGGGCCCAGGCCGATCCGATGCCCGTTGACCAGGGACTCCAGCGCCCCGATCGAACCGCGGTGCGGGGTGCCCAGGGTGATGAGCTGTCGGGTGACCTCCGCGCCGCCCAGGCACTCCGCCCAGTAGCGGCCCACCAGCCCGCCCATGGAGTGGCAGACGAGACGCACCTTCGCCTCCGCCCGGTGCGGGGCGGAGGCCCGCCAGCGCCCGAGCACCTCGTCGACCCGATCTGCCAGCAGGCGCGCGTTGTAGCGGCAGGACAGACGCCAGTCGTAGGCGAACTCGACCAGGTTCACGGGTGCGTCCGGCCGGTCGCCGGGGAGCGCGCGGCGCAGGGTGAAGGTGCGTTCCAGCCAGCCGAGCAGGTCGCCGTAGCCATCGACGAGCGGCCGTACGCCGGGAATCGCGTGCACGGAAGGGGCGAGCCCGGTGGGGACGACCCCGTCGCCGGGGTGCCCGTCGCCGATGTCCGTCGGGAGCCGAAGGGCCTTGACGGAGCCGAGGAACGTGGTGATCCCGCGTCGGAGCGCTCCCGGAGAGGGGCCCCACACCTCCTTGCCGTCCACCGCCAGACGGCTGCCCGTGATCCCCGGGACAACGACCACTAAGTCCTCGACCGGCTCACGCCACACTGCTCCCCCTGAAAGGTCCCGCCACTCGTCGCACGGTCCGCCCTGGCCTGCGGCCTGTGCCCGGGGCAACGGCCGCGCCCCCGGCCTCTGACTACCAGACCGGCGAGCCCGACGTCCGGCCAATCACACAAATCACCCCAGGGCGCGGGCGTTCGAAGGTCGCTTGTGCCGGCGCACCGGCGCCGGCGCCGGACACCTGGACGGCTGGTGTCCGTGAGGCCGTTCCTTCGTCCGGGGCCCGAGCGATCAGTATGAATGCCGTCCCTGACAATCGTGCCCCGAGCTGCCCGTACCCGAGGAGTCCCCGTGGACCACTCCCCCACCGCCGAGGCCGACGTCGCCGAGGAGCTGGCCGTCGTCCGGCCCGGCCTGCTGCCCCGGTACAGGGCCGAGCTGCCGGGTGCCCGGGCGGCGGTGCTGACGCGGCTGTGGCGGGGGCTCGCCCATGAGCCGCTGCCATGGGTCACGGGCCGGGTCCGGGGGGCGCACAGCCTCGCTCTGCGGCTGGCCGACGGCCGGACCCTGCACGGCCCGCACGCGGACCCGTACGCGACCGGCGGGTACGTCACCGCCGTCAGGCTGGACCGGGAGCGCTACGACGATCCGGCGCGCCTGATGAGCGATCTCGCGGTGCCGCACGCGGCGGGGTTCGCGGTGGAGCTCGGGCACAGTGTGGCCTCGTTGGCTCTGTCCCGGGCCGGTGCGGATCATCCGGAGGCGTGGCCCGAGCGGGACTGGGAGTGGGAGCAGCGGGTGGTGGACGGGCATCCGTTCCATCCCAACTGCCGTTCCCGGCCGGGTTTCTCGGTGGCGGATCAGCTGGCGTACGGTCCGGAGCACCGGCCGGTGGTCGGTCTCGGCACGGTCTCCGTACCGGCGGCCGAGTGCCTGGTGTCCGGGGACTGGCCGGAGGAACTGCGGGACTCGGAGCGCCTGTTGCTGCCGGTGCATCCGTGGCAGGCGGCCCATGTGCTCAAGCGGTCGTACGACCCATGGCGTCCCGCGCATCCGCTGATGTCCCTGCGCACGCTCGCCCTGCCCGGCGGCCCGCATGTGAAGACCGCGCTGAGCGCCCGGCTGACATCCTCGGTACGGGACATCTCCACGTACTCCGTCGGGGCGTCCGCGGCCCTGTCGGCCTTCGCCACGGATCTGGCCGCGCGCACGGACGGGCTGCTGCACGTGACCCGCACCCTGGGCGCTGCGACGGCCCACTCGCCCGATCTGGCCGCGCTGCTGCGGGAGTCGCCGCAGGTGTACGCGGGCCCGGGCGAGCGGGTGCTGCCGGTGGCGTCGCTGCCCACCACCGGCCTCCCGGACTCCCCGGCGTGGCTGGCCGAGTTCGCCCGCCTGGCCCTCACGGCCGGTCTGCGCCTGCTGGACCTCGGGGTGGCGCTGGAGGCCCACGGGCAGAATCTGCTGGTGGTCATCGCCGCAGACAACTCGCCGCTCCGTCTCGTCTACCGCGACCTCGCCGACATCCGCATCAGCCCGGCCCGTCTGGCCGGTCACGGCATCGCCCCGCCGCCGCTGACGGGCCGGCTGATCACGGACGACGTGACGACCCTGCGTCGCAAGCTGTTCGGCTCGCTGGTGGCGGGCGCGCTCGCCGGCACGGCCGGCTCGGGGCCCGCCCTGGGCGCGGCCCTGGCGGCCGCGCTGCCGGACCTGCCCCGCACCTCGGATCTGACGGCTCTGCGCGAAGGCCCGCTGCCCACGAAGGCGTTGACGCTGATGCGGCTGTCCCCGGACACCCCGGGCGACCAGTGGACCTCGCTGCCGAACCCGCTCGTTTTGGAGCCCGGCACCTCTGATCAATAAGATCCGCCGATGATCAGAAGACAACGGCTGGCGGCGGGCGTCTGCGCTCTGCTCGCCGCCCTGACGGCCGGACTCGCGGTCCCGTCCACGGCTGTGGCCGACGAGACGGAACAGGCCGCTCCGAAGGTCGAACTCGTACTGGACGTCAGCGGTTCCATGCGGGCGCGGGACATCGACGGCGGCTCCCGGATGGCCGCCGCGAAGCAGGCGTTCAACGAGGTGCTCGACGCGACGCCGGAGGAGGTCCAGCTCGGCATCCGCACGCTGGGCGCGAACTACCGTGGCAACGACCGCATAACGGGCTGCAAGGACACCGAGCAGCTCTACCCGGTCGGCCCGCTGAACCGGACCGAGGCGAAGACCGCGGTGGCCACGCTGACGCCGACCGGGTGGACGCCGATCGGTCCCGCGCTGCAGAAGGCGGCCGCCGACCTCGACGGCGGTGACGGCACCCGCCGTATCGTCCTGATCAGCGACGGCGAGGACACCTGCCAGCCGCTCGACCCGTGCGAGGTGGCCCGCGAGATCGCCGCCAAGGGCATCGGGCTGACCATCGACACCCTCGGCCTGGTGCCGGACGCCAAGACTCGCGACCAGCTCAGCTGCATCGCGGACGCGACCGGCGGAACGTACACCGATGTGCGGCACAAGGAAGAACTCAGCGACCGGGTCGGGCAGTTGGTCGACCGGGCCGCCGATCCGGTGGTGACGCCGGTGGCGACCGAGGGCGCGACCGAGTGCGCGAAGGCGCCGTCGCTCAAGTCCGGGCTGTACACGGACCGTGAGGAGTTCGGTCAGCAGCGCTGGTACAAGGTGGACGTCAATCCCGGCCAGGAGCTGCGCGCCTCGGTGAGCGTGGCGGACGACCGGGCCGTCGACCCGGACTATGGGGTGCTGCTGCGGGCCGTGACCGTACACGACCGGGAGATCGTGCGCGGTGAGGCCGCGGGCACCGGCCGTACGGACGTGATCTCGACCGGTCTGCGCTACCCGAGGCCGGAGAGCGACGACGACACCGCCGCCGCCGAGACCGTGTGTCTCCAGGTCACCAACTCCTTCTCGGCCGCCGCGGGCGTCAAGACCTCCCCGGGTCTGCCCCTGGAACTGACCGTCGACGTCGTGGACGGTCCGAGCAAGGCGAGCGACGTGGCCTCCTTCGGTCTCGGGCGCGGCTGGTGGCTGCTGGGCGCGCTGGTGCTGGCCGGCTTCCTCGCCGGTCTGCTGTGGGGCTGGCTGTCGCGCTGGCGGGTCGCGGTCTGGAGGACGAACTGATGCGTATCACGCGAGTACTGGGCGCAGCGCTGCTGGCGCTCGGGCTGGCCGCAGGCCCTGCGGCCGCCGACTCCTCCCCGTCGCCGAGCGCCACGGACGACGGCAAGGCGCCCACCCGGGCGGGCACGTCCTTCCGTACGGCGACCGAGATCGAGCAGGGGCAGCAGGCCACCGCGTCCGGTTCCACGGGCGACTACCTGTACTGGTCGTTCCCCGCGGACGCCGGGCAGCGCCCGACGGTCAAGGCGAGCGTGAAGCTGCCCGAGACGCACGGGGCGCAGACCTGGCAGATCGACGTGTACGACGGTCTGCGGCGGCGCCAGTCCTGCCAGTACGGTGCGGCGACCCGCACCGCCGAGCAGGGGGCGTCCTCGGTCGGGCTGGCCTGTGTACTGCGCACGGTGCGCGCCTGGTCGGAGCCGTGGGCCAACGACCCGCTGCCGGGCACGTACTACGTCCGGCTGACCGTGGTGAACCTCGGGGTCTCCGACCTGGGTCAGCCGGTGAGCGCCAAGGTGCGCGTCGGCTCCAAGGACATCGGCGGCGCGGCGGCCGTGGACGGCTCGCTGGCCGAGCCGCTGGTGCCGGGTGTGGCCGTCAAGTCCCAGGCGAAGGAGGACGACTCGAAGACGGCGGTGCTGTCGAGCCTCGAGCCCGACGACGGCTGGTCCTCCGGCTGGTGGTCCGACCGCTGGGTGTGGACCGCGGTAGGCGGTCTGCTCGCCGCGCTCGCGGGCATCGGCGGATACGCGCTCACGCGCGGCTCGGGACGGCCGTCCCGGGTGCCGCCGAGCGTCTGAGGCGAAGTAGGTGAAGGCCCGCCTGTCGGCGGGCCTTCTGCTTTCCCGCCCATCCGCCCCGGTCGGCTGAGAAGTCGGGGCCCGGGGCGACGGCCCGTTCTCACGCCTCGCGCAGCGCCTTGGCGAACGTGCCGTCACCGGTCACGGTGACCCGGCCGGCCCGGACGGCGTCGACCAGGGTCAGCTCCCCGCGAGCGAAAGCCTCGCAGGCCGCCACGTCGATCACCAGCCGCGCGTCGGCCTCACCGGGCGCGGGCCCGTCGCCGTACACCGGCCCGCTCTCGGCGCCGACGAACAGATGGAACTCCCCTTCCTCCAGCCGCACTTCCACGGTCCCTTCCCCCTCCAGCCGGCGTAGCAGCGGCAGCGCGAACCAGTGCGCGCGCACGGCGTCCGTCGGCCGCCGCTCCCCCAGTTCGGCCTGCCCCCAATCCCCCAGGGCCTGGATCACGGGCAGCAGCTCACGTCCTCTCGGGGTGAGTTCGTACACGTACGCCGCACCCGGCGGAGGCAGCCGCCGCCGGCTCGTGAGTCCGTCGCGTTCCATGTCCTTCAGCCGTGAGGCGAGTACGTCCGTGCTCACGCCGGGCAGGTCCGCGTGCAGGTCCGTGTAGCGGCGAGGGCCGGCGAGCAGTTCCCGGACGATCAGCAGGGTCCAGCGGTCGCCGACGAGGTCGAGCGCGCGGGCTGCGGAGCAGTACTGGTCGTAGCTTCGGCGAGGAGACATGCGACGCAGTCTAGACGGGTTGTTGGACTTTCCAAGCTCCTACTTGGTAAAACCAAGCAACACGAGTTTCCGGAGGGGCACATGGAGTTCCGGCAGTCGAACAAGCTCAGCGAGGTCTGTTACGAGATCCGCGGCCCGGTGATAGAGCACGCCAACGCACTGGAGGAGGCGGGCCACAGCGTGCTGCGCCTGAACACCGGCAACCCCGCGCTGTTCGGGTTCGAGGCGCCGGAGGAGATCCTCCAGGACATGATCCGGATGCTGCCGCAGGCGCACGGCTACACGGACTCACGTGGCATCCTCTCCGCCCGCCGGGCGGTCGCCCAGCGCTACCAGACACTGGGCCTGGAGGTCGGCGTCGACGACGTCTTCCTCGGCAACGGCGTCTCGGAGCTGGTGTCCATGGCCGTACAGGCGCTGGTCGAGGACGGCGACGAGATCCTCATCCCCGCCCCGGACTTCCCGCTCTGGACGGCGGTGACGACCCTGGCCGGCGGCAAGGCGGTCCACTACCTGTGCGACGAGCAGGCCGACTGGAACCCGGACCTGGCCGACATTGCGTCGAAGATCACCGACCGCACCAAGGCCGTGGTCATCATCAACCCGAACAACCCGACGGGAGCGGTGTACCCGAAGGAGGTCGTGGAGGGCATCCTCGACCTGGCCCGCCGGCACGGCCTGATGGTCTTCGCCGACGAGATCTACGACCAGATCCTCTACGACGACGCCGTCCACCACTCGGCCGCGACCCTCGCCCCCGACCTGGTCGTCCTCACCTTCTGCGGCCTGTCGAAGACCTACCGGGTGGCGGGCTTCCGCTCCGGCTGGCTGGTGGTGACGGGCCCCAGGCAGCACGCGAAGGACTACCTGGAGGGCCTGACCATGCTGGCCTCCATGCGCCTGTGCGCCAACGCGCCCGCCCAGTACGCCATCCAGGCCGCACTCGGCGGCCGCCAGTCCATCCACGAACTCGCCGCTCCGGGCGGCCGGTTGTACGAGCAGCGGAACGTGGCCTGGGAGAAGCTCAACGAGATCCCGGGCGTGTCCTGCGTGAAGCCGAAGGGTGCGCTGTACGCCTTCCCGCGCCTGGATCCGAAGGTCCACAAGATCCACGACGACGAGAGGTTCGTCCTGGACCTGCTGCTGCGGGAGAAGATCCAGGTGGTCCAGGGCACCGGCTTCAACTGGCCGAGCCCCGATCACTTCCGCATCCTGACCCTCCCCCACGCGGACGACCTGGAGGCGGCGATCGGGCGCATCGGACGGTTCCTCGGCGGCTACCGACAGTGACGATGTGCGGTCCCGGGCGGGCGCACACTGGAAGCAGAAGGACGGGGGCATGATCCGACCCTGGAGGTGAGCCATGAGCACCCTGGAAGAACACGTCGATGTCGGGGTGACGATCGACAGGGCCTGGGACAGCCTCCACCAGGTGGAGGACTACGCCCGATTCGTGGCCGGCGTGCGCGGCGCCCATACGGAGGGAGGAGGCCGCACTCATCTGAACGTCGAGGCGGGCGGCGGGACCCGGGAGCTCGACGCCGAGCTCTCCGACCGTGAGGGGGAACGCGTGATGGAGTGGCGCACCACGGGCGCCCCGGAGCTGAGAGGTTCCTTCTCCCTGCAGCCGATCGACCAGGGCCACACCCGGGTCCAGGCCCGGCTGGAGTACGACCCCGACACCGTCCGGGCCACGTTCGGCGGGCCGAGGGGCTTCGCTCAGGCGACCGCGATCGAACGGCTCGTGCGCAGCGATCTGGAGCAGTTCAAGGAGTATGCGGAACAGAGACGGTGAGCGGCAGCGATCCCGGGCCGCTGCCTCCTGTCGGTGAACACCGTATGTGATCACCGACAGGGGGCTTTGCGCTGACAGAGGGCTTTGCGCCGACGGGGGGGGCTTTGCACCAACGGAGGGCTTCGCACTGATGTATGGGAAGATCACCTGGTTCCCGTCGTCATCCGGCGGCGGCACGACCGGGGGGATCCACCGGAGTTCGCGGCGAAGCCGTCCGCGTGCGTGCGCCTGACCAGCGTCGCACCGGCGACCACTCGTCCCCCTGGTCCGGCTTTCGTGAACCAGGGGGAACGTACTTGTTGTCATACCGAAGAGGCAGGACGGTCGTCACCGTCCTGTCCGCGGCGATACTCGCACTCGCGGCTCCGGCCGCACGGGCCGCATCACCCTCGCCGTCTCCGACCCCGCCCGTGAAGGCGGAAGCAGGAAAGGAAGCCCAGGAAGCCGCCCGGTTCTGGACCGCGCGGCGCATGGCGGGCGCCCGGCCGCTGGACGAGGTCCGGTCGGCGCCGTCCGTGTCCGGCAGGCCGGGTGCGGCGGCGGCAGCCCGGCCCACGGGCACCCCGTTCGGCGGGACCCGTCTCGTGGGAACGTTCTTCGGCTCCGACGGGCCGAGCGGCACCGCCTGGCACTGCACCGGCAGCGTGATCGCCACCGCCTCGAAGAACATCGTGCTCACCGCGGCCCACTGCGGGCTGAGCATGAAGAGCGACTACATCTTCGTCCCGAAGTTCGTCAAGGGAGCGGGCCCCGACCGGCAGCCCTACGGCATCTTCCACATCCAGCACATCTTCATCGACCCGCGCTATGTCCCCGACCACGGCTCGACGACCACCAAGAAGCCCTGGTCCGACCTGGACACCGCGTTCGCCCGGGTCTCGGCGAACCAGCAGGGCAAGCAGCTCCAGGACGCCGTGGGCGGCGGGCTGACCTTCACCCGGGCGTCCGGCTACACGCACCGGGGCGTCACGGTGGTCGGGTACCCGTCGCACGCGCACAACGGCGCCGGACGCGCCCTCAAGTGCACCGTGCCGACGAAGCAACTCCCCGGGTACCGGCAGATGTCCATGACCTGCGGCGGCTACTACGGCGGTGTCTCCGGCAGCCCGTGGATCACCGACTACAAGGACGGCGCCACCACCGGGCATGTCATCGGCAACCTCGGTGGCTACAACGGCGGCGGCAACGACGCGAACGTCGACTACATCAGCTACGCCCCGGCGTTCGGCGCCGACGCCGCCAACCTCCTCGCCTACGCCGTCGCGGGGCAGGACCCGCCGTCCGACCTGCCGCCGTACAAGGGGATCGAGGCCAGACTTCCGGGCGGAGCGCGCCAGTGGCAGCACGCCAAGTTGTCCGCCTCCGGTGACTACACGGGCGATCACCGCAGTGACCTGGTCGTGGTCCGGTCCGACGGCGAGACCACGCTGTATCCCGGTGACGGCAAAGGCGGGTTCCGGCCCGAGAAGCGGCTGCGGCCGGCCAACTCCACCTGGACACACGCCCGGACGATCACCGGCGGGGACTTCACCGGTGGGGATCTGTCCGACCTGCTGGTGCGCTGGTCCGACGGGGAGGTCACCCTATACCCGGACGTCAGCGCCTCGGGCCTGGGCCGGGAGGTCCGGATGGCGAAGCCCGGCTCGGTCTGGAAGAACGCCGCCCAGATCTCGGCCGGGCGGTTCCACCGCGGCACCCGCGCAGGCGACCTGCTGGTCCGCTGGACCGACGGCGAACTGACCCTCTACACCTCCGTCGGCGCCGGCGGCTTCGGCGCCGAGAAGCGCCTGCTGGCGCCGAACGGCACCTGGAAGAACGCCACTCTGCTCACCAGCGGAAACTTCAGCGGCAAGGCCACCTGGGACGTCCTCGTCCGCTGGGCGGACGGCGAACTCGACACCTATGTGGGCACCTCGCCCGCAAAACTGGGCACCGAATCGCGCCTGCGCGGCCCGAACGCCCTGTGGAAGCACGACCTGGTCATGACGGCGGGCGACTACACCGCCAACCGCACCAGTGACGACCTGATCGTCCGCTGGTCCGACGGCGAGACGACCCTGTACGCCGACACCGGCGCCAAGGCTCTCGGCACGGAGAACACGCTGGTCTACCCCGGCACTTGACCACTCACCCTCCCAAGGTTCAGGGGGAACCATGCGAGCCACGACTCGTCTGACCGGCGGCCTGGCCGTCCTCATGGCCGGACTGGCCCTGACGGCCTGCGGCACCACCACCGAAGCGCACGACAACACGAAACCGGGCAACTGCCGGACCGCGTCCCTGAAGTGGACGCTGGTCCTGCTCGGCAAGGAGCAGGGCGGCAGCCGGGCCGACGCGCGGCTGACCGCCGTCAACAAGGGCCCGGACACCTGTGTTTTCAACGGCTACCCGGGCATCGAGATCCACAACGGGAAGGCCGAGAGCATCGACGGCACAGGACCCGGGCACCCCGCCTCCTTCCCGCTCACCGCGAAGGCGACGGTCACCGTCGACCTGCACTACACACCCCGCGGTACGAAGGGTGCCGGCGACTGGTGCGTGCGGCAGAGCGAGGCGGTGGTCTGGGCCCCGCACGACTCCGACCGCGCCGTCGTCCCGGTCCTGGACCGGCACCGGAAGACCACCGTGATCGACGCCTGCGGCGAGACCCTGTCCATGGCTCCGCCGCATCGCGCGTAGGCGGGGAGCAGAGCGCGGCGGCCCGTCTGGCCCAGTCCGTCCTGCGGGGCGCCATGACCGTGTGACACGGTGCTGGCAAGCGAGCGGGAAGGGCGCTGACGTGGGTGACCTCTTTCTCGTCCGGCACGGTGAGACCGAGTGGTCGCGATCCGGACGGCACACCGGCTGGACCGACGTACCCCTCACCGAGCACGGGCGGGAGGAGGCGCGCGAGCTGGTGCCGCTGATCCGCTCGCAGCGCATCGGCGTCACCTTCGTCAGCCCCCTGCGGCGGGCCCGGGAGACCGCCGCACTGCTCGGGATCCACGACGCCCGGGTCGACGCCGACCTGCACGAATGGGACTACGGCGGGTACGAGGGCACCACCACCGTCGAGATCCAGCGCACCCGGCCCCACTGGTCCCTGTTCACGGACGGCGTCGCGCCGGGCCCGCCCGAGCATCCCGGGGAGAGTCCGGAGCAGGTCGGGGAGCGCGCCGACCGGATGCTGGTCAAGGTGGACGCCGCGCTCGCCGACACCGACGGGGCCGTCGTCCTGGTCGCCCACGGCCATTTCCTACGCGTCCTCACCGCCCGCCGCCTCGGCCTGCGCCCCCAGCACGGGGCCCTCTTCCAACTGGCCACGGGCTCACTGTGCCGCCTCGGCACGGAGCACGGGCGTCCGGTGGTGGCGGGGTGGAACGTGCGGCCGCACGACTGATCCACCCGGAGGGCCGAGGCCGGCCCCGCCCGTCGTCGCTCCCGGTCGTGCCCCACCCCAAAGTGACGCGCCTGGGCTCCGGCCGTCGTCACTCCCGGCCGTACGCACCGATCCGCCCAGCAGACTCCGACAGCCCCGGCCCATCCGCACACACCGACCCACCCGGCGCCGGCCCATCGCCGGCCCCAGCCACGCACACCGCCCCAGCCCCACGGACCTCGACGACCCCAGCCCGGTGCCAGACCCCGTTGTCAGACCCCGGTCGTACGCTTCGAATGGGCCGTTCACCTGGCGGTTCCAGGACGCTGACGGGGCGGAGGGAGGACGCCGTGACGCGACCGCCGACCGCTGCGCAGCGGCGGGTGATCGAGGGTGCCGACGCGGTCACCGGGCGGCTGCGCGGGACGGAGGCGCAGCTGGCCGCGCTGGTCAAGCGGGGGCTCGCCTTCCGGCATCCGCGCCCGCCGCACGATCACTTCCTCACCCCCGCGGGCCACCGCATACGCGAGGCGGTGCCCGAGGCCGCCCCGGAAGAGCCCGCACCGTCCGCGGGTGTCTTCGCGGCGCGCGTCGGCGGTGAGGAGGAGGTGCCCGCGTCCGGTGCGGCACGGCTGCGGGAGGTGCACAGCGCCTGGCAGGGGCTGCTGGAGCTGCGCCGGATGACCAACCCGGGCGGTGCGACGGACCGCCCCTGCGGCTGGGAGCGGACGCATCTGGTGCGGGCCGCCGCGCTCGCCCTGGAGGCGGCCGGGCACCGGCCGGCGGGGCCGGACGGGGAGGGCTACCGGGTGCGCGCGACCCCGCAGCCGGAAGCGGTCGCCGTGTACGCGCCGGACGAGGAGTTGCTGCGGGCGTGTGCCGTCACGCTGGAGCGGGCGGGCTGGCAGGCCGGCGAGTACACCGAGCCGCGCACCCGGGTGCGCTATCTGCTGGCCTCACCGCGCCGGGCGTGAGCGGCGTGCCAAGATCGGTCGACCGGAGATTCGAACGCGAGAAGGGCAAGCAGTGACCGAACCGTTTTCCGTCCGTGTGACCGTCCGCGGCTACGAGACCGACGTGCAGGGGCACCTCAACCAGGCGGTGTACATCAACTACGCGGAGCACGCCCGCTGGTCGCTGCTCCAGGCCGCCGGGATCACCCAGGCGGGGCTTGTCGGCCGGGGTGTCGGCCCGGTGGCGCTGGAGACGACGATCCGCTACAAACGCGAGCTGCTCGCCGGTGACGAGGTCGACGTGACCTGCGAGTTCGAGTGGAGCGGCGGCAAGACCTTCCGGATCCGGCAGGAGATACGCAAGACCGACGGCACGGTGGCGGCCGAGATCGTCGCGGTGGGCGGCCTGCTGAACCTTAAGGAGCGCAGGCTGATCGCCGACCCCGACGAGGTGTTCAAGGAGCTGGCCGCGGACCTCAGTCTCTTCGGCCTCTAGCCGCCCAGGGCCTACGCGTCGAGCAACTCCGGCTGGTGCTCGGCGTCGTAGGCCGCCCGCGCCTCGGCGATGTACACCCTGTTGTGCTCGGCCCAGGCGGTCAGCCGCTGCAGCGTCTCGTGCAACTCAAGTGCGACTGGGGTGAGTTCGTACTCCACCTTCGGCGGCACCGTCGGATGCACGGTACGGGTCACCAGGCCGTCCCGCTCCAGGTTGCGCAGGGTCAGCGTGAGCATGCGGCGGCTGATGCCCTCGATACCGCGCTCCAACTCCGTGAAACGGATGGGCCCCTGGGCGGCTGCGACGAGGATCTGCACGCTCCACTTGCCGGCCACCCTGTCAAGAACTTCGCGGACGGGACACGCCTGCGCGTTCACTGCCTGGACGGTAACACCAGTGTTCCTCTGGGACATCGGACTGCCTCCTTACGCCCGCCTTCATGGTCACCCACGATGTACCCCGTTACAAGTCGTGCACCAAGGTGCGCATGAAGAACGGGGAGCCATGTCAGCCGCGATCGAGAACAGCCCGTCACCGGCAACGGTGGCACCTTCACGAACGTACTCCCGCTGGACGTCCCTCGCAGTCCTGTGCGCGGGCACGCTGATGACGGTCCTGGACGGCAACATCGTCACCGTGGCGATGCCCGCCATCCAGAACGACCTGGGTTTCAGCGGTCCGGGCCTCGCCTGGGTCGTCAACGCGTACCTGATCGCCTTCGGTGGGCTTCTCCTGCTGGTGGGCCGAATGGGTGACCTGGTCGGCCGCAAGCGGATGTTCACCTCGGGGCTCGCCGTGTTCACCGCGGCCTCGGTGCTGTGCGGGACGGCGACCGGGCAGGGCGTGCTGATCGCGGCCCGGGCGCTGCAGGGCGTCGGCGGGGCGATGGCCTCGGCCGTGGTCCTCGGCATGCTCGTCGCCCTCTTCCCCGAGCCGCGGGAACAGGCACGTGCCATCGCGGTGTTCAGCGCGGTCGGGGCGGCGGGCGGGGCGCTCGGCACCTTCCTCGGCGGCGCCCTCACCCAGACGCTGAACTGGCACTGGATCTTCCTGATCAACCTGCCGATCGGCGCGGCCGCCTGGCTGGCGGCGGTGCGCGTCCTCACCCCCGAGCGCGGTGCCGGACTCGGCAGGGGCGCCGACTATCCGGGGGCCGCTCTGGTCACGGGTGCGCTGATGCTCACGGTGTACGTCATCGTCGGCGCCGGAACCCGCTCCCTGACCGTCACCCTGCTCCTGACGGTCCTGGCACTCGCCCTGTTCACGGCGTTCACCCTCCGCCAGGCCCGGGCGACCCGCCCCCTCCTGCGCCTGCGCCTGTTCCGCTCCCGGCTGCTGACCGGCGCGAACGTGGTCCAGGTGCTGATGATCGGCACCATGTACGGCTTCCAGTTCATCGGGGCGCTGTATCTGCAACGCGTGCTCGGCTACGGCGAGTTGGCGACCGGGACCGCCTTCCTTCCGGCCCCGATCGCCATCGGTCTGCTGATGCTGGGCCTGTCGGCACGGACCGTGGCCCGCTTCGGCGGCTACCGGGTGCTGCTGACCGGGCTGGTGCTGATCACCACCGGGACGGCCCTGCTCGGCCGCGCCCCCGCCGACGGTTCGTACCCCGTCGACGTACTGCCGCCTCTGCTGTTGCTGTCCGCCGGGTTCGCGGCGGCGATGCCCGCGCTGACCGGGCTGGCGATGTCCGGGGCCCGGGAGGAGGACGCGGGACTGGCGTCCGGGCTGTTCAACACCACGCAGGTGGTGGGGGGTTCGCTGGGCCTGGCGGCCCTGACCACGCTGGCCGCGAGCCGCACCGACTCCCTGCTCGACCAGGGCGCGGACCTGATCCCGGCCACGGCGGAGGGATACCGGCTGGCGTTCCGCGTGGCGACGGGATTCGCGGTGGCGGCGCTGGCGCTGGCGGCCGCGGTGCTGCGCCCGAGCGCCGACTCCCCCGTCACTCCCCGCTGAACGCCCCGCTGTGGTCCTCCACCCACTCCCGGTACGTCCTGGCCGGCCTGCCCAGCATCTGCGGCACATCCCCGGTGACGACCGCGTTGCCCCCGCCGCGGACGAAGGCGGTGCCGGTCAGGACGCCGTCCGCCTGCGCCTCGCCGAAACCCCAGGCGGTCAGCAGATGTTCGCGTGTCTCCTCCGGCGAGAGGTCCCGGGTGGTGACCGGGCGGCCGAGCACGGAGGCGAGCACGGCTGCCTGGCCGGCAACGCTGATCGCCTCGGGCCCGGTCAGCGTGTAGGTCCGCCCCGCGTGCCGGTGGTCGACCAGCGCCCGCACCGCCCCCTCGGCCACGTCCCGCGGGTCGATCACACCCGACTTCCCGTCGCCGGTCATGTTCGGCACCGGGTCGCCCCGCCCGATCGCCTGGACCCAGCTGAGCGTGTTGGAGGCGAACGACGAGGGCCGCAGGACCGTCCACTCGGTTCCGCTCTCCCGCACCGCCCGCTCTCCCGCCACGTGCCACAGACCTGCCGGGCCGACCTCGGGATCGCCGGTTCCGATGGCGGAGAGCTTCACCAGCCTGCGTACGCCCGCCGCCCGCGCGGCCGCGACCAGCGCCAGATCGTGTCCCTCCTCCGGCCCCGGGGGACGGAGGAGGAACGCGGCCGTCACCCCCGCCATCGCGCCGTCCAGGGAGCCGGGGTCGAGGGAGTCCCCGCGCACCACCTCCACCCCGGCGGGCACCCGGGCCTTCGCCGGGTCGCGGGTCAGGGCACGCACCTTCTCGCCGCGCGCCGCGAGCTGCCGTACCACGTCACTTCCGATGGTGCCCGTGGCACCCGTCACCAGAATCATGTGGTCCACGGTGGGGTGAACGGGCTGCCCGTCTCTTGGAAATTCCGGCACGGTTGGCCCGCCCGCAGGGCGGTGCGGCGCCCGTACGGTGGAGGGGTGCCGAACGCCACCGCCGAGCAGGCCCTGACCACGCCCGAGGCCCTGCGCCCCTGGATCACGGGGGTGCGGACCGTGTCCGTCGCCGACCCGCCCGCCGAGGCCTTCGTCCACCTTCCCGACGCGGTCACCAAAGTGGTGCTCCGTGTGGGTCCGGACGGCCACCGCGACGTCCTGGCCGTCGGACCCCGAGTGCGCGCCGGGTACTACGAGGGCAAGGCCCATGTCTCGTGTGTGGAGCTGCGCCTCGCACCCGGCACGGCCCGTCCGCTGCTGGGTGTCCCGGCGGCCGAGCTGGCCGGCCGGGTCGTACCGCTGGACAGGCTGCCGGGCCGGGCGGCACGCCGGCTCGCGCGCGAGGTGCGGTGGCTGGATCCGCGGGAGGCGGTGCCGCACCTCGCCGAGGCGCTGCCCGAGCTGCTGTCCGCCGCAACGGACCCCGCCCGAACGGCCCTCCTGCGGGCAGGGGTCGACGCGCTGTCGGCCGGAACGGACCGGGCACCCGCACAGGTCCGCGACGTGGCCCGCGAACTGGCCGTGAGCGAACGCCAGTTGCGCAACCTCTTCACCGATGGTGTCGGCGTCTCCCCCAAGCACTACGCCCGCATCAACCGCGTCCGCACGGTCATCGACCGCGCCACGACCGCCCCCTGGTCCGAACTGGCCGCCACCACCGGCTACTACGACCAGTCCCACATGACGTCCGACTTCCGCGCCCTGATGGGCGTCCCACCCCGCTCGTACTTCGCGGGTCGGCTGCCCGCGACGTCCCCGTGCCAGGCGGGGCTGCACGGCTGAATCCGGATGCCGGGCCGGACACCGGCCGGCCGTGCCGTTGCCGGTCGGTCAGAGGTCGAGGACGACTTCGGAAGTCGGTTCGCTGCAGCAGACCAGGACGGTGCCGGGTTCGGGGAGTTCGAGGGGCGGGGTGGTGTAGGCGACCTCGCCTGCCACGAGGTGGGTGATACAGGTGTGGCAGACACCGGTGCGGCAGGACCAGCGGGTGGGGATGTCGCAGGCTTCGGCGAGATCGAGGAGCGCGGCACGGGCCGGCGACCAGGGGGTGGTGATCCCACTGCGGGCGAAGGTGACGAGCGGACCGGTGCCCGGGGGGCCGGGTGGTTGGTGCGGTCGGACGGCGGCCGTGGGCGTCATGCCGGGGTTGACGGCGGGGAGGGCGCTGAACTGTTCCGTATGGATCTGCTCGGGGCGCAGACCGTGCTCGCGCAGGAAGCCGCCGAGGTCGTCCATGAAGGCGGCCGGTCCGCAGAGGTAGGCGTCCGCGTCGGCGGGGATGCCCAGCGCCGCCAGCGAGAGGGCACTCGGGCGGCCCTGGGCGATGTGGGCCTCGCCCGGAAGTGGGGCTTCGGCGGTGTAGTAGATGTGCTCGTGGCCGTCGGGTAGCTGCGCCAGGAGTCCGTGGCTCTCGCCCGCGAAGGCGTGGTGAGCGCGGTCGTGGGCGGTGTGGATCCACCAGACAGAGCGTGGGTCCCGGGTGGCGGCGAGCTGATGGAGCATGGCGAGTACCGGAGTGGCGCCGATCCCTGCGGAGACGAGGACGACCGGGCGGGTGCCTTCTTCGAGTACGAACGTCCCGCGTGGGCTGGCGATGTCCACCAGCTCGCCGGGCCGGAGCGTGCCGTGGATGTAGCCGCTGACCTGCCCGTGGGGCTCGTGCTTGACACTGATGCGGTAGGTATCGGCCGTGGGTGCGGAGGACAGGGAGTAACTGCGCACCGCGGGGGCGGCATCGCCGACTGCGAGGCGGATGGAGAGGTACTGGCCCGGACGGGCCTCGGGTAGGGGTGTGCCGTCGGTGGTGTCGAGGTAGATCGAGGAGATGGTGGGGGTCTCGGGGACGATGCGGGCGACGCGCATGGTCTTGAAGCCCGGCCATCCCGGTTCCTGCTCGGGCTGCTGGGTGGCGGCGAGTTCGCGGAAGGACTGCTGCCATCCGGGGCTGAGGGCGGGGATGTTGAGTGCTCTGCGCAGCTTTGCCGGGTCACGGTCGGGCAGATAGAGCAGCGCGTCGGTGTCGGCGACACTGAGTTCTTCCGGGCCCCTGCGGGTGAGGGTGATCTCGTCGCCGGCTTGGACGTGTCCCTCGGTGATCACGCGCAGGTAGAAGCCGGGGCGGTGGTGGGCGACCAGCAGGGCGGCCATGGTGGGTTCGCCCAGGCGCATGCCGACGCGGTAGCAGGTGACACGCGGCTGGGTGACTTCGAACTCGGCTTCGCCGATGCGGTACCGGTCGCCGATGCACACTTCGTCGTCGGGCAGGCCGTCGACGGTGAAGTTCTCCCCGAAGATCCCGAAGGTCAGGTCGTCGCGACCGAGCTGCCTCTGCCAGTACTGGTAGGACTGCAGCTGGTAGACGAGGACGGCGCGGATCTCGCCGCCGTGCCCGGCCAGATCTCCCTGGCCGTCTCCCTCGACGTTCAGCCGCCGGACCATACGAGAGCCCTGGACGGGGGCCTTCCAGGCTCCGGTGTGGACGGTCCTTCCCTGCCAGGACACGTCCTTGGGCGTCCCCACGTTGACGGACAGCAGCGTCGCCATTGCGGACCTCCTGCGGGGGTGGCCGGCCGGGGCAGTCCCTCATGGCGCCGTGATGTGTGCGCTCGGACCGAGCCTAGTTCTGTGTCGGTGCCGCCGCGATTCCGCGATCACGAGTGGTGAGGCGGCTTCGAGCCCGGCGTCGACCTGAAGCGCCGCGCAACCTAACCTTCAAAGAATTCTTTACAGGTTAGTTCCTGGATGCTCGACTGGATGTCCAACCGCCGAAATCCAAGAGAGAGGCTAGTTACATGGCCACCGCAGCCACCTCGAGACCATCACCATGCGCGTGAAGCCGTGCCGCGCGGGCCCCGCGCCTGAATCCGGATGCACAACACGGCACCCACCTGCCATGCTCCGTTCCCATGCCCGCACGACGCGTCAAGCCCAGCCGCTACATCTCCGTCGACATCGAGGCCGACGGCCCGATCCCGGGGCCGTACTCGATGCTCAGCCTGGGCGCGGCCGTCGCCGGCACCCAGGACGCCGACGGCTTCCGCGCGGCCGACCCCGAGCAGCAGACCTTCTACCGCGAACTCCGGCCCATCTCCGACGAGTTCGTCCCCGAAGCACTGGCGGTCAGCGGCCTGGACCGGGCACGACTGCAGACCGAGGCCGCGGAACCGGGCGTGGTCCTCGCCGAGTTCAGCGCCTGGGTCCGCGAGGTGAGCGCGGGCGCGCAGCCGGTGATGTGCGGGTATCCGGCGTCGTACGACTGGACGTTCCTGTACTGGTACCTGATCCGCTTCACCGGCGAGAGCCCCTTCGGCCACTCGGGCTGCCTGGACATGAAGACGCTGTACGCGACCAAGGCGGGGCTGCCGTTGCGGGCGGTGGCCAAGGGCACGATGCCGAGGCATCTGCTGTCCCGCCGCCGGCACACGCACCACGCCCTCGACGACGGCGTCGAACAGGCCGAACTGCTCGCCAGCCTCATGGCGTGGCCGGGTCCTGCCGCGTAGGCACCGGGACCTGGTTGAAGCCGTAGTAGAGGGCGATCAGGCCGTGGGCGGCGAGGGTGAGGGGGGCCGAGACGAAGGCCAGGCCCACCGTTATCGGGTAGGCCAGGGAGCCCAGGGCGAAGCGGGCGCGCGTGGCTCTGGCCGCGGGGACGTCCACGCGGGAGTCGAAGAGGTGGCCGGTGCGGGTGAGGTGCCACCACAGGGCCTGGAAGGTGAGGGCCATCGCCACCATCACCAGGCTGTAGACGGCGGCGGCCACGTGTGAGGCCTTGTCCTCGCGCAGGTACTCCGCGAGCATCGCCGTCGGCCACGGGACCGCGGCGACCACCATCAGCACCAGCAGGTTGAGGAACATCAGCGTGCGGTCGACGCGGGCGACGTAGCTGAACACCTGGTGGTGATTGATCCACATGATGCCGATGACCAGGAAGCTGACCACGTAGGCGGCGTAGGAAGGCCATTGGGCGCCCAACGCGTGCCAGAGGCCGCCGTGTTCGCCGACCTCGGGGACCTTGATCTCCAGGATGAGCAGGGTGATGGCGATGGCGAACACACCGTCGCTGAAGGCCTCGACACGGCCGGACTCGTTCATGCGGCCAAGCCTGCCCCAAACGGCGGCGGGGGGTACGGCATCCGCCGTACCCCGTGCCATCAGTGTGCCGGGTCAGTGCGCCGGGGCGAGTTCCTCCCCGGATTCCATCGGGTGGGTCACGTCCTCCGCCTCACGGCCCTTGCCCAGGTGGTTGAAGACCAGGTTCAGCAGGACCGCCGCCACGCAGCCCGTCGAGATGCCCGAGTCGAGGACGATCCTCGCCGTCTCCGGGAAGGCGTGGTAGAAGTTCGGTGCGGTGATGGGGATCAGTCCCACGGCCAGGGACACCGCGACGATCAGGACGTTGTTGTCCTTCTCCAGGCCGGCCCGGACCAGGGTCTGGATGCCGCTGGCCGCCACCGAGCCGAAGAGGACGACGCCGGCTCCGCCGAGGACGGGACGCGGGACGACCGCGATCAGCGAGGCGGCCATGGGGCACAGGCCCATCAGGACCAGGAAGCCGCCGCCGACGGCGACGACGAAGCGGCTGCGGATGCGGGTCATGGCGACCAGCCCGATGTTCTGCGCGAAGGCGCTGCACATGAAGCCGTTGAAGAGGGGGCTGAGGGCTGAGCCGAGGGTGTCGGCGCGCAGGCCCGCCGCGATGGTCCGCTCGTCCGCCGGGCGTTCGACGATCTCGCCGAGCGCGAGCATGTCGGCCGTGGACTCGGTCATCGAGACCACCATCACCACGCACATCGACAGGATCGCGGCGACCTGGAACTGCGGTGCGCCGAAGTGGAACGGGGTCGGGAAGCCGATCACGTCCGCGTCCGCCACCGGGCCGAAGTCCGTGACCCCGAAAGGTATCGCCACCAGCGTGCCGGCGATCAGGCCCAGCAGGACCGCGATCTGCTTCACGAAGCCGCGGGTGAAGCGGCGCAGGGACAGGACGATCAGGAGGGTGATGCCGGCCAGGGTGAGGTTGGTGGCCGAACCGTAGTCGTGCGCGGCGGGGTTGGGGCCCTGGGCCCAGTTGAAGGCGACCGGCAGGAGGGAGACGCCGATCAGGGTGATGACCGTACCGGTGACGACCGGCGGGAAGAAGCGGACCGCCTTGCTGAAGAAGGGGGCCGCCAGAAAGCCGAGGAGGCCTGCGACGATCACGGCGCCGAAGATGACCGGCAGCGCGTCTGACTTGTCGTGCGCGGAGGCGACGATCGCCGTCATGGGGGCCACCCCGGCGAAGGTGACGCCGTTGACGAAGGGCAGCCGGGCGCCGATCTTCCATATGCCGAGGGTCTGCAGGAAGGTGGCGAGGCCCGCGGTGAACAGGCAGGCGCCGGTGAGGAAGGTGAGTTCGGTGCCGGTCAGGCCTACGGCCGCGCCGACGATCAGGGGCGGGGCGACGACTCCGGCGTACATGGCGGCCACGTGCTGCAGGCCGCTCGTCGCCATCTTGAGTGCGGGAAGTTTCTCGTCGACTGGGTGGGTCTCGTCGACGGGGTCAACGATCTGAGCGGACACGGCGGCTCCTCCGGTCGGTTAGACACGTCGGCTCTGACGTGGGTTTCAGGGAGGTGGTGCGCGGTCGTGCGGGACCGGAGGCCCTTCGGGGGCCTGGGGACGGTGACCGTTCCGGGGCGCGCGTGAACACGCGCGCCCCGGAGACGGCCGCCATGGACCCCGCTCGGGTCCACGGCTGCCGACCGGGAGCCGTCCCTCCCGGCCGGAGTCCGGCGGTGGCTCAGCTCTGGGCGGCGATCCGCGCCAGGCGCTGGGCCTCGTCCCGCGTGGAGCGGGCGATGGCGTCCTCGTCGGCGGTCAGCAGGCGGCCGTCCGCGACGATCTGACGTCCGTTCACGAAGGAGGCGGTGACCGGGGCCGCCGCTCCGAAGACCAGCGCGGTCACCGGGTCGGCGATGGAGGCGTGGGCGAGGGTGTCCAGCTTCCACAGCACCAGGTCGGCCAGCTTGCCGGCCTCCAGCGAGCCGGTCTCGGCCGCGCGGCCGAGCACCTCGGCGCCGCCGTAGGTGCCGAGGCGCAGCGCCTGGCGGGCGTTGAGCGCGGCCTCGCGGTGGCTGCCGAGGCGGTTGATCAGCAGGGCGTTGCGCAGTTCGGTGTGGAGTTCACCGGACTCGTTGGAGGCGGTGCCGTCGACGCCGAGGCCTACCGGGACGCCCGCCTTCAGCATGTCGGGGACCCGGGCGATGCCGGCTCCGAGGCGGGCGTTGGAGGACGGGCAGTGTGCCACACCGGTCCTGGTCCGGGCGAAGGCGGCGATGTCGGAGTCGTTCATGTGGACGCAGTGCGCCATCCACACGTCCTCGCCGAGCCAGCCGGTGGACTCGAAGTAGTCGGTCGGGCCCATGCCGAACAGCTCGTGGCAGAACTTCTCCTCCTCGACCGTCTCCGAGCCGTGGGTGTGCAGGCGCACGCCGAGGCGGCGGGCCAGCTCGGCACCTTCACGCAGGAGTTCGGTGGAGACGGAGAACGGCGAGCAGGGGGCCACGGCCACCTGGGTCATCGCGTCGAAGGAGGCGTCGTGGTGCTCCTTGACGGTCGCCTCGGTCGCGGTGAGGGCGCCCTCGAGGGTCTCGACGGCGAAGTCCGGGGGCAGGCCGCCGTCCTTCTCGCTGCGGTCCATGGAGCCGCGGGCCAGGGTGAAGCGGACGCCCATCTCGCGTGCGGCGCGGATGATCGCGCCGGACAGGTCGCCGGAGCCCTGCGGGTAGACGTAGTGGTGGTCCATGGCGGTGGTGACGCCGCCGCGGGCCATCATCGCGAGCGAGCCCTGGGCCGCCGCGTACGCCATCGGCTCGTCGATGCGCGCCCAGGTGGGGTAGAGCGCGACCAGCCAGTTGAAGAGGTTGTGATCCGTGGCCAGGCCCCGGGTGATCCACTGGTAGAAGTGGTGGTGGGTGTTGATCAGGCCGGGGGTCACGAGATGCCCGGTGGCATCGATACGGCGTACGACGTTCTCCAGGCCCTCGGGGGCCTTGCCCGCGCCGACCGCCTCGATGCGGTTGCCGGCGATGACCACGTACCCGGAGGCGTACTCGGTGTCGGTGGCGTCGACGGTCGCGATCGAACAGTTCTCGATGACGATGCGCTGGGCTGCTGCCATGATTCGTCCTTTTCGCTCAGTGGACTGAAGTGGGAGGGCACGGCAGGACCCTAGGGAGTTTGAGTGCCGTGGCCGGGGACCTGAGCAGGTGCGTCACCCCGGCCACGGGTGCCGAAAGTGCGGAGATCAGAGGTTGGTGAGATCCACCGGGATCTTCGGCTCGCAGCCGTCCCGGAGGATGGTGGCCTCGATCAGGCCGTAGGGCCGGTCGGCGGCGAAGTAGACCTCGTTGTCGTTCTTGAGCCCGAAGGGCTCGAGGTCGACGAGGAAGTGGTGCTTGTTCGGCAGGGAGAAGCGGACCTCGTCGATCTCGCTGCGGTTGTTGATGATGCGCGCGCCCATCTGGTACAGCGTCTGCTGCAGGGACAGGGAGTACGTCTCGGCGAAGGCCTGGAGCATGTGCTTCCTGACCTGCTCGTAGGACTTGTCCCAGTTGGGCATCTTCTGCTCGTCGTCGGTCCAGTTGAACCGCCAGCGGCCGGAGACCTGGGTGGCCAGGATGCGGTCGTACGCCTCCTGCAGGGTCGTGTACTTGTCCTTGACGTAGCCCCAGAACTCGGAGTTGGTCGAGTTCATCACGACCAGGTCCTTCAGGCCGGAGATGACCTCCCACTTCTCACCGTCGTAGGTGATCTGGGTGACGCGGGTCTCCTGGCCCTTGCGGACGAAGGAGTGCTTGACCTCGTCCGCGCCGATGAACTTGGAGTTGGCGTCGGAGGTCTCGATCCGCTCCCAGGCGTACTCCTCGATGCGGATCCGCGCGATCTTGATCGGCTCCTGCGAGGTGACGAAGTGCCGGGCGAGGTGGATGCCGAACTGCTCGGCGGACTCTATGCCGTGCTCCTTGGCGAACGCGTACACCGTGTTCTTGGTGGTGTCGGTCGGCAGGACGTTGGCGTTGGAGCCGGAGTAGTGGACCTCGTCCATGTCGCCGCTCAGCGCCACGGAGACGTTGAGGTCCTTGATGTGGTGGGTGGCGCCGTCCCGCGTGATCTTCACGACTCGGTTCTCGGCCTTGCCGTACTGGTTCTGTCCCAGGATCACAGGGCGGGCAGGGCGGGAATTGACAGTCATTTAGCTAGCTCCCTCGGTAAACGGAGTAGCCGAACGGGTTGAGCAGCAGCGGTACGTGGTAGTGCTCCCCGGGGTTCACGGCGAAAGTGATCGCCACCTCGGGGAAGAACACGGCACCGCTGTCCCGATTCGCGGGGGCGTCCTGCTGCGCATCGGCTTGCTTCTTCTCGAAATACGCCTCGACCGCGAAGTCGAGCCGTACGTGTGTCGTGCCTTCCGGCAGGTCCGGAAGGTCCTTGCACCGGCCGTCGGCGTCGGTCACGGAGCCGCCGAGCGCCTGCCAGTCCCCGCCGTGCCCGTAATGGGCGCGCTGCCCGGCGCGGGCGGCGAGCTGGACGGCGACGCCCTCGGCGGGGCGGCCGACGGAGGTGTCCAGGATGTGCGTGGACACGGAGGCGGTGGTGCTGGTGCTCATGGTCTCAGGCGTCCTCTTCGACGAGTCGGGCCAGTCGGATGCGGTTGATCTTGCCCAGCTCGGTGCGGACGATCTCCCGCTCCTGCTCCGGCGAGTTGCCGATCCGCTCCTTGACCGCGTCCCGCATCTGCTCGCCGGTACGACCGGTGGCGCAGATCAGGAAGACATGGCCGAACTTCTCCTGGTAGGCCAGGTTCAGTTCGAGCATCTCCGTCTTGAGCTCCTCGGACGCTCCGGCCATGCCGCGTTGCTCCCGCGCGGAGGCCGGGTCGCCGGGCTTGGGGCGGCCGATCGGCGGGTGGCCGGCCATCGCCTCTTCCAGGTCGGCGGTGCTCAGCTCGGTCATGGCGGCGTCACTGGCGGCGCAGAGGTCGTCGGCGGTGGCGTACGGGCGGGCGGCGAGCAGCCGCCGGCCCCACTCGGTGGAGGCGCACGCCTCGTGGAGGGCGGCGAGGGCCGCGTGCTCCTCCAGGACGTTGAACCGGGCCAGGCCCGGGGGCGTGGAAGACGTAGTCACGGGAGCCTCCGTGGCCGGAAACGGCCTTCGTGCTGATCGGGCTGCGAACAGCTAACGCCCTCCGAAACACGACGTCAACACTTTGTTGAAAATTCCGCGTAACAAGCCCGAGAGGCACCTGGGGGTCGTCAGGCGCCCTTCTCCCGGTTGAGGTAGTTGTAAACCGTGAAGCGGCTGACGCCCAGCGCACTCGCCACGGTCTCCACGCCGTGCCGCACGGCGAAGGCGCCCCGCGCCTCAAGTATCCGCACGACCTCCTGCTTGGACTTGCGGTCCAGGTCGGCCAAAGGCCTGCCCTGCTTGCGCTCCATGGCGGCGAGGATGTGGTCGAGGGAGTCGGCGAGCTGGGGCAGGCGTACGGCGACGACGTCGACGCCCTGCCAGGCGAGGACGACGTCCTCGGGGCCGGCCTCGTCGGGCGGGAGCATCTCCCCGCCCATGGCGTCGACCAGCGGCTTCACGGCCGTGATGAAGGGCTCGTCCCCGTTGCCGGTCATTCGCCCGCTCCGATCACGTTGACCTGCAGCGAGATCCGGGTGGCACCGGCTTCCAGGGTCTTGCGCAGCAGCGCGTCCACAGCGGTCAGCACCGCGTCGGCGCCGCCCTCCGCCGTGTTGCCGAACGGACCGACGTCCACCGCGTCAAGCTCCGCCGCCTCGATCACCTCGCGGGCCGCCAGCGCGTGCGCGGGTGCCTCGTCCAGGTCGAAGGGCTCGGTCGTGAACTCCACTTTCAGTCGCACTGTGCCCCCATGGCATCTGCTCCGACCCGTGCGTTCCGCCAGGTCCGCGGCCACGGGGGTCGGACCGCCCCGGCCGCTTGGGGAGACCTTAACGGACATGCGTGCCGACCCGGGCTCCCCAGAAGGTCCGGCTTCCTGCGACCTGCCGCGGCTTCCCGCGACGGACGGGCCGCCCGTCCGCGTAGAGCAGGGGACGGAAGCCACACAGGGAGGGGACCACGAAGTGCGCACATTCGGGTCGGGCGTGTTCAGAGGCGCCAGGGGTACGGCGGTCGCGGCGGCGGCGATGGCCGCTCTCACCGCGTCCCAGGCGCCGGGGGCGGTGTCGGCGCAGGCCGCGGAGCCCGCGCGGAAGCCGGCACCCGCCGAGCACGGCCCCAGCGTGTCCGGTGACACCCCCTACCGCACCGATCTGCCCCCGCTGCGGCCCCGTGAGGCAGCCTCGGCCCAGGGAGGGCCGGGCGGCGCCCTGCCCTCGACCGTGTTCGCCGCGTACCGGCGCGCCGAGGCGGAGCTGGCCCGCACCGCGCCCGGCTGCCGGCTGCGCTGGCAGCTGCTGGCCGCGATCGGTCAGGTGGAGTCCGGGCAGGCGCGGGGCGGCCGGGTGGCCTCGGACGGCACGACCGTGACGCCGATCCTCGGGCCCCGGCTGACCGGCGGTGCCTTCGCCGTCGTCCCGGACACCGACGCCGGGGCCTACGACGGGGACGCGGTGTACGACCGCGCGGTCGGCCCGCTGCAGTTCATCCCGTCGACCTGGGCCCGCTGGGGCGCGGACGGCAACGGGGACGGGCACGCGGACCCGGACAACGTCTACGACGCGGCGCTCGCCGCCGGCCACTATCTGTGCGCCGGCGGCCGGGATCTCTCGGACCCCGCCGACCTGGACCGGGCGATCCTCGGCTACAACCACTCGGAGGCCTATCTGCGCACGGTAAGGGCCTGGTACGCGTACTACCTGACCGGACACCGGGTGGCGCCGGACGCGTCCGGCGCCACCCGGGACCGGCCGGAGCCGTCCCGCCCGCTTCGTCGTCGGTGCCGGGGTCGGGCAGTGTGGTACGGTAGAGTGCGGCGCG